>CAZHPN010000137.1:0-17054 GCA_964534375.1 uncultured bacterium | reverse complement strand
AACGGCAGGAAATCCCGCCCGAAAAGTTCTACCCGCTTCTGGACAAGAACAAGCAAGGCTTCCGATCCGCCACGACGCCCGGCCTTGAAACGGTGCTGTCTGCAACCGCCATCGGCAGCGGCAACGAAGCGATCATCCTGAAACGGCTGCGCGCGAGGAATTTTCGCCAATCCGATGCGCTCAATTCTGAGGATCGAAAATTCGCCGCTGCTGTCGAAAAGATCATTGCCGATGGACGAGTCGGCAAGCATACCATTCGGAAGGTCAAGGAGGCGTTCGACACGACCGACGATCCGGTCGGGATGGTCCGCATTCTCCGCAGGGATGTCGCCAGCCAGTACCTTGTCGGCCGGGTCGCCAGACCCGAAAAGGATGCGCCGGCCGCCCCCAGCGAAGTCATCCTCTCATCCTACCTTCCGTAAAGGAACTGCCCTATGGACAAATCCACGGCCCAACGCATCGTCTGCGACACCTTCCAAACGTCGTTTGATCGAAAACGCTACCGCGATTTCATTAACGAACTTTGCAACGGGTTCGACGAATCCAAAGCGCAGACGATGCAAGTGCCGGACGCATTCGCCCCGCATGTAAAATCCTGCCAACGGATCGGCACTTTTACGACGCCTGAGAACGAGAAGGCCGACGTGCTCATCGTCAATCTCACCGAATCCTACAAACTGGAACGCACCCGTACGGCCCTGCGCGATTTCGTCGCCCACAAGCTCAAGCGCGATGATAGTTACAAGGAGGCGGGCCTCGTCGCCTTTGTGGCGCCCGATTCGCAATCCTGGCGTTTTTCATACGTCCGCATGGAATACGAAACGAAGCGAGATCCGAAAACCGGCAAGATCAAGCCCGAGGAGCGATTGACCCCGGCGCGACGATACTCTTACCTGGTCGGCGCCGACGAGAAATGTCATACGGCGCAATCTCGCTTTCTCGCGCTCCTTCAAAATACATCCGACGTTCCGGTGCTCGCCCAAATCGAGGAGGCTTTCAGCGTTGAATCGGTAACGAAGGAGTTTTTTAATGAATACGCTCGTCTCTTCGCAACCGCGCTTGACGCCTTGGAGGCTTTGGTAAAGAAGAACGCCGTCCTCCGGGCCGATTTCAAGGCCAAGGGCGTCAGCACCGTGGACTTTACCAAGAAGCTTCTCGGTCAGATCGTCTTCCTCTACTTCATCCAGAAAAAGGGCTGGCTCGGCGTCGCCAAGGGCGGCAAATGGGGGGAAGGCCCGCGCAATTTCCTTCGTCTATTAGCCGACCGCGCCACGCGCGAAAAAAAGTGCTTTTTCAGCGATACCCTCGAACCGCTTTTCTATGACACCCTCGCCACGGATCGCGGCCACGATGCTTGGTGCCAGACCTTCCAATGCCGCATACCATTCCTCAACGGCGGCCTGTTTGAACCGCTCGCCGGATACGATTGGAAGAAAACGGCGATCAACCTGCCCAATACGCTCTTTACGAACAAGTACCCGTCACCAGCCGGCGATGTCGGCGCCGGCATCCTCGATGTATTCGACCGCTATAATTTCACGGTCAACGAGGCCGAACCTCTCGAAAAAGACGTGGCCATCGACCCCGAAATGCTCGGCAAGGTTTTCGAGAAGCTGATCGAAGAAAACCGGCGCAAGGGACTTGGCGCCTTCTACACGCCGCGCGAGATCGTCCACTATATGTGTCAGGAGAGCCTCATCAACTACCTTGACACCACACTCAACAAGAACGGCCGAATCATTCAGCGGGTTGAAGTCGAAGCCCTCATCCTCGAAGGCGAGCAGGCTGCGCACTATGAAACCGCCCGTAAGGACGGCACGGCGAGCTACATTCGCCGACTCCCCGCAGCCGTTGAAAAATACGCCGGCGATCTCGACGACGCGCTCAAGAACATCACGGTATGTGATCCCGCCATTGGTTCCGGCGCCTTCCCGGTCGGCATGATGACCGAGATTGTCCGTGCGCGCACCGCGTTGAATCCGTATTTCAGCGGTTTGTCAGAACGAACACCTTACCACTTTAAGCGTCATGCGATTCAGAACTCGCTTTACGGTGTGGATATTGATGCTGGCGCCGTCGAAATCGCCAAGTTACGGCTTTGGCTCTCGCTCGTCGTGGACGAGGAAGACGTGCAGCAGATCAAACCGTTGCCGAACCTCGATTTTAAAATCGTCACGGGCGACTCGCTCTTGGGCTTTCCGTTCCAGTCACAGGGGTTAGCGGATATCGAGACGCTCAAAGAGAAATATTTCGACGATTCTGACCACGAACGAAAGGCAAAGCTTAAACAGCTGATTGATCGACGCATCGAGAATATCCTAGCCCACTCGGAGAAGTCCCTCGGACATCGTGTCGATTTCGATTACCGGCTTTTCTTTTCGGAGGTCTTTCGTGAAAAGGATGGTTTTGACGTTCTTATGGGAAACCCGCCGTACATTAGAATTCAAAATATCGAACCAAAGTATGTGCAATACCTGAAACCCAGGTACGTGGCGGCGTCAGGGAAGTTCGATATTTATGTGTTGTTCGTTGAGGCTGCGTTTGCCCAGATGAATAAGAACGGAACCGTCTGCCTGATTCATCCACATCGGTTTCTCACAGCAGGTTATGGACGAGGCCTAAAAGTCTTCTTGGACAAGAGTGGCGGATTAAAAAAAGCCGTTCTATTCGGCGTCGAGCAGGTCTTTGAGACGGCCACTACCTACACTGGAATATTCTTTTACAGCCGCAACAACAGCTGCTTTCAATTCAAGTACGTAACGACGAAGGATTTTGGGGCGGTAAAATTCGCCGAGCGTAAGTATGAGGAGGACGGTCGGCATTGGATATTGGCTACCGAGACCGCCGGGTCCACCGATCTCGTCGTGAAGCTAAAATCTCAGGCGCGGCCCTTAACAGATATCGTTAAGGGAATCTATCAAGGGATCGTCACCGTCGGGGACGATATCTTCGTCTTGCGCGGTGAACGGAAAGGTAAGACCTACGTAGGTTATTCGGCCGCTGCAAATGCCGAGGTCGAGGTCGAGGCAAGCCTTGTGAAGCCGCTTGTAAAAGGGGAGCACATTAGACGCTACGGCAAGCTGACGAGCGACATAGTCATCATCTATCCGCATCACCTGGACAAACGTGGAAAAACGGTGCCGTACACAGAGGCAGAGATGAAGGCCGCCTTCCCATTGGCCTACGCTTACTTCAAGCCCTTTAAGAAGCATTTGATTGAAAAAAAGGTCAAGTACAAGACAAATCCCAAATGCTGGTTTTCGCTGCATAGATCGCGGGACAAACGACTGTTTGATGGCAGGAAACTTATTACGCCTCAGTTACAGAATATGCCGCACTTCACCTTAGACGACCAGGGTTGGTACCCGGATGCCGGGGGTTACTCCCTCGTTGGCTGTGCATCTCGTATCGGGGAGGAGTTTTTGCTCGGAGTGCTAAACAGCAAGGTTCTCTGGTACTTCATCAAAAACACTAGCAACCCGTATAACAACAGCTATTACTACTTCCAGACGAAGTACCTTGAATCATTCTCCGTGCCGGTTTGTTCTAAAAATGATGAGGAGGAGATTGCTGGTCTAGTGAGACGTGTAATCGAATGTGCCGCTAGTGCGGAAAGGGCGCAGGAGTCGTGGAAACTGCAAGCGACTATTGACAAGCACGTATATAGAATTTATGGCCTGACGACCGGTGAAATTGAAATAATTGAAAAGGCCGCGTCATGGTGAACAATGCCCGATGCCAATGATAAAATCACACCTGAGTAAACTTGTCGAGCAAGCCGCGAAGGTTGCGGCGGCCGGAGACGGCGCAGCACTAACCTTGCCGAAAGAGGCGGCTAGGTTTAGTGGGTAGTAATGTAAATTGCTCGTCCTGGTGGCGCCCTGCCGTCCTGGTAGCGCCCTGCCGTCCTGGTAGCGCCCTGCCCCGTCCTGGTAGCGCCCTGCCGTCCTGGTAGCGCCCTGGTCGCCCTGGTAGCGCATAAAGTGTTGTAAAACTAAACACTTAGGCCGCTATTCTTTAACGACAAACGTTACAAAATGTAACGAAAAAACCGAAAATAATGCTTGCATTATCTAACAGCTACGTTATAATACGCATGTTCAGTTAGTTCTTTTCCAAGCAGTAAGGCGAGGGCAAGACCCTTAAGGCTTGCTCAAGTCCTGGGGAGTCCATAGCAAGATGACAAGCCAGGGCGTTGTTAATGTCAGCCTTAAAAGAAGTGTTGAGATTTTCAACACTTCGCGCGTGTTGCCCCGTAGGATGCGAAAGGGGCAAGGCCGAACATAGGATTCTTAACCAGTGAGGAAAAAAGGCCACCCGCGCAAGAGCATGTTAACGCCCCGTCCCCATTGACAATAGAATAACTTAACCCGCGACGACTTGGCGTTAGCCTGCTGTTCAGCAGCAGAGCGAAGAAACCGTGTACGCGCGGGCGACCGAGAAATTTTGGATTCTCGGTAATGTCCTGTTCATTTTCTGCCTAGACCGGATTCCATTCGGGATTCCGGCCTAAAACGCATGGTTTCCGTGCGTTTTAGGCCAAAATCCTAACAAAAGAGGCGAAAAATGAACAAGGCGGCGAAAACACACTGGATTATTATGGGCGGTTCGCACGGCTGTTTGCCTGACTTTTGCCAAGCATTAGAAAGCCGACGCGATGCGGTCGATGTGGCGATAAATGTTTACGAGTTGTCGCGCCGGCAAGCGACCGAACTGCGCCAAACGCAAAGCGTCGAGCTTCGGCAAAATCAGGGCGCGGAATACTGCGAAATTAGCGAATGCGGTTGTAACAAGCCGTGGATTCATGGCGATTTGAGCACCCCGGCCGATTGGCCCCAATACTCCCTCAACGAACCCAAAAGCGAAAGCGCCGGCGCGTAGTGCGCGCCTAGACCACGCAAAAGCGCGGTCCTGGCGGGCATATCGCCCGAAAAGCGAGGCAAAAATGAACACAGAACAGGACAAAAAGGCCGGCAAGGTTGCCAGCCAAAAGGCGAAACCGAAGGAAAAGCCGGTCGAAGAAAGCAAACCGAAAAAAGCGAAAAAAGAGAAACCGGCGTTCGTGCCTGACTTGGAGGCCGGTTATTATCCTCGCAAAAAGGGGCCGCGGTTCCACGGCTATTACTTCAACGGATTTGATTATCTTGAGTACCATCCGATGATAATAGTCCGGTCGTGGGACTTCATGCTGTTCGTCGAACTGTATTTTCGGGAAAACTACCACGGCGGCGACCCGGCGGGCGAACATTGTGAAACCGTCGAAGCGCACAACACCGTCAACGACGTGTTGCGCGAGGTCGGCGGCGAAAACGGTTACGACGTGAGCAGCGAGGAAATCGGCGCGCTTCCGTTTGACCAAAAATTGCTCATTGCGATGAAAATTTGCCTTGAGCAACACCAGCGAATTAACGGCGGTTTGGCCCTTGGTGAGATTCACGGGTGCCTTACGCATTACCTTCCGTTTTTGCGAGCACCGGAGCGAATTGCCGAAATGGAGTCGCGGGAACAGCTTGCGCTTGAATTGGCCAACTACGAGGAAAGCGAAAAAGCGCGCCAAGAGCAAGCACCAGAGCAACCGCAAGAGCAAGACTCCGGCCAAAGCACAGGGACCGACGACGAAGTGCCGTTTTAGGCGGCTCGCCGCCCGTTCAAGATCAGGCCCGAAGCGCGGTGCTTCGGGCCTTTTCTTGAGCGTCGATTTTGACCGCTCAAAACAGGACAAGAGGCGAAAATGAAAAGAACAGTGACAACCCGGCGCGACCTATTCGCGGGCGACGAGGCCGTTGTCGTCGGCGCGAGATCGAGGAAAACCGATGCGCGACAGGCCGACATTTTCGGCCAGAAAGCGCGCCCGCTTTTCGACGTGGACGTTGCGCGGCTCGCCGCCGTCGTCCCGCCCGATGCACGCCCCGACACCGACACCGAAGAAAAAACCGCGAGCATGTTTGGCGAACCCGAACAGCCGAAAGCCCCGCGGCCGGTGTTCGGCGAGAAGCCGCTTGACCTGAGCGGCCTTACCGCCGAGCAGCGGTTCGCCCATGTGATGAGCGAGTGCGCGGCGTCGTTGCACGAGGAAAAAGTCGAGGCGTCGCCGGTCGAGAGCGCGTAGTGCGCGCCTAGAACACGCCCCGCGGCGCGTTCCTGGCGGGCATTACTCCAATGCTCCAACAAAAAGAGGCGAAAATGGATAACGAACAGGCGCAACGAGCGGTCGAGATCGCCAACACGATTAAGCAGCAAATTCTCGCGGTCGGCGGCAATGCGACCCTGGGTTCCTGGGGCGCGCACGAATTCGCGGCAATGCCCGAGGAAAAGCGCGACGGCGTGCTGATGCGTGGCGGTCTGCGTTTCAAAGTGACCGGCCGGTTGTTCAAGGGCTACGTCACCGTTTTTTTGGCGGCCGACGACACCTATACCGTCCAACTGGTCAAGCCGGCGCGGCGGCCATACCACCTGCACCCCGCGAAGCTGGTCGAAGAAATCGGCGGCGTTTATTGGGACAATCTTGCGTGGGTCATCGACAGCCACGTTGAAACGCCGGCCGGCAAGCCGCAACAGAAAATCACCCTTCGCATGGTCGAAAAAAAACGGTTCGTCGTGTGATCGACGACCCTAGCTCACGTCCCGCGGCGCGGGCCTGGGTCGGGCGATTACTGCCCGAAGAAAAGAGGCACGAGATGAACGAACAGGACAAAGGACGGCAAGAATGGGCGTTCGAGGATGCTACGCAAACCGCGAAAAAAATCCGGCTCGCGTTGAAGCATTTTTTCCCCGACTGCAAATTTTCGGTCACGACCAGCAAGTATAGCGGCGGCTGCTCGGTGAGCATCGGCTACACCGATGGGCCGGCGAGCGCGCTGGTCGAACAGGTTACGAATGCGTTCACCCGCACGACATTCGACGGAATGACCGACTCGATGGACTATGAAGCCTATCCGTATGATGGACAGCGGTTCATGGGCGCGGATTTTATCAACGTGCATCGGTCTTTCACCGCGGAAAACGAGTTGACCGCTCAAGAGTTCGTCGCCGCGAAATACGGGATCTTGTGGGACCGAAAGAAAGAGGCCCACGAAATCACGGTCCCAAAATCCGACGACGGTTGCACATGGTCGAATCTGGCGATGACCGCGATTCGTGAACTGGAAAAAATCAGTTTCGACGCGGACGGCACGCCCTGGCCGATCAGCGACCCGCGCAATTTGCCGCTCAACCGGGCGGCGATTGTCGAGGCGGCGCCGATCGCCATGACGACGACCGAACCGACCACCGACGACGACAATGAGGCCGGCGCGACCGTTTATGAATTCAAGCCGAAGGCCGCGCCCGCGCCGGCGACCATCGAGGACGACATGAGCGCCGCGGCCGTGAAGGAATTTTTGACGGCCCCCGCGCGCACTCCCGCCGACGATCTGCTCGACGCTGTTGACGAACATTGCAAACAAAAGCTCATCGAGTATGGCAAGGCCGTCGAAACAATGGTCGCCGGGTTGCAGGCCGAAATGACGAAGGGCTTTGAATTGGTCGCGGCGTGCCTCAGTGATCTGCGCGCGAAAAATGCCGAATTGGTCGAGTGTGTCGAGCAAGACGAACGCGACTTAGCGGCGATGGGCCGCGAGATCGCCGCGCTCAAGATCGTCAAAGCCAGCGAGAAAAAACCCGAAAATCAGCGGCAAATCTTCGCGCTCAAGATGTAGCTCTCCCGCCACGTTCCCCCGTCCTTTCCCGCCGAAACGACGGCACGCGCAAGCGTGTCGCCGTCTGCGCCTGGGTGGTTCCCGACGCACTGATGAGGCAAGCTATACGAGAAAGGAACGGACAAATGAATGGAAAGCCTTTTACCATCTACACGATCGGCCACGGCCTGACGCCCGCCGCCGAGCTGATCGCCGCGATTGGCGACCGGGAGCTTGTTGACGTTCGCTCGCGGCCGGGATCGAGGCATAATCCGAGTTGCAACAAACGCAATCTCGAAAATCTGCTCGGCGAGCGCTACGCCCATTTCCCGCAGCTTGGCGGGTTCGGGTGGACCGACCAGGGCGAGGTAATCGACGCGCTCGAAGAAATCCGCGCGCATGTTCTCGACGGCGGCAACATCGTCTTGATGTGCGCCGAGAGCGACCCCGCCGCCTGTCATCGGAAGTTTTACGCGGAATGGATTGCGGCCGGCTGCGAGCCTGTCGAGTTCGAGCTATGGGGAACGAAAATAACAATCCCGGTCACTGTCGAGCATTTGCGGGTCGGGGGAGGGGAAAAAGTGAAGGTCGAGAAGCCCGCGCGCCGGCCGCGTCAGGGAAACTTGTTCTAACCGGAAAAGAGGACAAATGAACGCAACCATGCTGTCGGCGAACGACGAGCTAGGCATCGAGCGATGGCGTCTCGTCGGCGTGCCGACCGACCAGCTTTGGAAAACGGTGCTGCCGGCCGGCGCGGAAGGCTCTTGTGACGTCGTGATTCGCCGCGAAAATGGCGAAGTCGTCGTCGGGTCATGCACCGGCCAAGTTTGGCCGTCTGCGTGGCCCGATTGCTTTACCGCGCTGCCGGCCAGCGTACAGGCCGGGGCGGGCGGCTACCAGTTGACGAAAAAAGGGTTGGCGCTGTTTGCGCGCCACGCCCCGCAAACGAAGCCCCAGAAGCGGGGCGGCAAAAAAGGAACGTGATTGCTGCGCCTTTCGCGCGCCGCCCTCGCGCGATTGGTCAAGTAGCCATCAGCTAGGTTGCCGCTGGCGAATCGGCACGATGTTTTCGGAGGCTTTTTACGTCGGCGACAGGCTTTCCAAAATTCACCGTTGACTTTTTCCGCCGCCCAAATCATCGGCGAAAGTTATTTGGCCTAGATATTTTTCCCTGAAATCAGTGTTGAATTTCTCGGCGTATTCCTGCGGTAAAATAACTCTATATACATCCGCCATAGAAAATACAACCCTATAGGTGATTTTCCACTCACGTTCCATATAAAACTGTTCCTCGTCGCCTTCATCAAGATCGCCCATAAAAGGTTTTATGAAAGCAAATAATTCCGAAATCAAATTACCGTACCATTGTTCAAATGTCATTCCAGTGTGCTTCCCAATTTTAGTGCCTTGCAGATCGTGTTCTGGCGCGTCAAACGTTGTCGTGTCATCTCGATAATGCTTGAATATTTCCAGTCCAATCGCCATAATATCAGTAAAAAAGATGCCAGATTTACCGAAACGCAGCCCCGCTCCGCATTCCAGTTTATCAACGGCATAGTAGAATACCGGATTTGCGCCTTTTTCAAGCAAAAACCTTTTGCGAAAAGAAATGCCAAATCTCCCGTATTTTTGCATGTGAATGTTGAGATCATTAATCGGAATGTCACAAAAGCTTATGCCATCCACGTCCAGCCGGTCCTTGTAAGGCTTATTAGGATTTAGCCTCATCGTTACCTTTTCATTGTTTGGATCATATGTCGGATATATTAGCTGGCCCGTATTTAATATATGTTTCAGCAATTCGTACCGTTCGACCTCGGAAGGCTTTCCTCGGCCGACAAAATGAATTAACTCGTTGGCCACATATCTTTGCACTTTGATGACTCCGTTTCCGTGCTAAGTCGTCGGCTGCCCCGTTTCCGTCATTTGGCGTACTTCTTATACGCCGCAAAAGATTCCGTTGCAATCTTCTTTAGGGACTCGGACAACAACTCGGCGTTATTGCGGCAGAGCGTCCCTTGCAAGTGAGGTTCTAAACATGCTGCGACCCGGCTCGTTTTATTCCGCGTTCGCCATTCCGGCAAGCTGCGAAATTGACGGCTCGCCCGCGCTTCCCTTCCGCCTCTTGGGCGGCGCGGGCGGTTTTTACACGGATTCGACGCTGATCTGTTTGCGAAATATCTTCAAGAATTCGTCACGGTCATTCAGGCGGAGCAGTACCGGGTCTTTGCAAGATGATGCACGTCCAAAGATAACTGCGTGCCGATCCATTAGGGACGACAAGACGCCGGCGTAATCGTTCCCTATGTAATTCTTAAGAAACTCCATCCCTGTAGCGTCGAAAACGCGGAGTGCAAATATTGTGTTGCACTGGTTAAGAATGCTTTTTGTCACATTTGCGGTGCGCTGAGTAATGACCAAACATCCAAGTCCGAATTTCCGACCTTGTAGAATAGCTTTGGCAGTACCGTTGGTCGCGGCCTTGTCACCCTCGGCGGCGACAGCATTCCATTCCGGGATCAGAGAATGTGCCTCCTCATAGACGAGGCAACACCTCGCTCGATCTGTCATTCCCTGAGCTTGCAGTACGCCAAGCGCAACTTCGGTTATGACACGTGTTATTTCCGTAGGCGTCAGTGTCGCCATCGACGCCACGTTTTGGAACGGCTTGCTATCCTGTCGCCACACCTCAAACCGAGCGGGGTTGAATATTAATAGTTTGTCGGTGCCCGCCGGTCCAAGAAACGCGGTAAGATGTTCTTTGAGCTTCGCCTCGAACGGCCGCACGCTGCCGCCTTCTTCAACGTTTTTGTTACAATTGGTCTTACCTGACAGTCCGATGCCATTCAATTCGGTCATAAACGCGCTTTCCGCATCGCTTTTATAGAAGGCAGCAAGCTGCTGCGAGTATTGATCGGTCAGGTCCAAGCAGATCACCTTTATCCCTGCATCAACCATACGCTCAACCAGTTCTAGCGCAAGGAATGTCTTTCCTACACCAAGGATGCCAAGAATTGCGGCGTTGTGCGTAACCAGAAATTGCGGGTCGATTCTTACTGTGTAATCCGTTTGTGGAAAGTGGCCGATGGCTTCCCTTTTCGGTGTTGGTGTTTGCTGAGGTGCCAGAAAAACTGGCGCATTAGGCTGCGGCAGCCACGGAACACTCTCGAATGTTGTGTTGGCGCTGTTCCAGCATCCAATCTTTTTTGCCACCGCTCGAACGAAACCTCGTGTGTTCTTTTGATGGAGAATTTCCTCCTTGGTGATCCCTTCGATGGTTTGGTATAAAACGGTGCGTGAGCCAATGTTGACTTGGATAAGGCTCCCCAACTGCAAATCTAAATCGGCCCTGACAACCTCGACTTGTAGCGTCCCGACTGCCGTATCCGGAGCAACCAGCCCAAGGAGGCGCTTACAAATATCGTCCACAGCCGAGTTTGTGTCTGCGGAGACCTTTCGTTTGTCGGCAAAAAAAACGCTGCCTTCGGCAACGTCCCGAACCAGAGATGGGCCTCGCGCAGATTGATCTGATTCGGTTTCGGAGCATAGATGCTGCGCTCGTAGCCAGCGACCATCAGTAAAGCCGACGTGATCTAGGGCAACAGCGATTCCCGGCTTGCCGCTCTCGTTTCGGACATAAAGGAGATCGCCAAAAGACACCGCTGAGGAAGTCTCTTCCCGAATAAGGACCAGCCCAGGAGTTTCATGGCCAACGACGGTGCCAAGGCGAGCCGTGGCCTCCTCGGTTGACCATACCGCGCTGAATCTGCGGAAAAGGCCAGCGATGGATTCGAGAGGGCGTAGCCCAACGAACACGGCCCAGGCAAACCCGATGATAATATATTCGCGCGGTGAACTCCGGTGGAATGTGACAAGGGCAAAGAGGAAAATCACGGAAAAAATTGCCCGTGGATTGCCAAGTGTGTCACTCACGAGAAAACACGACTTGTCAAATTTTTGCCATATTACACGTTGAGAATCCTTTAGCGCTATCGTGAAAATGCCGGCGAGAAAGACGACGCCCGTATACCCCATAGCCGAAGACCAGAGAAAGCAGTCAAATCCAATATAGTTGGTTCGGCCCCATGGATTCACTGCTAGAAGCGCGATTGCAGCCGCAACGGAGTATGAAATCGAGTTAGTGGGCTTTCGGAAGTACGGCGTTACAAGGAGATTGCCGAGAAGTAGAGCTGCCAATGCGGAATAGAACCAAACGCCTTTTTCCGACCTTGGTGGCAGCCAAGCACCTAATGCGAGGCGTGATGTGATGAGCAAGCCGACCACATAAAGAATGAGGATCAGCAAACGGGTTCGCTGTTTTAATGTTGTTGCCGTGGTGTCCATTTCGATGACCTTTGCCCTTCGCCTTGTTGAGCCTGTTTGTTGAAAAATCCAAGGTGTAGAGCGCGTCTAGGTTGCGATTGTAAGATAAACGGAAATCAAATGCAAAAGCCCCGGCGCAGCCTTACGGCCGCGCCGGGGCTTTTTCGTTTAACCGGCCGTCGTGAGACGGCCGTGCTGGTTAGTACCAGCCGCCGAGGCTGTTGCGAGCGCCGGGGCTGATCGCGCCGCTGAGTTTCTTGCCCTTGCCGCCCTTTTTGCCTTTGCCGCCGCCCAAGAATTTCGCTTCGGCGGCGCTGACCTTGAGCTTGCCGGTTCCGCGTTTCGCCATGTTTCCATCATCCTTTCGCAAACGTTTGCCGCCCCCGTCGAAGGCCGGGGCGCTGCCTTGCTAAACTGTCATTTCCGCCGCCGCCGCGGTCGCGGTCGCCGTCGTGGTCGAGATCGCGCCGGCCGCGGCCTGGGCCGCAAGCAATTTGGCGAGCAGACTCTTGCCGTCGATATAGCGGTTGTCGTCGAGGTCGAGCGCGTCGGTGAACTTTTCGCGCTCATCGTGGCCGGGGAAAACGACGACGAGGTAAAAATCGGCATCGTCGCGCGTTTTCACGGTTTCGCGGATTAGTTTCTGGCGGTCGTCGGCCTCGCGGATTCGCTTCGACAACTCAAGCATCTGTTCGGGTTGTTCCACGAGCGGCGATTCGCCGAACTCTTTATAGACTTCCCCCAGGTCGAAGCCCGCGGCCTCGAAGTCGATTTTTTCCTCTTTGAACATCGTTTCGAGCGCGGCCATGTCGAAATAGCCCTGCGCGTTGGCATTGTTGAAAAAAATGTTCTGCGCTTTTTCGGTCGCGGGATCGAGATGGACCCGCGCGACGTGCAGGGTGTAATCCTGCGTGCCGGTCTTGGCGTCGAGGCGTTCAAGGCGCTGATGACCCCAAAACGAGGTTGCCCGTTTCCGCATTCCAAACGAGCGGCGTCAACAGGCCCACTTTTTCGATATTGTTTCCCAACCGCTCGCGGGCGTCGTCGGTGATCTGACGCGGGTTATAGGGCGCGTTCTTAATCAAACTTCGGTGAATTTCGACGACTTCAAACTTCTCGAACGGGTTTAGCCCGCCCGGTGTAACCTTCGGCCCCTTGCCGCGCCGTGGCCGCGCCTTCGTTCGGCCGCTTGCGGCGCCGCGACGCATCCCGGCCTTTCCCTGCGCCCCCTTACGCCCCGACTTCTCGCCGCCTTGTTCGCCGGTCTGCTCGTCGGCCGCGCCCAATTCAGTATTTGATTCCATACCAATCTCTCCGGTACACCACCGCCTCGGCGTAGGGATACCAAGTCAGCACCTTTGCAAAATCTTCGGGGTGTTCGTCGTGCAGCCACAAAAGGCATTCGGTCATCAGGCCCAGGCCCGACGCCGCCTTTTTGCCGCCGCTCGACGTTTCCGGCAGCGGGATGTTGTTCAGCCCCAGGTACGCCAGCACTTCGTATTTGTTCCAGTCGGCCAGGGGGTAGTAAGCGCCGTCTTTCTTGTTTTTCCGCGCGGCCATGTAGCGCCGCCGCCAAAGGCTGTCGCTTTTCTTGGCGCCGTGCGCGATGATCGGGATGCCCGTGTCGGCCTTGACCCATTCATGCACGTCGTTGACGGTCTGTTCTTTGACTGCATCCCACGAGGGATGAACGTTGCAATAGACCCCATTTTTCAGGCTTTTGATGGTCGCCCAATGCGGATATTGCAGAATTTCGACGCCGTAGCGGTCGCGTGCATAGTCAAGCTGCTTTTCGGCGACGGCGAGGTTTGGCACGAGATACATGAAAAAACACACGACTTTTTGAAACGCCTTCGAGCAGAGGTCGAGCAGAACCAAGCTGTCTTTGCCGCCCGAAAATGCCACGAGCGTAACCGGATTCGCGCGGGCAAGAGCCTGAATTTCGGCCTCGGTGTTTTTGAAAATGGCATAGTTGATACTGGCGTTTTTGTCTTTCATGGCCGGTCATTTCGGCAATTTGGCGTAGAGGCCGATGACAAGAGAGATCAGGCCGAGCATTCCGGCCCCGAAGAAATAAAGCAGTTTGGTGTTGAACGCGAGTTGCCGCATTACTTCGGCGAATTTTTCCTCGCCGACCGCGAGCTTGCCCTGAATTGTCGCCACGCACGCCGCCCTGGTCAGCGCGCACTCCGTTACTGAAACGCTGCGGTCGTCGCGCAACCCGCGACCGTCCTGTTCGACGATTGCCGCCATTTTTTACCCCACGATCAAACGGTGAAGGGCGAACGGTTCGCACAGTTTTGCGTCTTGATGCCACAGGACCGGCCAGGACAGGGCGACGGCGCGCAGCGCCTTGTCGCTCAAAAACGGTTTGCTCATCTGCGAAGCGTGCGCGCGGATTGCCGCGAGCTTGTCGCGCCATTCGTCGTCGGTCAGCGCCACGAGGAAATTGGGGGCAAAATCGGCCGACGACGGGCTGCGGTAGAACACAATCGCGCCGTCGAAGTTGCGCGCCGCGGCCAGGGTCGCCGCCGCCGCCGCCCGATGGTCCTGGTGCGTGTCGTTCGGCCAATGAACCGCAATCAGGTCGGGCCGCTCGCCGGCGAGGATCGCATCGAGGGCGACGACCAGCCGCGAAAGGTTCACGTCGTTCTCGGCGTAGTCGAGAATCGCGGGCTGGTAGTTTAAGATCCGCGCCGCGGCCTCAGTCTCGCGCACGCGCGCCGGCCGACCATCGGTGACAACGACGACCCGCGCCGACGAAAAGCGTTGCAACCAGCCGCCGATGCCATATTCCACATCGTCGGCGTGCGCGCCGATCGCCAGCAGCCGCGAGCAACCCACGTCAAGATTTACCACGGTGCAACCGACCCTTTCAAAATCCTCGCCGGATTCCCCGCCACGACCACATCGGCCGGCACGTCACGAACCACGACCGCGCCCATGCCGACAAACGCCCGGTCGCCGACGCGCGTACCCTCCCGCAACACGACGCCGGCCCCGAGCCGCACGTCGTCGCCGATTTCACAATGTCCGCAGATGATGACGCGGGCGGCGCACGCGAGACGCTTGCCGATCACTGAGCCATGCCCGACGTTGTTGCCGTTGCCAAATTGGCAATCATCGCCGACGACGGTTTCGCCCATCACCGCGCGCTCGATTACCGTCATGGATTCAAGCCGCACACGGTCGCCCAGGCGCACGATGCCGCCGTGGGGCGTGTGCAGTTGGCGGTTCCCGGTTCGGTTCGCGCTGAGGCCATCGCCGCCGACATGGCAGAACGGCTCAATCTGAACGTCGCGCCCGACGAGGCAATGCTCGACGACGGCGAGGGGGCTGATCTGCGCCGCCCCGATGCCGAGCAGCGCCGTTTGAACCACCGCAAACGCCGCGCGCGGCGCCGCGACCGTGATAATGGCCGGGATTTTGCCGACAAATTGCGCCGCCAGCGCCGACGTTGTAATCAGCAGCGACGGCACGCTCGCCGGCCCGTCCATCGCCGGATAGCTCGCGCTCGCGCGCCACAGAAACACCGCACAGCCGGCCACGCCTTGCCAGAACGGCCGAAACTCCCCGAATTCCATGTCAGGGTCGCCAATCAGCGACGACGCGACACCGGCCTTCGCCAGCAGCCCCGCCGCCTCAATAGCCCGCATAACCGTCGCCTCGGCTCAGGGCCGCGAAAATCGCGTCACTGTATTTTTGCGCCTGCACCGCGAGAGGGCGCGTTTCCGCCATTTCGCGCGCGACCTCGCCGACGACGGCGCGGTAGTCCGCGTTTTCCATTTCCGCCAACAGCGCGAAAAATTCGGCGTCCGTGTCGAAAAACAGGCCGCCGCGCTCGATGGTGGTCGGCAAGCCGTCGATGCGCCGCGCCAGGACAGGCACGCCCGACGCCATCGCCTCGACGGCGACCAAGCTGCCCGCTTCCGACTTCGAGGGAATCGCCTGCACATCGAAAGACCGATAGATGACCGGCAACAGGTTGCGCGCCACGATGCCGTGGAATGAAACCCAATTCAGACCGGCCAGCTTCGCTTTTACTTCGTCGGCGTGCGCGCCGGTTTCGTCGCCGTAAAATTCAAACTGCCATTTCCGGCCGGGGTTGCCCCAGGCGAGCAGCGCGTCAACCCAGGCCATCGGGATTTTGCCCTCGACCAGCCGGCCGACGTAGCCCGCGACCAGGCGCTCGCGTTTCGAGGCCGGCGTGCAGGCGTGCAGATCGACGCCCAACGGCACGACCGTTATTTCTTCGGGCTTCCAGCCGGGGCCGAGGTTTCCCGGCGACGGCATGTAGTTGGAAAAGACCCCCGCGGGCTTGCACCAATCCGGCTTGGGGGCGCGCAAGTTCGCCGGAATGTGAAAGAAGAAGAAAATCGGGCACAGGGCCGGATTGATGCGCCCGTAGTTCATCAGCGGGATATGGTAGATCACGGCGTCCGGGTCGAGGGACGCGACCAGCGACGGCGCGCGGCCGTAATCGACGCCCGAATGAACGACCGCATTTTCGATTTTGATTCTGCACGGCCCAAGATGAACGACGTGCATTTCCCACTTGCCGCCCTCGAAGCGGCAAATGTCCTGCACGAGCGATTGAACGCCATGCTCGACGAGGCCGAAGGGAATCACATGCACGAGAACCGGCTTTTCACGCGCGGCGCGCGGCGCCGGCGCCGGCGCGGCCCGTCTGCGGCCCCAGGGGGATTTTTCCAAAGGTCTCAACATGGCGTTACGCTTTCAGTTGCAGGGTTGAGAAGTAGAATTCGGAGTCAACGCGCATACACGGATTCCCGAGAATGGGCGGCAAGAAAAAGGAAAGCAGGAAAAACCAATTTCCCGCCGTGTCGTTTTCCCACATTAAGGAGAACGCCAGCATGACCGGGACCACGGCCGTCAACTGGACCGAAGGCAGCGCGAAGTCGCCGGCGACGTGTTGCGTTACCGCGCCGTTTGCCGCAATCGAGTACGGCGGCCTGATTTCATAATTCCCCGTCGATTCGTGCCGCAAATACCAATTTGGATAATTGACGCCATTCGCACTCGGAAATGGCGCCG
>CAZHPN010000136.1:0-17098 GCA_964534375.1 uncultured bacterium | reverse complement strand
TCCTTGACCGTGGTTTCGAGAGTTTCGGCCGTCGTGAAGAAGTCGAGTTCGTCGGCGTAGTCATTGCCGTCATGGGAACGGAAAAATTTGTCGAGCCGACCTTGGCGAAAATAAGTGATGAGAGCCGGGCGGCTTGGCGCCGGAATGGCATCCGGGCGATCTGCCGGTGTTGGCTCCGGCGCGTGGGCGCGGGTTGAGCGCGCTTTCCGCGGCAAGTTGACGATGCGCTGAAAAAGCTCCGGCTGTTTTTCCTTCACGTCGAGAATGTGGCGCAGATACTTCAACTCGCTCTTGGGTTCGGGTGCATCGCCCTCGACCGCTTTCTTGGAATTGATGCGGTCGAATAGGTTGTGCGCGGTAATTTCTTCGTCGCGTGTCAGCAGGCGGGCATCGTTGCCGAGCAGCGTAATGAAGGCGCGGATTTTCGACTTCGCGGCTTCCGTCAAGGCGATCTCGTCGTCGCCTTCATCGGTGGGGAAAAAGTTGTAACTGTAAATGGTCGTGAACTTCGTGCCGACGCGGTTTACGCGCCCGACCCGCTGCATCATGCGGGTCGGATTCCAAGGTATGTCGATGTTGATGACCGTGGCCGAACGGTGCAGGTTCATGCCTTCGGCCAGGACATCGGTGGTTACGAGAATTCGGTAATCGTCTCTGGCATTCACGAAATTCGCGTCAAAGTTGGCAATGACCTCGCGGCGAAGTTCAGGACTGGAAGCCCCACTAAAACAGATCGTCTTCCGCTCGACCTCTGTCGAAATTTTTTTGGCCAAATACTCAGCCGTCTCCGCAAATTCAGAAAAGATGACGAGCTTCCCTTTCTTCAACCTTGGCTCCGAAGTGAGAACCCGCCTGAACTCGATCCATTTCGGGTCTCGTTTCACGCCCGACCATGATCTCTGAATTTCACGCAAGGTCTTCAAGTCTGACGCAACGTCTCGACGAAAAGCCGCAGTGAAAGCACTAGCGGGGAATTTTACTACCTTTTCTTGTTCGATGAGAGCGTCGATGGCAGCATCGTCGCCCTTCTCCAAAAATTCCAGCACCTTGTTGCTATGCTTCCGGCTCGTATAAACGGAGTGTTCGTTATCGAACGCCTTCAAGACAAGTTCGTGGGATTTAATGAACCGGCCGATGGTTTCCCTGAATGCGTGAAAGCTGCTTTCGAGTCGTTTGACGAGCAATATTTTCATGAACGTGGCGAGGTTGCGCTGGCCCTGCAAAGCCTGCTCTTGGACCGGCCCAGTGTAATAATTCAGCGGCTGGTAACGCGCATAGTGGAAGTCGGAACTCGTAATGCTTTTCAACGTGTCGGAGAAAACCTCGCTCTCCGTGCGATTGAGTTGATAGAGCAGCGGGACAGGATCGGCGACCTTTGGAAACCAAATCTTCTGTCTTTTCAGGTCGTCGCCGTAGAATTCCTCAATTTCGCGGCGCGTGCGGCGCACCATAACGTATTTGAGCACCCGTTCGCGCAACTCCTTGGCGTTCTGCTCAACGGCCGCGACATAGTTCTCGGCGTCATCGACCCGATGAAATGGCTTGATGCGGTTTCGCAGCGTCTCGAAAAATGCTTCCAGATTGCGGAGGCCCGGGATCGTGCTCATGCGAGGGGGCTGAAACAACTTCAACTGACTGTAGATGTCGTCAATGGTGTTGTTGTAAGGAGTCGCCGAAACCAGGATGACGCCCTTGTTCTGGCAGATGCGCGCGAGAAGCTCGTAACGCTGTGTCGAATCGCTCTTGAACCGTTGCGACTCGTCGATAAATACGTACTTGTAGAACTCGACGCCTTGCTCCAAGACCTCTTCGAGTTTGCCGATGGAGACGCACTTGTGGCCGGGGACGCAGTAATCACGAAACACGCGAGGCCATGAGCCGGGGCTGTTCTCATCAAGGAGGCTTGGCGGTGCGATGACGAGGCATCGGCCGTCGAGTTGCAGCGCCAAAAGCGCCGACATGTAGGTTTTGCCCAAGCCGACGACATCGGCCAGGAAAACGCCGCCATAGGACTTGAGCATCTGCTGCGCCGTGAAAACGGCGTCTTCCTGGTATTGCAGCTTCTTGAAATTCTGCGGCAGGTTCTCGGCGTTCAACTTCGAGCGGTCGCCCAGGTAGTCTCGGAAATAGTCCGCGAGAAATTTCAGATAGAGTTCGTAGGGGGTGAAGAAGGCGAACGGCGAATCCGTTTCCACGGTCTTGATGATCGTCTCGTGAACGTCTTTCACGTCCACGGCGTCCGCCCAAAGTTCGTTGAACCGATACAGCGCGTAATCGTGTTCCTCTGGTTCTCTTAACAAGACATTGAATTCCAGATTTCCTTCAAGTCCGCTGTGAGAGAGGTTGCTCGACCCCGTGATGACCCATCCTGTATTCAAGTCTGAGTCTGGATTTTCCGGGGTCATTATGTAAACCTTGGCATGGATGTTTTGCGCCCGATAGAGCTTCACTTCCAGCTTGCCTGAGCGAATCCACTCGATGAATTTTCGGACACCCGTTTCGATGTCGGCTGAATCCGACGCCTGGACGAGTTCGCTCCGCATCATGCCGCCTAAAGTTTTGACGACCTCCGCTGTGGCCGGTACGCCTTCCTCGTCGCCGTTGTCGGCCGTCCGAAGCAGACCATAAACGACCTGCTCATTCTTGAGGCCAATCAGGATTCGTATTTTGCTGACCGGTTCGAGAGCGGGATAGAGCCTGAAAAAGCCGCTGATGAAAAAGTAGCCTACGAGGCAATCGAAGTCATGCGTCAGCGGCAGAATTTTTTCCAGCCGCTTGCTCAGAGTGTTGTCGCCTTGGTTGGTGAGGAATTTCTTTGGCGTCGGCGGAGTTAGACTCGACATAGGATTCCGTGCCTCCCCGAAGTCTGGATTCGTTTCCCTGACCAGAAAGCATATTCCCGTGGTGACGAAACGATCTTACCAGCGGCGTTCGCGCGAGGCAAGGAACGGAGACGGCGAAGATTGCCGCGCCCGATCGACGCACT
Organism: uncultured bacterium; assembly: GCA_964534375.1. Taxonomy (GTDB): domain Bacteria; phylum Lernaellota; class Lernaellaia; order Lernaellales; family Lernaellaceae; genus CAZHPN01. Next base: position 14,112 of record CAZHPN010000136.1, on the reverse strand, counting down.
CGACGTTCCGTTATTTTTTTGCCTTTAATTTTCGGGCGCGGCTTTTCGCGGCGCGCGCCGGGTCTTTTGGCGTGAGCTTCCGGCTGGCCGCAATGTACGCTTGCAAATCGTCGGGCCTGATGAAACGTGCGCCCCGGCGCTTCGTCGAGCGCAGCCGCCCTTGGCTGATGGCGAGCCTGATTGCGACGGGCTTCACGCCGGCGAGATCGGCGGCCTGTTCGGTGTCGAGCATTTCGTCGAAAGAGAATTCGCGTTCGCCGTTCATGGCGCGGACCATATACGAAGCTGTTAGATAGTGTCAAGAAGATTCCGCCGGCCCGTTTTCGTTTGCCAAGCGTTTGACAAGGCAGCGCCATTTTTGGCGCCTTTTAGCCATTTTTTGACCTCCGGGGAGAAAATCAAAAGATAAGAAAAAAGCCCTGAAAACTCGTGTTTTTCAGGGCTTTTGAGGTGCGCGGCTGGAGGGATTTGAACCCCCGGCCGACGGATTCGTAGTCCGGCGCTCTATCCAGCTGAGCTACAGCCGCACGCTGCAAAAGAACAAAAAAGGGCCTTTTTCCTAGCACGGGCTTATGGCGGTGTCAACAGAACGTGGCGGGCCAAGGAGCCAGAAGCCAGAAGTCAGAAGTCAGAAAGCGGCAGACCGAGCAGGAACGGCGAATGAGAATGGATGGCCGGAATGATTAGAGAAAGAAATGGAACCGCTAATGCAGGCGAAGCGGCACGATCGGACGGTCAATCAATGCTTATCCGTTCTTGTTCGCGTGCATTCGCGGTAAAAAAAACAAAAAAACAAATCCCGCTTCGTTTGCGGTTAAAAACACCGCGACATGCGGATTTCTGAATCTTCGCAGCGTAGCGAGTGTCCATAATTTGACACCGTGACGCAAGTTCGCTAGGTTGCCACGCATGTTTGTCGATAGGGAAAAAAGCGGAGTGCTCCTGTTTGCGCTGGTTGCGGCGTTTTTGCTCGCCGGCGTCGGCGCGGCGGACGCGCAGATGTATTGGGGCACGAGACCGATCGGCATGGGCGGGGCGTTCACGGCCGTGGCGAACGACGTGGACGCGATCGAATGGAACCCGGCGGGCCTGACGACCTTGACGAAAAACAAGCAGATGGGGTTCGATATCAACTACGAATACCATCAGTACCTGTTCGGCGATTTCCCTTATTTGCAACCGCAACTGATTCAGAAAACATCGAGCAACGAATTCGGCAACGGCTATTTCAACAACACGACCCCCACCGCGCCCGCGAACAAGAAATTCAGCGAAGATTGGTATCACCTCGCCATCGCCGATGGCTACGTCAACCCTCTGGTCGCCGTCGGCGCGGCGTTCACGACCCAAGACCCGTCCAACCAGTTGTTCAAACACGGCACCGACTTTCAGGCCGACTTGTCCGCGGCCGGCGGCTTCGCCAACATCGTGAACTTCGGCGGGACGGCGCGCTGGGTGAATTTCGATCCGACCGGCAAAGGCAAGTTCGATTTTGACGTGGGCATGTTGATCAACGCGATCAACCTGATCAAAGTCGGCCTGACCGGGCGCAACCTGCTGGGCAACGACGAGCCGTTGGTGGTCCGGCGCGAAGTGGCGCTGGGCGTCGCCGGCTACGTGATGGACTACGCCACAGTCAGCTTGGAAGTGACCAAGGTGTTCGACGGCTTGAAAAAACTCAACGGCCCGCTTTATCAGCCGAAGGGGACGTTTGTGTTTGCGGCCGGCGCCGAGGGCGTCATCGTCAAACTGCTGTCGTTGCGCGGCGGTTTCAACTACGACGAGATTTCCGGCGCGCGAATGTACTCGGTCGGCCTCGGTTTCGTCGACAAACACGGCACGATCGGCTACTCGTTCCAGGGCAGCGTAGATCACGTCAGAGACTTCACGCATTCCATCCAACTAGTCATTTATTACCCCTAAGGCTATGAAATACCGAACCGACAAGCTCGTTCCCGTCGCCGCGTTGCCGGGCCGCCTGGCCGAAGCGCGCCGCGCCGGAAAAAAAGTGACCTTCACCAACGGCTGCTTCGATGTGCTGCACGTCGGCCACGTGCGCCTGCTGGAGGCGGCCAAGGCGGCAGGCGACCTGCTGATCGTGGCAATCAATTCCGACCGTTCGGTCCGCACGCTGGAAAAAGGCGCCGACCGGCCGATTCATCCCGAGCAGGAACGCGCCGAACTGCTCGCGGCTTTCGACGCCGTCGACTTCGTGACGATCTTCGACGATTCTACGCCGTTGGCCGCGATCGAGGCGATTCGTCCGGATGTCTTGATGAAGGGCGGCGACTGGGGCCCCGATCAGGTCGTGGGCCGCGAGGTCGTCGAGTCGTACGGCGGCAAAGTTATCCGCTTTCCGCTCGTGCCTGGCCGGTCGACGACGCAGACGGTGGCGAAGATCAAGAACTGCTAAAGACAGCGGTCAGTGGTCAGTCGACAGTGACCGGTTCGCTGACGCCGTTTGTCCCGAGAACGACGCCCAACGCGCCCATCCTCGGCGTCCTCTGCGACCTCTGCGGTGTACAAAATCATGCCGAAAATGTCGGGCTCAGCAGCACCCCGCGGCGTCCCGCAGCGAAATGACGAACCCGCGGCCGCGCCGGCCGTCGGGGGCGAAATCGATGGTCACGCCGCCGCCGTTGCGAACTTGTTCCTGAAGGCGGGCGTCGCCGAGGATCGTCAGACCGTTTTCCCGGTAAATGATCTCCGCGTCGTTTGACTCGTCCAGAGCCAGGCCCAGTTTGGGCCCGCCTCAACTGAAGCCGGCAAACGTGAGGCGGATGGTTTTGCCCGCGCGTCCTGGCTCGGCGAGGACGTGGCGAAATTCGTCGCAGGCGGCCGGGGTGACGACGACGGACAGTGGTTTGAGGTCGACATTCGGCATGAGGCGTTCCCTTTCGCATGTAGCGTTGTCACTATATCGTGAGCTTATGGGCTGGTCAAGCGGCATTCAGAAACGCCGGACCGATTTAGACAAAAAATTGACGACACCAAATGCCGTTCCGTTATTTCAAGACCGCCATTTGTTGAGCGTTGCGGAAACTTCGCGAATTCGATCAGTTTTTCCTTGTCAAACTTCCGACGCTTTGCTAATCTCCGCCGCGTCACTGGCGAAGAAACGGGAAAATGAACCAGGGTCGACCACAATGGCGATGACGGAATCGCGCCGGGCCACGATTCAACTGGTCGGCGGCGATTGCGCCGAAAACGCGGAGTTGCGCCGGCATCTTGCGGGCGAGGGGTTTCTCGTCGTCGAATCGGGCGATTGCGCCGAGGCGCTCGACGCGTTTCGCGCGCATCTTTGCGAACTGGTGATCGCCGACCTGCGGTCGCCGCAAGCCGCCGGCCTCGACCTGGTGCGCGAATTCAAGACGATTGCGCCGCGCACGATGATCGTGGTCGTGGCCGATGCCGGCGCGGCCCCGGCGGCGGTGCAGGCGATGCAAAACGGGGCCTTCGACTACCTGACGCATCCGTTCCGCGTCGAAGAACTGCTGATCGTTCTGCACCGCGCCCTGCGCTACCAGGAACTGCTGCAAGAAAACGTCACGCTCAAGACGCAACTGCGGCAGAAATACCGCTTCGAAAACATGGTGGGCGATTCGCGGCCGATGCAGGAAGTGTTTCGCCTGATCGAAAAGGTCGCCGACACCGATTCGACCGTGCTGATTCAGGGCGAGTCGGGCACGGGCAAGGAACTGGTGGCGCGCGCGCTGCACTTCAACTCGAAGCGGCGCGAACGCTATCTCGTGCCGGTCAACTGCGGCGCGCTGCCCGAAACGCTGCTGGAGTCCGAACTGTTCGGCCACATGCGGGGCGCGTTCACCGGCGCGACGACCAACCGCATCGGGCGGTTCGAGGCCGCGGCCGGCGGGACGCTGTTCCTCGACGAAATCGGCGACATGAGCCCGGCGCTGCAGGTCAAGCTGCTGCGTGTGTTGCAATCCCATGAGTTCGAGCCCGTCGGCGCCAATCGCGCGAAGAAGGTCGACGTGCGCGTGATCGCCGCCACCAACCGCCGCCTGGAGGATTTGGTCGCGCAGGGCAAGTTCCGCGAAGATTTGTACTATCGGCTGTCGGTGATTCCGATCGCCATTCCGCCGTTGCGCGAGCGCCTCGATGACATCCCGCTGCTGGCCAATTACTTTCTGGAGAATTTCTGCCGCCTGCGCCATCGCAAATTGCGGCCATTCGGCCCGGAACTGCTGGATGTCTTCCGGCGGTGCGAGTGGCCGGGAAATGTCCGCGAACTGGAGAACCTGATCGAACGCCTCGTGATCCTGGCGGAGGACGACCGCATCGCGCTCGGCGATCTGCCGGAAAAATACCTGGCTGCGAAGATCGATCCCGCGGGCGAGGCGGCCGAGATTCCGGAGGCCGGCGTCGATTTCAACGGCCTGGTCGACGATTTCGAGAACCGCCTGATTGCCGCGGCGATGGCGAAGGCGCGCGGCAACAAGAACCTCGCGGCCCAACTGCTGGGCCTGAAACGCACGACGCTCGTCGAAAAACTGAAGAAAAAAGGGCTCGACTACCAATAAGCCGCGAAATGGGAAATCCCGCGCTGCGCTTGGGATAATGAATAAAGAATGAACCGCAGAGCCACAGAGAACACGGAGAGGACCTTACATCGAAATCTCTGTTTCCTCTGTGCCTCTGTGGTGCAAACCTAATGAGGCCATCTTGACCAATCACGAATTTGAAAGTCCGGAAGAACTGGAACTGCGCCGGCGGCTGCCGATGGCGGTGAACGAAATCCGAAACCTGGTCGAACGGATCAAAGATGTGCGGCTGCGCGCCAATCCGGAGAGCCTGCCGCGCGAACTGGCCGGCGTCGAGAAGAAAACTCTGCTCGAAGGCCTGTACCGGGCGATCGTCGAGGACTCGCCGCCGGCGGTCAACCGCTCGGTCGCGCGGCGCATGGCGGACGCGATCGGCGATTACCTGCTCTGGCGGCGCGAAATGACGACGCCGGTCATCCACGAGTTGCTCGTGCTCGCGCCGTGGTGGGTCGCCGCGATGCCGGGCGAGGTGTTCGCCCGCCTGCGCGAGATCGGCTTGGAGTACATTCTCAACGGCCGCGTCGTGCCGCTGCAAGCCGTGTGGCGCGATCTGCTCGATTCGCCGCTGGTGTTCATGGGCCACTGCACCTGCCGCAGCGCGAAGGTGGCGGACGACCTGCTCCGCGACGACGGCCGCGTGTTTACGATCGCCTCCGACGCGGACAACCGCCTGCTGCTCGACCGGATCATGGGGCGCTACGACGCGCTGATCGAGGCGCACGGCGCGCTGCCCGATACCGCGCCGCGCTACCGGGAGATGTTCGCGCGGCTCGCCGCCGGGCGCGCCGCCGGGTCGCCGGAATACAGGCTGGAGACGTTGCTGGCATCGACCTACCCGGATTGGGAATTTCTGCCCGTTCTCGCCGACAAGTACTCGCCCACCTGGATTCGGTCGTTGCACGCCAATCGCAAGTCGTTCGTCTTGCACAAGGAACTGGCCTTCGAACTGGCGACGACCTTCTACCTGGCCAAAGGCATCGTCTTTTCGGCGATGAAATTCTTCGACACGCCCTATTGCATTTGTTCGTGCCCGACGCCGGAGAACGCCGGCGGCTGCGTGCTGACCAACTGGCATTACCAGGGCGGCTCCGAGCAATCGCTCATCCCCAACGACGCCGTACACGGCCGGCGCGTCGACGCCGCGGGCCGCCTGTTGCCTTGCGACAAGTTCCCGATTCGCGGCGCGCGCCAATGCATTGGCTGCGGCTGCGTCCACGGCGACGCGGCGCCGCGGTCGATGCAAACGATCCTCGCCGAGGCCGACCGCGAAATGGCCGCGTATCGGCGCCGCGAAACGCCGCGAAACAAGGTCGATTGAAGCGCTGGAACCGCGAATGCACCCGACTTCGCCGAGGCTACGTCGGGGCAGGCCGCGAATGCACGCTAATCGGCATGATCGGCACGGTTGGACAGATCGCTCATGCCCGTCAAAATGTTGACGGGCCAGAGGCCAAGCGCCGCCGACATAGGGAAAATCCGCCAATTTGAGGCGGTTTTCGCAACAAACGCGCCGGCATGGTGTTTGCTAAGCACGTAATTCAGGACTTTTTTGTCGCAGGGTCGATGACTGCATTGCGCACGATATTGCTATCGCTGATTGCCGCGTGGTCGGTGGTCGTCGCGCCGCGCGCCGCCGAAGCGTTCTCCGGCGCGAGCGACGACGCGGCCACGCCGTGGCTCGTGGTCGGTTTCGCGATCGTCGCCGCGGTCTGCGGCTGTTTGTTGCTCTACGTCGTTTACCGACGGCCCGGGCGGGTGAAAACCGCGCTCGATTTCCCGCCAATGTATGACCTGCCGCCCGAACGTCTGGCCGCGCTGACGATCGGCGAACTCGAGGCGCTGGTCGCAGGCGGCGCCGCCGCCAACCTCCGGCCGCCCGCGACCGGCCAGCCGCCTGCCGAAACGCTCGGCCGACTCCAAAAAGAAAAAGCCGATTTGCGGCGCTTTGCGGCCAACGATAGCGAAGCGGTTGCGATGGTCGTCAAACGCTGGCTGAACCTGCCCGAACGCGCGCCAGAGGAGACCGCCGGCGGGCGGCGGACGGTTCCCGGCGCCAAAAAAGCCGCGGCCTTGTTGATGTTTCTGGGCGAGGATCTAGCGATCGAGGTTTTCCGCCGGCTGAACGAAGACGAGGTCCGCGTTGCGGCCGGCGCCATCGCCGGCATCGACGGCGTCGCGCCCGAAACCATGCAGGCGATTCTCGATGAATTCATCCGCCGGCTGACGCGGGAAGCGCACCTGGCCCCGGCCGGCGGCGACTTCGCCGCGAACCTCGTCGATCAGGCGCTGGACCCGGCGGAGGCGCGGCACGTCTTGCGGCGTCTGGCGTTCGAGCGTCAACTTGAACGCGTGCGCCGCAGCGACCCGCGGGCGATCGCCGCGGTGCTGCAGCGCGAACATCCGCAAACGATCGCTTTTGTCCTGGCCCGCCTGCCGCCCGACGCCGCGGCGCAAGTCGTCGCGGGCCTCGCGCCGGATTTGCGCGCCGAAGTCGTGCGCCGCGTCGCGCGGCTGAACGAGGCGGCGCCCGGCGCGTTGGAGGAAGTGATCGAGGTTCTCGGCCGCGAGTTGGCGGCGCTCGCCGCCGACCCAGGCGAACCGGCCGGCGGCGTCGCGGCCGTCGCTGACATTCTCGGCGATCTGCCGGACGAAACCGCGGACGCCATTCTGGAAAAGCTGACAAAAGACGAACCCGAGTTGGCCGCGCAGATGGGCCGGCAGCGCCTCGCCTTCACCGACCTGCTTCGGCTGGAAGACGCCGACCTGCGCCGCGTTCTCGCGGCGACCGCGGTGGGCGATGCGGCCGCCGCATTGTCTGCCGCCGACGACGCAACGCGCGAGAAATTGCTCCGTTGCCTGCCGGTTCACGCAGCGCCGATCGTCGCCGCGGAAGTCGAGCGTACCGGCGCCGCCTCGGCGGCAGACGTGAAAAGGGCGCGGGAAGCCGTGGTTCGCAACGCCCGCCGGTTGGCGCGCACGGGCCAAATCAAATTTTGAACTCGCAGACTTCGATGCCGGCCGGCGGAGTAGAAGGGGCGGGGCCCGGGCTATAGAGATCGTCGATAAATGCCACCTCGGCCTGCCGACCACCGATGGCTGCGAACTATACGTTTCTTGGGACGGCAAACCGGAATGTAGAATGTTGAATGGCAAATGGCGAATTTCGGGCGACGTCGGCAATTCTGCATTCGCCATTCGCCATTCGCCATTGTGCGGAGGATGCGTTCGCAAAAATCGGTCGATCCGAGAAAATCGACGTTCTCTATCAGGACCTCCATGAGACCTCTGGGGCCTATCCGACCTATTCAACCCACCGATCGGTATCCAGCGTGCGCGCCAGTTTCAATAGTTGGCGCCGATGCGGCCGCGACTTGTCACTTTTTCTCGTCGAGCCGATATTCCTCGCGCGGGCCGGCGACTTTGCTGATGACCACGCCGTTTTTCGCGGCCTCGTCGATGAGCAGGTCGAGGCCGTCAAAGGGGGGCACGACCTGAAAGCGGTTCGCGTAATTTTGCAAGGCGTGGGCCTCGCCCGCCGCCACGCCGCGGCGGAGCGCCGCGATTTCGGCGTCGGTTACGGGCGCGCCGGTGAGCGCGGCGATCATTCGCAAAAAGGCTCGCTCCGGCGGTTCGTCCTCCGGCCGGAGTCGGACGCGGGCGGCGGCCGCAATGGCGCCCAGCCATTTGCCGAAACCGCGAAAGAGAGAGGCGCGGGCCGCCGCCGGGTCGGGCGCCTCGCGCCCGGCGAGTTCGAAATAATAGCGGATATGCGAGCAAACGCGCTGAATGTCGGGCGACGTTTGATTCAGGTCGCCGCCGGCGATCAGCCAGCCGTAAAAATCGAAAATCGCGGAGTCAAAGCGGAACGGCGAGGGCAGCAAGCCGGCGCCAAAGCCCTCGAAGTAGTTTTGCGCCAAGAGCGGATCGTCCGCTGCGAAGCGCGCCAAATCCCGACGCAATTGAAACTCGTCGACCGATTCTATGGTCTTGGCGCCGGCGAAACCGGCGGCTTCGTGGCCGGCGAAACCGCGCACCAGGCAGCCGGCCTGTTCGCGGTCGCGTAATGCGCTGCCGGCGAGCGCGTTATGGACCTGCGAAAACGAGAGCCCCGCGCCGGCGGAGATGAACCCGTCGCAGCGCCACGCCGGCGTCAGCGCTTCGACCGACCGCGCCGTTTCGTCGAATTCGGCGCCCCACGTGGGCGGCAGCGCGACGTAGATGAGATAATCGTTGTCGTCGCCGCGGAAGAACGTCAGCGTGTCCCAGCCGTAGCGCAGCGTGCGGGCGTCGGGCAGCGGGTCGGCGGCGACATGGAGCGCGCCGCCGAAAAGAAACGGCGCGGCCAGCGCCGCGGCCAGAAAACCCGGCGCCGAACGCGCGGCCTGGCACAGAAACGCCAGCCAGAACGGGAAAATCACCGCCAGGTATTGCAGGGCGCCGAAGCCTTTGAAGTCCGCGCTCGGCGCCATGTAGAAATGGGAAAAACCGTAGGCCCCGAAGAAAATGACCGAGTGCGCCAGCAGCGCGACGCCCAGCAGGTCGAGCTTCGGCAACCCGGCGTTCCACGTGCGAACCGTTCGCCAGACGAGCAGGAAATATCCCAAAACCGCGGCCAGGAAAAAAGCCTTCGACAAAAGCGGATATTTGTATTCGCAGGCGAGCGTCCAGAGGATCTTGAAAAACGAGGCGTATCGTTCCCAAAACCACGCTTTCACGGAAGCGCCCTGGGCGAGATCGACCATGGCGTGCGGAAACGACGTCGGCGTCAGAAAGTGCGGCGAAAAAGCGAAGAGAAACGCGGGAATCGTCAAGAACAGAAGGCGGCGCGCCAGACCGACGCCGTGGCAGATGACAAGCCCGACCAATAGGGCGGCGAAGAAGAGCGCGTTTTCGAACGAAAAAAAGCAGGCGAAACCGCCGAGCAGGCCGGCCGCGATCAGCGCGCCGGACCGCGCCGACGGATTGGGCTTGTTGGCGAACAACAGCAGCAAGAGGCCCGTGAAGAACAGGCTTTCGCTGTGATTGGCCCACGACGCGTGCAGCAGCGCCTCGAAACGCGGCGGCGGCAGAATGCACAGGAGGGCGAAAACGATCGCCGGCTTGCGGCCCCAGCAACGCCGCACGGCGACCGTCCAAAAGATCGCGCCGAGGACGACCATCGCGCCGGAGAGGAGCTTTGTCCATAAATATTTCGAGCCGCCGAAATAGAAAAACGGCGTCAGCGCGAGGCCGAAGATCGCCGTGCCGTGCGAAAACGGTTTGTATTGATAATTCCACCACGGCGCCGCCAGGCCTTCGATGATGCCGCGCGCCAGCATGCCGTTTTTCGCGGTTTCGACGTCGAACGCGTAGTAATGCGAGACAAAGCGAACCGCGTAGAGCCCCACGCCGGCGATCAGCAGCGCGGCCCAGAAAAATCGCTCACCGGCGGAGTGCGTCGCGGCGTTCGATTTTTCGGCGGCCATGGGACCTCGGGCGATTACGGCGTTGCGCAGATTGTTAGCGCAGCGCACGCGGGGTGACAAGCCGGCGCCGCCATCGCGGCCGCGTCTGGACGCGCGGCAAATCGCGGTCGATAATGGCCAAAACGATGGCTCGGGAGGAAACGGCATGAGCGATTTTCACGCGGCTCGGCGGTTGGGGAACACCGATCTGACCGTCGGCCGGCTCGGCGTGTCCGGCGGCTACGGCGCGCCGGCGAAGGCGTTTGAAATGGCGTTCGAACGCGGCTGCAACTACTTCTATCACGGCTCGCGCCGCAGCCCCGGCATGGCCGAGGCGATCCGGAACCTCGTGGCGCAGGGCCGGCGCGACCAACTGGCGATCGTCGCGCAGGTTTACACGCGCTTCGGTTGGCAGTTGCGGCGCAGCGTCGAGTCGTTCCTGCGCGACCTGAAACTCGACCATGCGGATGTGCTCCTGCTCGGTTGGTGGAACGCGCCGCCGGCGGAACGCCTTCTCGACCTTTGCCGCGAGTTGAAAGCCAAAGGGCTGGTGCGTTGGCTGGGCGTGTCCGGACACCACCGGCCGCTGTTCCCGGCGCTCGCGGCCCAGGGCGGTTTCGACGTTTTTCACGTTCGTTACAACGCGGCGCACCGCGGCGCCGAGAGCGAGGTGTTCGCGAAGTTGCCGGCGGACAATCGGCCCGGGGTCGTCATCTACACGGCGACGCGGTGGGGCCGGTTGCTCGACCCCGCGCGCATGCCGCCGAACACGCCGACGCCGCGCGCCTCGGATTGCTATCGCTTTGCGCTCACGCAGGCGGGCGTCGACGTTTGCATGACCGGCCCGAAAAATTTCGCGCAGATGGAAGAGGCGCTGCAGACCCTCGATCGCGGGCCGCTGACCGCCGACGAACTCGCGTGGCTGCGGCGCGTCGGCGATCACGTTCACGCGCAATTGCCGATGGGGCCGGCGTGGCTCAGCCGCCTCGTCGGGCGATGAGGGCCAGGACGCCTTAAACACAGAGGGCGCGGAGGTTTCACAGAGGACACAGAGAATAAATCGATCCCGTCGATCCTGTTGATCCTGTCAAAAAAACTACATTTCATTCCGGATCTCGCCGAAGATGGAATTGACATAAGGCCAGTCCGAGTCGATGTTATCCATGCGTAGAGACGCAACGAGAGGAGGGCTGGACATGACGAAGTTTTCCCGGACGGAATTGATCGAAGCGCCGCCGGAGCAGGTCTTCGATTTCGTCACCAATCAGGAGAATCTGCCGAAGTGGTCGCCGGAGGTGGTGCGCAGCGAAGTCGTCGGCGGGCGGCCGATCGAGGCGGGCGCGAAACTGCGCCAGGTCCGCCGGCAGGGCGGGCGGCAGATGACCAACGAGGTGGAGGTCGTGGCGCACAACCGGCCGAGCCGGCACGCGGTGAAAGCGCGGATCATGGGCGTGGACGCGTCATTCGCGTTCGACTTCGCGCCGGAAGGCGCGGGCACGCGCGTGCGTTTCGCATGCGAGATGGACGCGCACGGCGTGGCGAAATTATGGGCCGGGTACATCGCCCGCATGGTCGAGAAGACGGACGACAAGCGGCTGGCGAATCTGAAAACGGCGATCGCATCGGCGAAAAACTGAACGGCGCACAAACAGAAGGAGGCGAATCGTGGGCGAGAAAATCGTCGTCGGAGAGAGCGTGTGGAATCTGATGCAGCACCGGCTGGGCTACACCGACGAGGAACTCGAAATCTTCAAGAGCGATCCGCGGAATCAGCGGATCATGGAACGCGCCGCCGACCTGCTCAACAAGACCGTCATCTTCGAAGTTGTGGAATCGCACGGCTGCAACATCGAACATAAAGTCGGCGAGCAGTTTCCCTTTTCGGCCGAAGGCTACATGCTCGCGCACCGCGGGCCGAAAAAGGTCTGCCCCTATCTGATGCCGGCGTTCGCGCGGCTGATGTGGCTGATCCAGGAGCGCATTTATGAAGGCCTCGATCCGAAGCCATTTTTTTATCGCGCGCATTGCGACGACGTGGGCATCGGCTGCGGCGGCTGGGGGCAGGTGCTGATCGAGGCCAAGATCGTCGACAGGGTCTAGCGGGTCTTGCCGCGCGCCGCCGGAGCCGCCTTTTCGGGCGCGGTCAGGCCCGTCGACAATAGCGAATACACGGTGGCCGCGATCTCGCCGCGGTCGAGCGGGCGTTCGTTTTTCCAATAGTCGCTGCACAACACGTCGACCAGGCCGACCACGCCGACGGCCGCGAGATGGAAATCGATCGCCTTGATATAGCCGCGGCGATGGCCGTCGGCGAGGGTGTCCGCGAGAAAGTCGACGTAACGGCGGCGCACTTCCTCGATCTTCTTCAGCGTCTGCCGGTCGATGCCGTTGGACATCTCGCGGTGAAAAATTCCGGTCAGGTCCTCGTGTTGCAAATACAGCGCCACGTGGCGCTCGACGAGGCGCTGAAAATGCACGCGAAACGGCAGATCGGATTCCAGTTCGGCGCGCAGCCCGCCGATGATCTCTTCCATGCCCTCGGTCACGGTCGCCGCGAACAACTGCGCCTTGTCGGCAAAATACAGGTAAATCGTGCCCTTGCCGACCCCGGCGCGCTCGGCGATTTCCCCGACGGACGCTTTGTGGTATCCCTTCTTCGAAAAGAGAGCGGCGGCGGCGCGCAAGATGAGTTTTCGCTGACGCTTGGCATTGTTTTCTCTTTTTCCCACCGCGCGCCGCCGCCTTTCACGATCAGTCCCGGTTCATCGCCCAGAATAATTTCTTGTTTTGCTGATAAAGTTTTTGGAAAACCGCGAATCCGCGGTCGTACAGCGCCCGAAATTCGCCGCGCGGCTCGTACGATTTTTTCAGCGGCACGAAGGAATGGGCCGCCGCGAACGACGGGATCGCGCCCATCCCGACGCCGGCGATCATCGCCGCGCCGACCGCGCCGGCGTCCTGCGGGTTTTCGATCGTCTCGATCGTCCGCCCGGTGACATCGGCCATGATCTGACACCAGACCTCGGACTTGGCGCCGCCGCCGACAAAGCGCAATTTGCTCTGCCGCGGAATGCGTTTTTCCATCGCTTCCAGCATCCAGCGCTTGTGATAGGCGACGCCCTCGAGCACCGCGCGCACGAGCATCCGCTTGCCGGTGTTCAGGCCGACGTTGAAAAACATCGCGCGGACGAACGGGTCTTCGCGCGGGGCGCGGTTGCCGTGGAGCCAGGGCGTGAAGATGACGCCGCCGGCGCCGGGCGGGGTCTGCTCGACCGTCTCGTTGAGCAGCTCGTACAGCGGCCGGTCGCCGCGGTTCTTCGGGCCGCCGCGGCCGTCGAGATAGACGCCGATTTCATCGAGCGCGAGATGATCCCGCACCCACGCCAGGCACAGGCCCGACGTTTCCTGCTCGGCGACGTAGTTGTAGCGGCCGGGAATGGCGCCGAGAATCGAGGCGATGAAGTTGCCGATGTCGACCATGCGTTTTTCGACGTTGGCCACGACCCAGCCCGACGTGCCGACGTAGATGTGCGTGTCGTGCGTGCGCGTGCAGCCGGCGCCGAGCGAAATGCACGACACGTCGCCGCCGCCGCCGAACACCGGCGTGCCCTCGCGCAAGCCCAGTTCGCGCGCCGCGCCGGCCGCAAGCTCGCCGACGCGATCGGTCGATTTGATCACGGGCGGCAGATGGTCGCGGTTGACGCCGAACAGCGCGCAGAGTTCGCGGCTCCAGCCAAGCTTGCCCGGGCGCGTGTCGTAAACAAAGGTGATATTGGCCGAGTCCTGCGTCATGGCGAATTGGCCGGTGCAGCGCGCGGCGAGGTAGTCCTTGACGTCCAGCCACTTGTACGCCGCGCCGAACACGGCGGGTTCGTTTTCGCGGACCCAGTGATATTTCCACAATGGGTCTTTCGCGGTCGCGGCCATGCCGCCGGTGATCCACAACGACGGCAGCAGCTTGAAGGCGTTGATTTTCTCGATGCGCAGCGGGCCGGTGTAGAGCGCGTCCTCGATTTGTTTGGTGGCCCGCGCGTCCATGTAGATCATCGGGTTGCGCAGCGCGGCGCCGTCGCAGTCGACGAAGATCGAGCCCTGCATCTGGCAGC
>CAZHPN010000135.1:0-17311 GCA_964534375.1 uncultured bacterium | reverse complement strand
TTGCTTCATCTTTCTTAACAATCGCGACAAACGCGGGACACACGGCCGTCCTATTTTTCATCCCGTAAGTCGCGGCGGCGCAGTGGTTGCTTCGTTGCGGCAAAACGAAAAACGATTTGCGGAAAGGATCCGAACATGAAACGAAAGGCAATTCAGTGGACCGTGCTGGCGATTGCTCTGGCGGCGACGCTGGTCGCGCTGGGCGGCTGCCGGCATCACGGGATGACCGAGGCGTCGCGCGAGGCGATGTTCGCCATGGCGATGAAACGCGTCGACGGCGTGCTCGACCAGGTCCAGGCGACGCCCGAACAGAAACAGGCCGTCTTTGCCGCTATTGACGACGTGCATGCGCAAGTCAAGGCGTTTCACGATTCTTGCCAAGGGACGCACGCGGCGCTGCTCGCGCAATGGAAGAGCGACCAGCCCGACATGGCCGCCGTCAACGCGCTGGTCGACACGCGGCTCGAGGAATTCGAGGGACTGGTGCATGCCGCGGTCGACGCGGCGGCGCGGTTGCATGGGGTGTTCCAATCCGAGCAGCGCAACCAGATCGCGGCGGTGATCGAAGCGCACATGGCGCAGAAATAGGGGGCGGAACCGCGGGCGCGGGCGCGTCGTTGGGGCGCGCCTTCGCCCGTGAATTCCGGCCCGCAGCGTGGTAATTTGCCGTATGGTTCCGTTGATGCATATTCTTCTGGTCGAAGACGACGCGCGGCTGGCCGGCCTGACGCGCGAATATCTCGAACGGCACGGCGCGGCGGTGGAAGCCGTCGCCGACGGCGAGGCCGCGTTGGCCGTCGCGCGCCGGCGACGATTCGACGTGGTGCTGCTCGATGTGATGCTGCCCGGCAAAAGCGGCTTCGACGTCTGCCGCGAAATTCGCGCGCTCTCGGACATTCCGATCATCATGCTGACGGCGCGCGGCGAGGAAGCCGACCGCGTCCTCGGCCTCGAACTCGGCGCCGACGATTACGTGCCCAAGCCCTTTTCGCCGCGCGAGTTGCTGGCGCGGATTCAAGCGCTGCTGCGTCGCACGCGGGCGCCGAGCGGGCCGCGGTCGCCGGCGGTGGAGATCGCGGATTTGACGCTCGATCCGGCGTCGCGGACGGCGACGCTCGGCGGGCGGCCGCTCGAACTCACGGCCTACGAGTTTTCCTTGCTCTACGCGCTCGCCGAGCGCGCCGGCCGTGTGTTGTCGCGCGAGCAATTGATGGATTTGGCGAAGGGAAATTGCGAGGAAGCGTTCGACCGCTCGATCGACGTGCACATTTCGCGGCTGCGGCAGAAGCTTGGCGACGACCCGCGCCGGCCGCAACGCATCAAAACGATTCGCGGCATGGGTTACCAATTCATCGCGCGGTCCGGCAAATGAGGCCGCTTGCGGAACCGCGCGTCCACAGCCGGATTTTTGCCCGCATATTCTCGATCAGTCTGATCTTTTTCGTGTTGATCGCGATCGCCGGCGCGCTCGTCGCGGTGTTTTTCGAAAGCCACACGGCCTGGTACCGGATGCCGCGCTTCATCGGCCGCCAGTTCGGCGAAGGATCGGCCGCGCTGCTCGACGATCCGGTGCGTTTGCAGGCGCGGCTGACGCATCTGGCCGCCGACTCGGAGTTGTCGGCGACCATCTATCGCCTCGACGGCACGCGGCTGGCGAGCGCCGGCGCGGCGCCGATGCCGCCGCTGCCGCCCGGCGTCGCCGCGGCGTTGTCGACGCCGCAGCTTCTCCGCATCCGATTCGCCTTCGGTTTCGCCATGCCGTTGCAAAGCGCGGCGGGCGACCGCGCCGTGTTGCTCGTCGGCGTCCCGGCCGGCCGGCATCTGCACCGCGTGCTCGGCTTTTTGGCGATTTTGATCGTCGCCGTCATGTCGCTCTCCGCCTTGCTGGCGTGGGACATCTCGCGCCCCTTGAATCGCCTGAAGAAGCAGGCGATGGCGTTCGGCGCGGGCGATCTGTCGGCCCGCACGGCCATTCGCCGACGCGACGAAATCGGGCAGCTCGCCGTCACGTTCAACGAGATGGGCGGCCAGATTCAGACCATGGTCCGCCGCGAAAAAGAACTGCTGGCGAACATTTCGCACGAGTTGCGTACGCCGTTGTCGCGCATCCGCGTCGCGGTGGAACTCTGCGCCGAAGAGGATGTCGGCGTCGAACGAATTCGCGGCCTGCTCGGCGGCATCGACGGCGACCTGGCGGAGTTGGAAGCGCTGGTCGGCGACGCGCTGACCACGTTCCGCCTCGACGCCGCGCCCGGGGGCGGCAAGCAATATCAACTGCGGCGCGAACCGCTCGATTTCGCGGCGTTGCTGCGCGACGCCGCCGAGAAATTCAACGCCGCCCAAGCGAACGCGCGTGCGGCGGTGCGCGGCGCGGTCGGTCTGCCGTCGCTCAACGCCGACGGCGCGCTCCTGCGGCGGGTCATCGAAAACCTGCTCGACAATGCCGCGAAGTACGGCGACCGTTCCGCGCCGATCGAGATCAGTGCAGCGTTGGAGTCGAACGCGATTGCCGTGGAGATCGCGGATCGCGGCGGCGGCGTGCCGGCGGACGAACTGCCGCTCTTGTTCGAGCCTTTTTTCCGCTCCGCCCAGGCCGACCGGAAAGGCGCCGGCCTCGGCCTGGGGCTTACCCTGTGCAAGCGCATCGTCGAGGCACACGGCGGCCGCATCGCGGCGCTGCCGCGGGCCGGCGGCGGTCTACTGGTCCGGTTTGTGCTGCCGCTGAGCTAGGCGTCCTCGGCTGTTTGCCAAATCAGATCCGAGTCCACTGTTTCCGGCTTCCCGACCGTTACGAATGGTAATGATCGCGTTCAAACACTCCGCTTTGTCGATTGATGTAAATTGTTAAGTATTCACTCATAACACATTGTAAAATAATAATAAAATGAATCAACCAGACTGTGGCACACCGCTTGCGATCCTTCACAATGGAACGTTGCAAAAGGAGGACCATCGCAGTGGGCGAGCTTGTGCTGAATTTCGGCGTGGTTTGGGTGCTCGTCATCGCACTAGCCATCGTTGGCCGACGCCCGAGGTAACGAAAAAAGCTGATATTACAGGTGTTTTCAGACGTGTGGACGAGGCCAGGATAACAAGCGTAGCGCTTCACCGCAATGAAGCTTACGAAATGTAATGCGCCGTTTCGTTTCTACCGATCGGAACGGCAACGGCGAAAGCGAGGTTGTTGCGTAAATAACTGTATTGATTTGATTTTCGTCAATCTTCGCACTTGGCGCGATACTTGAATAAGAAAGGTCTGCGCCCAAAGACAGGAGTGAGATCGATGGTGGAGTTAGCCGTAAATTTCGGCATGATATCCGTGCTCGTCATCAGTCTGATCGTGATCCGGCGGACCGGCGACGTCGCCGAGGGGAGCCGCCGCCGGTCGCCGCGGCGCTGAGTGGCGCGGAAGTTTATTTCGCGAGGGCGGGGTCGGCTATTTTCGCTTCGGCGAAACCTTTCGCGCGCAGCAGGCAACTATCGCAGCGACCGCACGGCCGGCCGTCCGGCGTCGGATCGTAGCAACTGTGCGTCGCGGCCAGGTCAACGCCTAGTTCGACAGCCTGCGCAATAATCTCCGCCTTGGTCAGGCGCAGCAGCGGCGCGTGCAGGCGATAACGTCCGCCCTCGACACCGGCCTTGGTCGCCAAATCGGCCAGGCGCTCGAACGCCTCCAGGAATTCCGGCCGGCAATCCGGGTAGCCGCTGTAATCCAGCGCGTTGACGCCCAAAAAGATGTCGAACGTGCCGAGCGTTTCGGCGAGCCCGAGCGCGGCGGCCAGAAAGATCGTGTTGCGCGCCGGCACGTAGGTGATCGGAATGCCCTCCGCCATCGCCGCGAGGGGGCGGTCCTTCGGCACCGCAAGGTCCGCCGTAAGCGCCGAGCCGCCCATCCAGCGCAAATCGAGCGGCGCCACGCGATGGCTCGCGACGCCGGCCGCCGCGCAAATCCGCCGCGCGCGGTCGATTTCGACGGCGTGCCGCTGGCCGTACGCAAACGTCAGGGCGTGCACCGCGTAGCCGTCGCGCAAGGCGATCGCCAGCGCCGTCGCCGAATCCAGACCGCCGCTGACCAGCGCCACCGCGGGTTTGTTCATGCGCCGCCTCCTTTTTGCCGGTTGCGGAAATCATCGGGTGCGGGGCGCCGGCGGTCAAGCCGTGCGCGGGAGGCGAAATGGGCCGTAATGAAAATGGTCCTGATGCTCCTCGCGGATCGCCCAAGTTGACGGGCGTTCCCGCGATGCGCTTATTATTTGCATGACGTGCCGGCCCGCGCGGATGGCAGGGCGGCGCGTCGCGCAATAACGAAGGGTTGGCGAGCCAACTTTCATGGAGGAGAAAAGGCATGAAGATATGGTTTTATGCAACGGCGATTGTCCTGGGTCTTTTGCTCATCGGTTTGGTCGCGTGCGCCGACAAGAGCCACAGCGTTTCCGAGGATGAGGACGACGACTCGGAGGAAGACGACGACTCCTACGACGACGACTCGACGGCGATGGATGACGACACAAGTCCGATTGTAATATCGGCAGTTGATCCCACAGCGGAAGCCCGGGATCGCAATTCGTAGCGCGCTCGCGCCGCGGCGCGGCCCCGGCCGGCTGCGCCGCGGCCCGTTCGCCCAGCCCCGCGCACCCGTTGAAATTGTTCCCCGTTCAGTGTTCACTGTTCATTGGTCACTGATTGAAGGGGCGCGCCATGGATTACGATCCGTTGCACCTCGGATTCTACATCATCGTCGGCCTGATCGCCGTCGCGTTGATGCTGATGGTGTTCAAGGTCGCGATGCGCAACCTGCCGCTTTGGCTGTTCGAACTCTGGCCGCACTTTCTCGGCGTGACCATCGGCGGCGCCATGCTCGGCAAAGGCCATTGGCAAGTCGGCGCGACCATTGTCGGCGTCGGCATCGTCATGGGCTGGTCCTGGACGTCGCTGCTCAATCGCTGTTGCCGCCTCGGCCGCGACAACAGCAAGCTCGAACTGGCCCATTGGAAGCTGATTCAGTGGGCGCAAAAGTAGCGAACAGTGAACAATGAACAGTGAACAATGAACAATGAACAATGAACAACACCCTCGTCGCGACCCCTCACGCAGCATAAGACCGTCGACGAAATGACTCGGTGATTCTGCAAAAAACCACCAAGTCGAGCGCCGCCCGCGCTTTTCTTTACTCCGCCAGCGGCGGTGGATATACTTTTCGAGTTATTGTAGCAAAGCATTGAACAAACGAGGGGTGCGGAGGTCGGCCGTGTTTCAAGATCTCGCGGAATTCTGGAGCGTGAAGCCCGAAGAGGCGCTGGCGAAACTCGAGACGCGCGCGAACGGTTTGACCGACGCGGAGGCGGAGATCCGCCGCGCCGCCTGCGCCGCGGACCGCATGGACCCGAAAGGCAAGACGACTGCCTGGGGTCTGCTCCTCGGCCAATTCAAGAGCCCGATCGTCCTGATTCTGCTCGCCGCGACGTTGCTGTCGTTCGCGCTCGGCGACCCGACCGACGCGCTGATCATTCTGACCATCGTCATGGTCAGCGCGCTGCTCGGCTTCTGGCAGGAGCGCGGCGCCGCGCACGCGGTCGAGAAACTGCTGTCGCTCGTGCAGGTGAAGGTCAAAGTGCTGCGGGGCGGCGCGCCGGCCGAGATTCCGCTCGACAACGTCGTGCCCGGCGACGTTTTCCTGTGCGGCGCCGGCGCCGTCATTCCGGGCGACTGCCTGCTGCTCGAATCCACCGACCTCTTCGTCGACGAAGCGCCGCTCACCGGCGAAACGTTTCCGGTCGAGAAGGAGGCCGCGCCGACCCCCGCCGACGCGCCGCTCGAAAAGCGGACCAACGCGCTGTTCATGGGCACGAGCGTCGTCAGCGGCAACGCCAAAGCGCTCGTCGCCGCGATCGGCCGCAAAACCGAATTCGGCAAAGTCTCGGAACGGCTGCGCGCCAAGCCGCCCGAGACCGAGTTCGAGCACGGCGTGCGGAAGTTCGGCTACTTGCTGATGGAAGTGACCCTGATGCTGGTGTTCGGCATCTTCACGATCAACGTGTTCTTTCACAAACCGGTGTTCGAGTCGTTTCTGTTTTCGCTCGCGCTGGCGGTCGGCCTGACGCCGCAACTATTGCCGGCGATCATCAGCATCAACCTGGCGCACGGCGCGAAGAAGATGGCGAGCGCCAAGGTGATCGTGAAGCGGCTGGCGTCCATCGAGAACTTCGGCAGCATGAACGTGCTGTGCTCCGACAAGACCGGCACGCTGACGACGGGGACGGTGCAACTGCGCGCCGCGCTCGACGCCGCCGGGCGGGAAAGCGAGAAGGTGCTGCTGCACGCCTACTTCAACTCTTCGTTCGAAACCGGCTACGAGAACCCGATCGATGTGGCGATCCGCGAATGCCGCAAGTTCGACCTGTCCGCCTGCCGCCGCCTCGACGAGGTGCCGTACGATTTTCTGCGCAAACGTTTGAGCGTCGCGGTCGCCCGCTCGGACGGCAATTGGCTCGTCACCAAGGGCGCACTGCGCAACGTGCTCGACGTCTGCGTCGATGTGGAAACGCCGGATGGCGGCGTCGAGCCGCGGGCCGCCGCCGCCGCGCGAATTCAGGAGCAGTTCGCGAAACTGAGCGGGCAGGGCTACCGCGTGCTGGGCGTGGCGCGCAAACACCTCGGCGACGTCGCGAAAATCACGAAAGACGACGAGGCCGGCATGACCTTCCTCGGTTTCCTCGCGTTTTACGATCCGCTGAAGGAAGGCATCGTCGCGGCGATCGCGCGGCTCAATCGCCTCGGCATCCGGCTCAAGGTGATCACGGGCGACAATCATCTGGTCGCGGTCGAGGTCGCCAAGCAACTCGGCCTGGCCGAACCGCGCATCCTGACCGGGGAAGAATTGCGGCGCACCGGCGACGCCGCGTTGGTGCAGAAGGCCGACCAGATCGACATCTTCGCCGAGATCGAGCCGAACCAGAAAGAGCGGCTGATTCTCGCGCTGCGCAAGGCCGGCAACGTCGTCGGCTACATGGGCGACGGCATCAACGACGCCTCGGCGCTGCACGCGGCGGATGTGAGCATTTCCTTCGACAAAGCGGCGGACGTGGCGAAGGAGGTCGCCGACATCGTGCTGTTGGAACGAGATTTGAGCGTGCTGGTCGACGGCGTCGCGGAGGGCCGCACGACGTTCCACAACACGCTGAAATACGTGTTCATGGCGACCAGCGCCAATTTCGGCAACATGTTCAGCATGGCCGGCGCGTCGTTGTTTTTGAAGTTTCTGCCGCTGCTGCCCAAACAAATCCTGCTGACGAACCTGATGACCGATTTTCCCGAAATGACGATCGCCGGCGACAGCGTGGACGAGGAAATGGTCGCCCGGCCGCGGCGCTGGAACATCGCCTTCATCCGCAAATTCATGCTCACGTTCGGGCTGATCAGCTCCGTTTTCGACTACGTCACGTTCGCCGTGCTCTTGTGGCTGCTCCACGCGGGCGTCGAACAATTCCGCACGGCGTGGTTCGTCGAATCCGTCGTGTCGGCGTCGCTGGTGGTGCTGGTCATCCGCACGCAGAAGGCCTTCTACCGCAGCCGCCCGTCGAAATATCTCCTCGGCGCCACGCTGGCGGTCGGCGTCGCAACCGTTCTGCTGCCGTTCACGGCGCTCGGCCGGCTGCTCGGCTTCGTGCCGCTCACGGCCGGTTATCTCGTCGCGATCGCCGTGGTCGTCGCGCTCTACATCGCGTCGGCGGAGTGGGCGAAAAAGATTTTCTATCGGCACGTGAGCCTGTGAGGCGCCGGCCGCGCGCCGGGTTGATCCACTCCGATTTGGCGGTTAACATCAGGAAAACGAGAAGGGGAGCGGCGAGTGGTGGGCGCGGCGGAGCCGGGAATCACGCGGGACAAAGCGCTGGCCTTGCTGAACGAAAAGCTGGCGGCGCAGCCGCGGCTGATCAAGCATTGCCTGGCGACCGAGGCGATCATGCGCCGGCTGGCGCCGCGATTCGACGCGAACCCGGATTTCTGGGGCCTGACGGGTCTGCTGCACGACGTCGATCTGGTCGAGGTCGCCGACGACATGCACCGACACGCGGCCGTCGGCGCGGGCTGGCTGGCCGAACTCGGCGCGCATCCGGAGCTGGTCGCGGCCGTCCGCCGGCACAACGACGCGCTGGGCGAGCCGCGCACGTCGGCGCTCGAACACGCGCTGGCCGCCGCGGAAACCGTGACCGGGTTGATTATCGCGACGGCGCTGGTTTATCCGGACAAAAAGCTGGCGTCGGTCAAGACGAAGAGCGTCGCGAAGCGGTACAAGGAAAAACTTTTTGCCGCCGGCGCCGATCGGGCAATCATCGCCGAGTGCGAGACGATCGGCGTGCCGTTGGCGGAATTTCTGGAATTGAGCCTGCAGGCGATGACGGAAATCGCGCCGCAGCTCGATTTGTGATTGGGGGAGCCATGGCGTTCGACGAGTTGATCGATCGGGTTCGCGACCTGATGCATCGGGCCGCCGACCAGGCGGGCGAAGTGGGCGAGGCGTTGATGGTCATCGAGCCGACGCCGCCGTACGGCGGCCGCGGCGCGGCGACCGTGCTGATCACCGCCGCGGCGTTGATTTCCATCGCGCTGCTGGGCGGCGTCGGGCTGGCGTCGATGATCATCATGCTGCTGGCGCTCGGCATCATTTTTATGATTCTCTCGGCGGTGTTCGGCATCTCGTTCGACATGGACCCCGCCGAAATCTTCCGCCAGGGCGCCGGCGCCTGGTGATGCGCGCGCTGGTCGGCGACGGCGGTCTGCGGTTCGTCGAACGGACCCGCGCCGCGCTGCCCGGCGAATGCCTCGTCCGCGTGCTCCAAGTCGGCATCTGCAACACGGACCTCGAAATCCTCGCCGGCTACATGAATTTTCGCGGCGTGCTCGGTCACGAGTTCGTCGGCGTCGTCGAAGCCGGCCCGGCGGCGCTTGTCGGCCGGCGCGTCGTCGGCGAGATCAACGTCGGCTGCGGCGCCTGCGATTTCTGCCGGCGCGGTCTGGCGCGCCATTGCCCGACGCGCACCGTGCTCGGCATCGCCGGCCGCGACGGCGCGTTCGCCGAAACGTTGTCGCTGCCCGCCGGCAACCTGCACGTTGTGCCCGACAACGTGACCAATGACCACGCCGTCTTCGTCGAGCCGCTCGCCGCCGCCTGCGAGATCCTCGAACAAGTCCACGTCGCGCCCGACGCGCGGGTGTGCCTCGTCGGCGACGGCAAGCTGGCGATCCTCGTCGCGCGCGTGCTGGCGCTGACCGGCGCGGCGCTGACCGCCGTCGGCCGCCACCGCGACAAGCTGGCGCGGATGCCGGTCGCCCAGCGATTTCTCGAGAGCGAGTTCGCGCCGGGACGGGCGTTCGACGTCGTCGTCGAGGCGTCCGGCCAGCCCGCCGGCTGGAGCCTGGCGCTGCAGGCGGTCAAGCCGCGCGGCGTCATCGCGCTGAAATCGACCTTCGCCCAGGCGACGGATTTTCATCCCGCGCCGCTGGTCGTGGACGAAATCACGGTGGTCGGCAGCCGGTGCGGGCCGTTCGCGCCGGCATTGCGGCTGCTCGCTTCCCAACGGATCGCGGTTGATGATATGATCTCGGCGCACTTCGACTTCACGGACGCGCCGGCGGCGTTCGCGGCGGCGAAGCGGCCGGATGCGCTGAAAATAATCGTCGACGTTTCGTAACATGGCCAAGCCCGTCAATATCTTAGAGAAACGCGCCTTCCCCCGTGCGCCGACGTATACCCAGATCAAGGCGCACCTGCGCCACCGGCAGCAGCACTTGGTCGCCAACGTGGGCGACATCAGCGTCGGCGGCATGATGGTGTGGGTCAACAGCCCGTGGGCGCCGGGGACGCTGCTCGATTTCGAGTTTTGCCTACTCGACGACGTGCGGCCTTACGTCGGCCGCGCGGAGGTCGTGCGCGTCAGCAAGAACGGCCGCCATTCGTCATCGCCTTACGGCATGGGCCTGCGCTTCGACGCCGTGCGAGCGCGGTCGCTGAAATTGCGCGAGTTCGCCCGGCTGGCCGTGTATATGCAGGCCCTCGCGCTCGACGAAGTTGTGGCGATACTGCGCTACGCCTGGGGCGAACTCCATGGCAACGCCGTCGACGTCCGCGAACTGGGCAAGCCGGTCGCCGGCTTTCGCGAGCCCGTGTTGCTGCTGCACGGCTGGCTCGGCACCCGCGGCGTGCTGCGGTTTCTGGAGCGGCGGCTGAAAACGGCCGGCTTCCCCGTGTTTTCGATCGACCTGGGTCCGCTGAACGTCGCCGATATTCGACGCAGCGGTGCGCTCGTCGCGGAAAAGGTCGCGGCGTTGTCGGCGCGGCTGGGCGGCCGGCGCATCACGGCGGTCGCGCATTCGATGGGCGGCCTGATCGCGCTCTGGGGCCTGAAACGCCTGGGCCTCGGCGAACACGTTCGGCGGCTGGTGACGGTCGGCGCCCCGTTCCGCGGCACCCCCGTAGCGGTGGCCGGCCTGCCCTTGTTCAGTCCGTTCTACAAGTCGCTGCTGCAGATGGCGCCGGGTTCGCCGTTTTTGCGCGAGTTGAACGACGGCCAGTTGCCGGCCGACGTCGAGGTCGTCTGCTTCGCCGCGCGCCGCGATTTTTTCGTCGCCCCGCAGAGCGCGACGCTCGAAGGCGCACGCAACTTCCTGATCGACGGCGGCCACGCCTCGTTGATCACCAGCCCCGACGCGATCGGCAAGATCATTGCCGTGCTCGAGAATCGCGATCCGTTCGAGGAGTGAGGACGGGCGTCCACAGATTACTTAGCGCGACAGAGCCGCAACCAAATTTCGGATTGCGGATTGCGGATTGCGGAATGAACCGGCGCGGGGCCTGCGTGGTTTCATTGCGCCCGGTTGGCGAACGGGCACGGCGCTGATAATCCCATGAGTCCCATTGGTCCCATAAGTCCCATTATTCCCAGGCGCGACAACGGCGCAATGAAATTCTTAGCGCAAGAACAAGAAACGAACCGTTAGCAGTACAGATTGCACAGATCGATCCGTGTAATCTGTGTAATCTGTGGATAGCCCTAAATCCATATCCCGATATTCATTCGATCCGCTCGACCCGCCGGTCGCGCCAGCTTTTCGCGGCCAGCGGCGTCGCGAGCGCTAGCAACAGCACGCCGCTGGTCCAGATCGGCAGCGCGTACCCGAACTTTTCGCCGACCGGCCCGGCGATCATGGCGCCGGCGATCTGGCCGATCATCATGGCCAGATTGATCGCGCCAGCGGCGCCGCCGAGCCGTTCGATGTTGAACAGCCGCGAAAAACCGACGTACAGCAGCACGGCCAGCGCCCCGTCGCCGAGGCCGTGGACGGCGCGGAACGCGACCGAGATCCACACGTTGCCGATCGTCATGCCGATGTGCCCGACGCCGGACAACGCCACGCCCCCGAGCGCGAGGTTCGTCAACGAGAGGCGCCTGCCCAGGCGCGGCGCGACAAACAATGCGGCGGCGACGACGGCGGCGAACTCGGCCGACATGTACCAGCCCATGCTGCGCAGCGAGAGGCCCATCGTGCGCCGCAGGAACAGGCTGTAGCAGGTCGATTCGACGCCCCAGTGCGTGGTGAACAGGAACATCCAGCCGGCGAACAGCAGCACGCGCAGGTCGCGCAGGTCGGCGAAATAGTCGGCAAGCCGGACCGGCGCCAGCCGCGTCGGCGGCAACAGGCAGGCCGGCGCGAGCAGCAGCACGCCGACGCCGGCCAGGGCGCGGAACGAGCCGCGAAAATCGAGCCAGTGCAGCAGATAGCCGGCGAGGATCGTGCCGGCGAGCAGGCCGCCGAAGCGCCAGGCGACGAAGAGGCCGACGCGGCGGCCCGTCCGTGCGCCGGTGTCGGTCTTGAGCAATTGCATTTCCATGCTCTGGCGAAACAGGTTGTTCGCCACCGACCACGCGAGAAACACGAGCAGCGTCGCCGGGAAGAGTCGCACGCCGCCCAGCAGGTAGATCGCCAGCAACTGCGCGGCGAGAGCGACGACGACCAGCGTGCGGCTGCTGATGCGGTCGTTGCCGAGGCCGGCCGGCAGCGCGGCCAGCACGCCGGCGATCGCGTTGATCGAGAACAGCAACCCGATTTGCGCGCCCGAAAATCCAAGTTGGTCGGCGAAGTAGACCGGCAGCCAGAAGGCCGCGATCGAGGTCAGCACCATGTAGCTGCCGACCAGCACGCTCGGCAGCCAGTCGGCATGGGCGACGGAAAACTCGGCATCCCTGGCGTTCATTCGCGGCGGCGGCTCCTTGAAACGGCGGCGATTTTGCGCGGCGCGGGCGCGATGTCAACCGGCCAGGTTAACCACAGAACCACAGACGCACACAGGACACAGAGCCATTTTTTTCATTCTCTGTGATCTCCGTGCCTCTGTGGTTTAAATCCGGGATCTGTGCCGCGGGGTTTAATCGAACCGACCGGCGGCTTAAAGCGGCGCCGACGTCGCCAACGGTTGCAGCGGGATCATTGCCGGCGATGGCGGCTTCGGCTCTTGCGGCAGCAATTGGTAAAGCGTGAACCAAGAATTCCGGAAGACCGGCAAGAGGTATTGCCGATTTTTCAACATCCGACAAAACGCCGGCGGGCTTTCTTGGCACTCGTGTGCCGTGTCGGTGAGAACGTGGGTGAATTTCTCCCGGGTCAGCGTCTTGTATATTTCGCTTTCGTTGTTTCCTGAAAGTAGGAGTTGCGCGATTTGGTGTGCATTCTGCACGTTTTCAGCGATCACGTCCCGGTCCAGGGAAAAACCGTACCAAAGGCTCGGGATGAGGATTCGCGCGGTTGTCGGAAGACGACGATTCACGTATTGGTCCAGCGCTTGCTCTTCGGCGGGCCTTGGCACAAACATCGTGTATGCGGAAGGCGAACCCCATACCGACCGGTCAAGGTCAACGGTATAGACGAGGTAGACAGAGGCGGCCACCAGAAACGCGGCCTTAACGAGCGAAGCGATCCGTCGGCCGGAAATCCTGGAAATCCAATGCGCCAACGTGAGCGCGCCGGCGACCGAAAGCAACGCGAGGATCGGAATCAAATGCCGCATTTGCTGTGTGCCCGCCGCCCAGCAACAAAAGTACAGTCCCGCGGCGCACATGGCGCGACGCACGATGGGCAGGCGAATCCCAAACAGCGCCGACAACGGCACAAATGCAATCCAGGTTTTGTCGATGACGCCGAAGAAATGCGCGAAGTCGTAATTGCCATACCAGATCACGCGGAAGGGCAGGCATACGTAGTCGAGCAGCGTCCGCCCCATGCCCATCTTCAAATAAACCTCGTCCATCGACTGACTCAGTTTCATATTCCATTCGGGTCCCCCGAAGACGGAGTGAAGCAGGGGATAAACGGGATTGCCTGTCATCACCGCACTTTTGATGAGCCACGGCGCCAACAGGCCGACGCTCGGGACCCCGAAATACAGCAGCAGCCGTCCGAGGCTGCGGCGAAAATGCCCGGAACGAATCTTGGCGGACAGGTAGACGACGCAGAGCACGATCCCGCCCTGGAAGGCGTTGAGTTTGGTCCCCGCCATCGCGCCAGTGAATATCCCGGCCAACAATAAGTGCCTTTTTTCGGAATCCTGCTCTTCGAGGCTTTTGATGACAAACCAAAAAGCCAGGAGGAAAAAGAGGGCCGTGACAAGCTCAGTGTAACAGACCGCCCAAATCCAACGGACTACCTCGTTCATCAAGAACAAAAAAGCGGCGAAAAGCCCGGCGAAGCGGCCCGCCCGCTCCCGACAGAGCAGATACAACGTCAACAACGTGAGCGCGCCGGCCAGAAAATGCACCAAGTTGGCCAGCATGAAGTCTTTGACGATCAGCGCGAGAAGAAACAACATCTC
The DNA here is from genome assembly GCA_964534375.1 of uncultured bacterium. Classification (GTDB taxonomy): domain Bacteria; phylum Lernaellota; class Lernaellaia; order Lernaellales; family Lernaellaceae; genus CAZHPN01. The sequence continues at coordinate 3,450 of CAZHPN010000135.1, read as the reverse complement.
TACGTTGGCCGGCCAGTTCGACAGCGGCTTGAAGGGAATGAAGTAAAATCCGTGGTGCATAATGTATCGTTGCGGGATGAAAAGATGGTAGTTTTGCGCGTCAGCGGCGATATGGGAGGAGAGGGCCTCCACGAAAAGGAAAAGCAGGACGCCGCCCGCGGCAATGAGAAAAACGATCACGGCTGGCGATAGACGCCGCGGCAAATCGCCGCCGGATTGCAAAGCCGGCAACCAGTCTTGCCGAAATGCAGCCAAATAAGTCAGCAGGCAGAGCGCCATGGCGGCGACAACTACGGCCGTGTAAAACAGTTGCAAGACGCCGAGCAGAAAGGTGAAGTAGATCCACCCGACCATTCCGAGGCAGACAAGAATCAACCGCCGCTGGCGCGAATCGACGATTTTTATGTGAACGCCGCGATCCAGAAAGCTGCCGGCGGCGTAAAACAGAAACAGAAAGCCCAGAATGCCGGTCAATTCTTTCGCCGCATGCGTCACCATTTTTTTCACCGTCTCCAACGGAAAACCGTGCGACGATACTAACTAGACGCAGGACGCCGTTAAACGGCGGAAGAACAATGCCTCGACGACAGCCGCCATCCCCGGCGAAGGCCTGAAATCATTCCGGGGTGAGGCGTTCGGCCCGCCGCGCGGCATGATCACGCGTCGCCCGATCTTCTCCACCCGTTCCACCGTTCAGTGCGCAAATTTCACGTGCGCACCTGTCGTCAGTCTCGAACGCACTGAAAGCCAACCGTCGCATCGCCGAGTTGCTCAATGTTGGGCGGCGCGGGGCGGCGGCCTGAAGCGCGGAAATATTGCCCGTTCTTGATAAGGGAGTCGAGGAAGCTGGCGCTCCGCAACACATGCGCCGAACCGGTGGCAGGTCCGGGCGGGTCGACGAGCGGACTTTGGGCATAGTAAGTCGGGCTGTACCAGTCGTGCACCCACTTCGTCAGGTCGCCCACCATATCGCAAAAACCCCAGTTGTTGGGCTCTTTCTCGCACACGGGTTGCAAACCGTTGCAGTTGCTCTGCATCCAGGCAATCGCATCGAGACATGCGGGATCGTCGCCGCAAACGTAAATCGTCGTCGTTCCCGCGCGTTCCGCGTACTCCCATTCCGCCTCTGTCGGCAACCGCCCCCCGACTAGTCCGCAATAGTAGGAGGCGTCGACCCAATTTACGGTCTCCACAGGGCAATCTCCGCCGCATCCCGTGTTGTAACTGGGATTGTAGCCGATCAATTGCACGTATTGGGTTTGCGTGATCAAAGTTTTCGTCATTGAAAACTCGCCCAACGTTACTTGGTGGCGCGGCAGTTCGTTGCCAGGACAATTGGTGTCATCCGGCGAACACCCCATCCAATAGTCTCCGGCCGGAACCAGAATCCAGGCAATGCCGACAGTGTCCGACTCGCAGGCATTCGACGCGTTGCAATAATCGCTTAACGTTAGGCAATTCACGCACCCGTTGCCGCCTTGGCCGCACGCCGTGTTGGCCGTGCCGGGCTGGCAGTCGCCGCTCGCGTCGCAACAACCGTCCGGGCAATTGGTCGCGCTGCAAGCATTGTCGTCATCGTCCGGTGACGCATCGTCATCCGGCGAGGCATCGTCGTCATCATCGGGCGACGCGTCGTCATCGTCATCCGGCGACGCGTCGTCATCGTCATCCGGCGACGCGTCGTCATCGTCGTCCGGCGCGGCATCGTCATCGGTCGCGTCGTCATCGCCGGCGGGGCTGCCGCCGCCGCTCTTGCCGCCGGAACTGCCGCAGGCGACGGCGCAGACAAGAAACATGATGATGACAGGAATCAACAGAAACCAAGCATCGCGTTTCATGGCAAGACCTCCACGGCGGTTATCCATAACAGTGATCGAAAGTTTGCACGAACGGATCTCGACTTTTACAAATACGCGGATCGATTCCCGTTGTCAACGCTAGGCGCGTTGCATCGATCGGCCGGCGGATTTACGCCCACACCCCCGGAATCGCGGTCTTGCACTTGGCGCACCTGCCGTTGTCGAGCGCCACGATCCGCGACGACATCGCGACGCGTTCGATGACGATCGTGCGGCAATTCGGGCAATAGGTATGCGCGCCCGGATGCCCGGGCACATTGCCGACGTACGGATAATGCAGCCCGGCGTCGAGCGCGATCTGCCGCGCCGTTTCGAGCGTCTCGACCGGCGTCCGCGGCAGGTTCCGCAGGCGGTACATCGGGTGAAACGCGGTGAAATGCACCGGCACGTCGGGACCGAGATTGTCGCGCACCCACGCGGCGAGCTGCTTCAACTCGCCGCGGTCGTCGTTGAGCGACGGAATCAGCAGCGTGACGATCTCCAACCAGCATTTCTCTTCGCGGATGCGCACCATGCCGTCGAGCACCGGCTGCAGGCGCGCGCCGCAAATGTCGCGATAGAACTTCTCGGAAAAACCCTTGAGGTCGACCTTGTACGCGGTCAGGCGCCGCGCCAAATCGCGCTGCGGCTTTTCGCGGATGAAGCCGTTGCTGATCATCACCGTGCGCACGCCTAGCGGCTGCGCCGCGGCGAGGGTGTCGAGGATGTACTCCGACCAGATCGTCGGCTCGTTGTAGGTGAAGGCGATCGTCGGACTGCCCGCTTCCTTGGCCTGCCGCGCAACCTCGGCCGGCGACCAATCGTACGGCGGCAGGTCGCCCGGCGACGACTGCGAAAGTTCCCAATTCTGGCAATGTTGGCAGGTCAGGTTGCAACCGACCGTCGCCAGCGAAAAGGCTTTCGAGCCCGGCAAAACGTGGTTCAGCGGCTTCTTTTCGATCGGGTCGTTGTGCCAGGTCACGGGCTGGCCGTACGTCAGGCTGACCAGTTTGCCGCCTTCATTGCGCCGCGTGCGGCAGAAACCGGTCTTGCCCGGCTCGATCGTGCAACCGTGCGGACAAAGCTCGCATTGAATGCTCTGGCCATCGGCCCGCCAGTACAGCGCCGGGTGCGGCGTGGCCGAGCCGCGTGGGAGCGGCGTCAGTTTGTCCGCCGCGGCGCCGAGGCGCGGCTTGCAGCCGGCGGCGAGCGCGCAGGCCGCGCCAGCCGAGGCGAACAGGAACTCGCGGCGTTTCATTGTCGGCGTCATGGTTTTCTCCTTCGTTGCCGCGGAGAAAGCATCGCGCAGTTCAAGCCGTTTCGCAAGGCGGGCCGCACCTAAAGTTATGCTTTATATTAGTGTGTTTATGTTGTTGTAAACAAAACTAAAATTGTTCTAATCGACGTCGCCGTGCAGCGGCTCGCCTCCGCCCTTCTTCCGGAACTTGCGGTAGTCGATGCCGTATTTCTGCACTTTGTATTGAATAATGCGCTTGGTCGACCCGAGCAGGTAGGCGGCGCGCGATTGGCTGCCTTCGCCGTCTTTCAGCGCGTCGACGATCAGTTCCATTTCGTAGGCGGCGACGAGTTGTTCGAGTTTGCCGCGGCGTTT
>CAZHPN010000134.1:0-17352 GCA_964534375.1 uncultured bacterium | reverse complement strand
TTGTCGTCGTTGTCGTCGTTGTCGTCGTTGTCGTCGTTGTCGTCGTTGTCGTCGTCGTCGTCGACCACAGTGTCGTTGTCGTCGTCAACCGGCGGCGAGGAGTCGTCGTCGTTGTCGTCGTCGTCGTCGACGGTCGGCGAGCTGTCGTCGTCGACGGTCGGCGACGTGTCGTCGTCGTCATCCGGCGCGGCGGCGCTGCTGCTGCTAGAGGTGCTGGCGCACGCAAACGCCAACAGGCTCGCGAAGACCGCGAGCACTAGGATTGCCAAACGCATGTTCTTCATCATTGAACCTCCTGGTAAAGTTACTTCGTTACCGCTATTAGAACAAGCCTTTTAGTCGGGAATAAGTCTCCCACCCGGGTTCGTTTATAACGGACCGAAAACCAAAAGTCAACAGCGCATTAACTCTGGAACAGCGACGAAATAACTCACAATTTCAATGTCTTGGCGATTTCCGCGCATTTTCGTCGATTTGCGCGCAGAAAAAAATGCGCCGGCCCGCTGTTTTCCGCGGGAGGAAATTGACGAAGAACGAGGGGGAAGTTCACCACACAGCGACAGAGAACACGGAGGCTTTTTATTGATTTTTTCTCTGTGCCCTCTGCGCCTCTGTGGTTCAAATAGAGAGGGCGGCCGTCATGCCGCCCCGGTCGCCTGAACCGGCATCTGCTAATCGCTCTGATGGTCTTTTAGAGATACCCGAGGTCTTTCAGGCGTTTCTTGATTTTTTCTTCTTCTTCGGGGCTGTAGTCCGCGCCTTCGGCCGCCGGGACGTAGCCCATGAGTTCGAGCGTCCGGACGATCCGGTCGTGCGATTGCCGCGTCGACTCCTGGTCGGTGCGGCAGACGATCTCCGGGTGGTCCGGCGGCTCGTAGGGGTCGGACACGCCGGTGAAATTCTTGATCTCGCCGGCCAGCGCTTTCTTGTACAGGCCCTTGATGTCGCGTTCGGCGAGCACCGGGATCGGGCACTCGCAGTACACTTCGACGAAGCGGCCGACGCGCTTGCGGTTCTCGTTGCGGATTTCCTTGTACGGGCTGATCGCCGCGGCGATGGCGACCACGCCGTTGCGCGTCAGCAATTCGCACACGAAGCCGATGCGCCGGATGTTGATGTCGCGATCCTCTTTCGAGAAACCCAGCCCTTTGCTCAGGTTGGTGCGCACCACGTCGCCGTCGAGCACTTCGACGTTCAGGCCGCGCTCGAGCAACGTCTCTTCGACCATCGTGGCGAGCGTCGACTTGCCGGAGCCGGAGAGGCCCGTGAACCAAATCGTGAAACCCTTTTTCATATTGCGTCCCTTTTTGTGTATGGAATTTTAAACACAGAGAGCACAGAGGGAAGACACAGAGAGCACAGAGAAGAGCGCGGCCGGAACGCGTCGCGCGAACGCGCGCAACGCGTTCCGGCCGCCTCTGTGTCCTCCGTGCAATTCTCTGTGCCCTCTGTGTTTAATGTTCCCATTCTATAACACGCTCTTGCCGATGAAATCGGCCGGAATTTCGACGCCGAAATAATTCAGGATCGTCGGCGCCACGTCGTAGATCGAGTATTCCGGCAGCGCCTGCGCCTTTTGCCCGCCGGGCAGCCGCAGCGCGAAGATGCCGTACGCGGCGTGGTTGGCGTCGTCGGGGCCGGTGTCGTTCTCGAAAATATGGATCTTGCCCGTGCCAATCTGCCCTGCGCTGCGCCAGTCCAGGTTGCCGAAATAAACGATCAGATCCGGCGCCACGTTCTTCACTTCGCGGTAGATGTTCTCCGGCCGCAGCACCACCGTGCCGATGTTCTTGCCATTTTCGTCGGCGATCTCTTCGAAATCCTTTTGGATGCGGTCGCGGAAGGCTGGGTAGTCGGCCGGAGCGATGATGCCTTCCGGCTCCCGGCCTTTGACGTTGAAGAAAATGCGGCTGTAGTAGCCGCCCTCGCCCCAGGCCTTGGTGCGCGACCAGTCGATGTTGTCCATCTTCAGCTTGCCCGGGCCCTTCAGCGGTTCTTTGAGGGCGAGGTAGCCCTTTTGCATCAACCATTCGTTGACGCAGATCGCCCCGACCATGCCCTTGGCGCCGTGATCGGAAACGATCATCACCGCCGTGTCGGCGTCGACGACCTCGAGCAGCTCGCCGATGCGGGCGTCGAGGTATTTGTAATAATCGCGAATGACATATTGATATTTGTTGTTCGGCTCGTGCAGCCGGTGCTTCACGTCGTGATGCCGCCAAAACGCGTGGTGCATCCGGTCGACGCCCATCTCGACCATCATGCAGAATTCATGTTCGCCGCGCCGCACGAATTCGCGGAACACCTTGAAGCGGCGCTCGGTCATTTTGTAAATCTGCTCGATCAGCCAATCTTTGTTGTCGGTGCGGAAATCCTTGACGTCGATGATGTAGTCGCCGTCGGCCAGAAAATCGATCTCGTGCGCCGCCTCGATCGGATATGTCCACGGCACGTTTTTGTCGGGCGTCAGGAAATCCGCGACGAGCGTGCCGCGCATCGGCTTGGGCGGATACGTCTGCGGCACGCTGAGCGCGAAGGTGTTGACGCGCCGGCGCGCCAGATAGTTCCAGACGCGTTTTTCATGGATGTAATCGTCGTTGGCGAAATACAGACCCTTGTAGGAGTAATCGGCGCGGTTGCGGAAGCCGTACACGCCGAGCTGGCCCGGGTCTTTGCTGGTCATCATGGAGGTCCAGGCCGGCACGGTGATCGGCGGCTCCGTGCTGCGCATTTTGCCGTGCACGCCGGCTTCGGTCAGCCGGCGGACATTCGGCATCAGGTCGCGAAACTGCTCGAACACGAGGCTCGGTTCCATGCAATCCAAGCCGATGACGATCATCTTTTTCACGGCGCCCTCCTCGTTCGTCAGGCGTTTTCGCTCTGGTAATACTTCATCAAAACGTCCGCGACCTCGGCCCGCGTAAACTCGGCCGGCGGCCGCTCGCCGCGCGCCAGCATTTCGCGGACCTTCGTGCCCGAGAGATTCACACGATCTTCCGCGCCGTGCGGGCAGGTCTTGGCGCTCGCCATGTTGCCGCACTTTTTGCAGAAGAACGAGTTTTCGAACATCATCGGCGCGATGTCGATCTCTTCGCGCGAAAATTCGGCGAAGATGTTTTGCGCGTCGTACGAGCCGTAGTAGGTGCCGACGCCGGCGTGATCGCGGCCGACGATGAAGTGCGTGCAGCCGTAGTTTTTGCGGACCAGCGCGTGGAAGATCGCCTCGCGCGGGCCGCCGTAGCGCATCGCCGCGGGGAAAATGCTGACCGCGATGCGGTCGGGGCAGTAGTAATTTTCGACGAGCGCCTTGTAGCACGCCATGCGCACGTCGCCAGGGATGTCGCCTTTTTTCGTCGCGCCCATCAGCGGATGGATCAGCAGCGCATCGACCTGTTCGAGCGCGCATTTTTGCAGGTACTCGTGCGCGCGGTGGATCGGGTTGCGCGTCTGGAAGGCGACGATCGTTTTCCAGCCTTTGGTCTTGAACAGCACGCGCGTTTCTTTCGGCTCGAGGCGGTATCCGTTGAAGTCGTCGTGCTCGACCTTATTCAGCGCGGTGATCGGCCCGCCCAGATACGTCGTGCCGTAATTGCGCAGATACGCGACGCTCGGGTGCGCCGGGTCGGTCGTGCGGTAACATTTCGCGGCCTCTTCGGCGTGGTCGACGTCGTAAACGTCTTCGACATCCATGACTGCCACGATGCGGCCGCCGTCGTCCACGAGCGCGAGCTGCTGCCCGATTTGGAATTTGCGATCGTCGCCGGCCTTGGGCGCGAGGGTGATCGGCAATGGCCACACCAGGCCCGACGCCAGGCGCATATCGTGCACAACGCTCTTGTAGTCGTCGCGGGTCATGAAGCCTTCGAGCGGGCTCATCGCGCCGCACGAAAGCATCTCGACGTCGGCGATTTCGCGCTCGTTGAGCGTCATTTTCGGCATTTGGGCCGCTTTTTCGAGCAGAGCCTCGCGGATGTCTCCCTTAACAAAGCGATCCACCAATCGTCCACCGTGGGCCTTAATCATGTTGCGCCGGTCCTTTCTAATCTACAGATACCCGAGGCTGCGCAGACGTTGCTTGATCGCCGCCACTTCCTCGGTCGTAAGTTCTTGAGATTTGTCTTCTTTTTTTGCCGCTTGCCGCCCGGCGAGTTGTCCGCCGATCAAATCGCGAAGAACGTAGACGATGAACTCGGTCGGACTCGAAAATCCCGAATCGTCAATCAGAAGTTGAATCTTCTCATAGAGTTGCCGCGGGATTTTGATCGTCACTTTGTCCATCGAGGCTCCGTTGGCACTCCATTTGGAGTGTGATTGGAGTGTAGGCGACCGATTGGAGCGTGTCAAGAGGAATGAACAAGGAAGAAGGAAAAAGTGCAAGGGCCCACCCGGCGTCTGGAAACTCAAGCAAAACGCGTTATTGCCGCCGATGGGCTTCGGAAAATAGCGTCGAATCAGGGCATCGCGCGTGTGCATGAAGCTCTCTCCAAACCGTGGTCGCCGGTTTTTCGTACTTTTTCCTTTTTCCTTTTTCCTTGTTCACTATTCTCGTTCTCTTGCGTCTGCGACCGAAACTTGTTAGATAATATGGCGTTCGGAGGGGGGCCAGGAATGATCAAGTGCGCCAAATGCAGGGCGAGTGCGAAATACAAAGCCGTCAAACGTTTTCACGTATTTCCAATCGCACCGTTGTATCTGTGCGAGGAGCACCGGAAGGGATTCGACAACATACAAGATGTGATCCTCATTGGCCTGTTGGCGATGTCGCTGATTCTGGCCGTCGCCGGGATGCCGTATCGGCGCATCGGCGCGCCTGCCTCCGCCGCCGGCGGCGCCGCCGAATCCGCCACACCGCCCGCTTTCGACCCGCGCGATCTGGACCAGGACGGTTTTGTATCGTGGTGGGAAGAACACATCACCGGTGAACAATTGCTGAATTTCTCCAAAGTCGGCTACCCGTTCGAACAGATCCTGCACATGGGCGAACCGACCAAGAGCGTCAAGAAACGAATCGAGATCGGCGCTTTCGGCGAGGCCCTGAAATCGACGACAGAAACCGGGGCGCCCTGGAGCAATTTCTTCCATCATCCGAAACTGATGGAACGCTTCTTCGCCAAGTACACGAACCCTGACAGCCCGGTGCAGATTCGCGGCGTCTATCTCACTCACGATCTGTATTTGGCGATCTTGCTGATCGACGACAAGGACGACACGCGCAACGCCATCTGCCTGGAGAAGCTTTCTCCCTCCGACGAAGCGATTCTCGCCAAACTCGCGGGCGAGGTCAAAGACACCAAGAACGTCAAGAAAAAGCCCGCCGGCAAAGGCGGCGCCGGGTAGCGAGACTGCGGAAGTAATCGACTGTTTCTGTGAAGCCCGAAGAATCTAATGGAGAATTTCGGGCGGCGTCGGCATTTCTGCATTCCCTATTCGCCATTCGCCATTGTGCGGGCAGTGAGTTCGTAAAAATCGATCAATACGAGAGAATCGACAGCCTCTCTGGGAAACAAGAGATTGGGGGGAGATCCGGGAATCCTGGGAGTTCTGGGATTCACGGGGCAGGCGGCGCCACCGATCCCATAATTCCCAGACCTCCCAGGCTTCCCATAATTCCCAGAACTGTTCGGGCCAAGACGGCGCGTGTTCGCGCCGTTACATCGCGTACGCTTGCTCGAAGATGAACGGGAAGACGAAGGTCACCTCGCCGCCCTTCGGCGGCGGGAAGCGCAGTCGTTCCACGTGGCTCACCAGGCAGTCGGCGAATGGCCGGTCATTGGTCGTGTTTTCCAGCAACTTGACGTCGCCTACCGCGCCGTCGACGCCGATGGTGAATTGCACGAACACCCGGCCGGCAAGGTCCGGAATGTCGCGCAGCCGGCGTTCGAAGCAATTCTTGAACGCCCCGATGTTGGCGCCGATGACCGCGACGACGGCTTTCTGATTCAACACCCCGGTCGAGCCGGCCGTCGAACCGGCCACGTCCGGCAACTGCATGTAGACCTGCCGTTTGTCGCGCCCCGCGATTTCCACCGTCGAGAGGTTGTTCAACTTGATTTCGATATCGCCGGCCTTCACGACCTGGCCCGGTTGCACGCCGCCGCGCGTCCCTTTGAATTCGCCGCGCTGCGCGCCCACGTCGATGCCCATTTTATTGAGCGCCGCCCGCGTTTCATCGTCGAGCGCCGACATCCGGTCCATCCCGCGCGAATCGACCGTCACGTCGGAATTCGCCAACTGCGACGCCTTGCGCTTCGCCTCGTCGCCCGACACGCTCACGTCGTCGAACACGAATTCGTCCGACGTCTTCTTGGCGCCGCCGGCGGCCCCGACGTCGAGCTTGGTCAGCGCGCCCGACTTCTGCCCTTCGGCGAACATCTGCCGCGTCAACACCCCGGTGTCCAACCCGATCGTCGGCCGGAAAATGCCGCCGGAGTTCACCAGGCTGCCGGATTTCGGCGCGGAACGCAGGCCGGCCGCCGGCATTTCGCCAAACGGGATCTCGGCGTCCTTGGCCAGCGAGGCCCACAGATCGACCGTCGCATTGACGTAGAGATCGAACATCTGCGCCACGCTGTCCGCGGTCTTCGTCGAGCCGGTCGCTCCCGCGCCGCCCGCTTCTTTGCCGAGCGAATCGCGCGTCGGACCGACCACCGACTTGACCACCTCGATGAACGGGGCGAAATGCGCCACGTAGTAATAGCCGTCAAAGCGATCGGCGCCGATTTCGTCGCTGCCGTCGACGGCGACGAAAAACGAGCGCACCGCTTCCGGCGCCGTTTTGTCCATGAAATAGGTGGCCAGCGCCGCCAACTCAGCCAGCAGCCGCTCGGGCGGGGCGTCCGGTTTTTTCAGCATCTGCCGCACCTGCGCCAGATGCTCTTCCGGATCCCGTTTGCCGTTGCGCGTCAACGTCGCCGCTTCCAGCAACGCCGCGTGTACGACCGCCGGGTCGCGCGGCAATCTCGCCCGCAGACCGGGGGGCGCAATGTCCAGCGCCGCCAAGGTCACCCGCTCTTTGAACGCCAATTCCCAATTCGCCGCCCACGCCGCGGCGACCGCCGCCGCCACGACGGCGGCCAACGCCCCGACAATGAAAATCAACCGTCGCAAAACCTGCCGTCCTTTCTTCGCTGCCGCACGCCGGCCCGGGCCGTCAAACCCGGTTGGCCAACGTTTCTTTCACGGTCTGCCCGATGCGCGACGCGTCTTCGACCACGCGCACGCCGGCCTCCGCCAACGCGGCCAATTTGGCGCGCGCCGTGCCTTTGCCGCCCGCGATGATCGCGCCGGCATGGCCCATGCGTTTGCCGGCCGGCGCCGACAGGCCCGCAATGAATGAGACCACCGGTTTTCGGACATGTTCCCTGATGAATTCCGCGGCGCGTTCCTCCGCGTCGCCGCCGATTTCACCGATCAGCAAGATCGCGTCAGTTTCGGGATCGGCGGCGAAAGCGCGCAAGCAATCGAGGTAATCCGTGCCGACGACGGGATCGCCGCCGACGCCGATGCAGGTCGATTGGCCCACGCCGAGGGTCGTAAGTTGGTAAACCACTTCGTACGTCAGCGTGCCGCTGCGGCTGATGACGCCGACGCGCCCGGGCAGGTGAATCGCCGCGGGCATGATGCCGACTTTGGTCTTGCCCGGCGATATGAGGCCCGGGCAATTCGGCCCCAGCACTCGAATCGGCCGGCCGGCTATTTGCCGCAACACGCGAATCATGTCGAGCGTCGGCACGCCGTCGGTGATGACCACGGCTAGGGCGATGCCGGCGTCGGCCGCTTCGAGAATCGCGTCGGCCGCGCCCGCCGGCGGCACGAAGATCAGGCTGGTGTTGGCGTCGGCGACCGCGACGGCTTCCCGGACGCAATTGAACACCGGCACGTCTTCCGTCTTCTGGCCGCCTTTGCCGGGCGTCACGCCGGCGACAATCTTGGTTCCGTAAGCGAGGCATTGCCGCGCGTGGAAGCTGCCCTCTTTTCCGGTAATGCCCTGCACCACGACGCGCGTGTTTTCGTCGGCGAAGATGCTCACGCTGTTTCCCCCGCGAGGGCGCTCACGGCTTTGCGCGCGGCGTCGGCCAGACCGTCGGCGAGAACAAACGAATACGGCGATTCCGCCAGCAGTTTGCGGCCCTCTTCGACGTTCGTGCCTTCCAGCCGGATGACGATCGGCAGCTTGACCTCGATTTCGCGCAACGCCGAAAGAATACCGGCCGCCACCATGTCGCAGCGCACGATGCCCCCGAAGATATTAATCAGCACGACGCGGACGCGCTCGTCCGCCGTGAGCAGTTTGAACGCGTTGATGACGTTCTGCTTGTTGGCGCCGCCTTTGATGTCCAGGAAATTGGCGGGTTCGCCGCCGGCCAGCTTGATCTGGTCCATCGTCGCCATCGCCAGACCTGCGCCGTTCACCAGACAGCCGATCCGGCCGTCGAGTTTGACGTAATCGACGCCGTAACGCCGCGCCTGAATTTCCAGCGGCTCTTCCTCATCGTAGTCGCGCAGGCGCCGCAGATCCGGACGGCTCGTCAGGGCGTTGTCGTCGATCGCGATCTTGGCGTCGGCGGCCCAGAGCGCGCCCTGTGCGTCGACGGCGAGCGGATTGATTTCGAGCAGCGAACAGTGGTTTTCCTGGAACAAGCGGTGCAGGTTGCGGACCATCTCCGCGCATTGTTTGACCTGGGGGCCGCCCAGTCCCAACGCGTACGCCACGTTGCGGGCGGCAAAGGACGCGAGGCCAGCCATAGGATCGACGCGCTGCACGAAAATCGCGCCGGGATTCTTGCTCGCCACGGTTTCGATTTCCACGCCGCCTTCGCGGCTGGCCATGATCGCCACCGCGCGCGCGCTGCGATCCACCAGCAGCGCCAGGTAATACTCGCGGGCAATATCGACCGCCTGCCCGATCAGGATCTTGCGCACCTTCTTGCCGGCCGGGCCGGTTTGCGGCGTGACCAACGTCTTGCCGGACATTTCCATCGCGAGCTGGTGCACCTGGTTGAGGCCGTGCGCCACTTTCACGCCGCCGGCCTTGCCGCGCCCGCCCGCATGGATCTGCGCTTTCACGACGAAGGTCTCGCCGCCGAGTTCCTGCGCGGCTTCGTACGCCTCCCACGGGTTGCCAATCACGCGAAAGCGCGGCGTCGGCACGCCGTAAGCGAGAAAGAGCTCTTTCGCTTGATATTCGTGAATATTCATCGCCGTTCACTTTCCTGGCCGGCAGACGGACGCGCGCCGCGTTGCGCCGCCGCCAAGCGCCGAGAAAAACACGGCACACACTTTGACGAAACGCGGGGTTTGTTGCAAGGCCGGACGCGGTCTAAATTTTGCTCAAGAACCTGGTTTGGCGCCGTTTCTGTCGACGCGCGAACGCAGTTCCTTGCCGACCTTAAAATAAGGCAGCCGCTTCGGCGGCACTTCGATTTGCTCTTTGGTCTTCGGGTTGCGCCCGACGTACGCTCCGTAATCCTTGATGACAAAACTGCCGAAGCCGCGAATCTCGATGCGGTTTCCCTTGGCGAGTTCGCCGCCCATCTCGTCAAAAACCAAATCGACGACTTCCGACGCTTTCTTGATCGTGATTCCCGCCTGCGCCGATAACGCTTCCGCCAAATCAGATTTGTTCATCCACATCCCCCTCCCCGCAAGTTTACTTTTATTTTTGCCTAATTAGCGCACGACGCGGCGGCGATGTCAAGGCGAAAATAACATCCCCCAAATAACAGCCGACGCGCCGTCGCGACAAAACCGGAGCGCTGACGCGCCGACCGCGGCTCCGCACGCGAAGTCGCACGGGACGCACGAGGCCCGGCGCGTGGAAATGGGAAACTCGCCGGCGGTTGACGAAACGGCGGCTTTCTGGGCAAATCGCAACGGGAGGCGCCGGCGCATGAAGAGGCCGCTTTTATTGTCGCCCTTGGTAATTCTTTGCACGATTTACTTCGCGGGTCGCGCCTTCGCCGCCGACGCCTGCTGCCGCGGACACGGCGGCATGTGCGGCTGCCGCTGCTGCGACGGCAAGCCGTTGTCCAAACGTTGCGCCGAGAAACACACGGAATGCCCGGCGGACGCGCGGTCGGCCGCTCGTTCCGGCCGCCGGGCGGACCGGCGGTCCGATCCGCCGGTCGATCCCGAATCCGCGACCGAAGAGGACGACTCGCTCCCCCAGGCCGAGGCCATGGCCGACCCGGTTTACGAGGACTTCTCCGGCGAAATTAAGCGCGTCACCGACGGGGGCAATCTCACCGTTCTCCGGGATCAGATTCCGGTCAAGGTGCGTTTGTTCGCCGTCGTCTGCCCCCGAATCAGTCAACCCTTTGGCCGCGCCGCGCGCGAATTCACGGTGCAAGCGATTCGTCGGCATCCGGTCAGTGTCAAGGTAGTCGGCGTGGACGAAACCGGCCGCGTGCTCGGCGAGGTTACTACGTCCGACGGCAAATCGCTCAGCGCCCGGCTGATTCAGGCCGGCTTGGCTTGGTGGGATTCTCGGACAGCGCCGGTTGAGCGGGAACTGGAAACGCTGGACACCGAGGCCCGCGCAACACGCACCGGCTTGTGGCTCGACGACGACCCGATCCCGCCGTGGCAATGGAAAAAACCAAAAAAATATGAGTCCGACCCGTTCGCGCAGTTCGACGAACCCGGCCCGGCGCCGGATCAACCGCGGCGCGGCTCGCGCGAAAGGCCGCGGCTCTTGCGAAAACCACGGACCCGCGCCGCGGCTGTACGTCGATCGCTTTCGCGCCCGTAGCCCGATCGCCAAGAACCCGACGTCCGGCCGCTTTCGTCGCGACTGAAACGATTGCCTTTCATGGACGAATCCCCCAGTCCTACCCTCTGCCGCTCAGAAGGTGTGCAGCCCCATGGACTTGCTTTCTTCGTAGATCCGGCAGTCACCACCTTTGGTCCGCAGGCAATCGGCGAGGTCCTCGCGCCCGATCTGCTTCAATATGCCGAGCAGGCCGCCGTCCGGCCCGACTTCAGCCGCAAACGAAACGATCCGGCCGTTCTTCACGCGGGCCGTCCATCGTTCTGTCGGCAGTTTGACCCGTTTGCTGGTCGCCTCCACTTTCGGTACGTAGGAAAGATCCAGCACGTTCTGGTGCGTGCCGGTGACGCGGACTTCGCCCCGCGCCTCGCTCTCTTTGCCTTCCCACAATACGGAGCAATTGTGCTTGAGGTCCGGCATGGCCCGGCGCAAAGCGCGTTCAAACGCGATGAATTCTTGTTTTCCAATTGGATTCGGCGTCGGCCCGCTGAACTTGAAGTCGCGGTCGAGATTGGCGGAAACGATGTCGTAGTCGCCGTCGTCGAGCGCGTTGAAAACTTCCTTCACCAAGTCCGAAGTAGACATTTTGAGATCCTTTCTTCGACCTGTCCCGCCCTCGCGGTGGGAACCCGCTGGCGTAATCCAATCCCTTATTGAAACATGGTCTCGACAGAATCCAAAGGCAAGAGTCGAAGCGCGGTTTATTTGGCTTGCGGCCGGCTCAGCGCCAGAAATACAGCACGACGAGCAATGCGCCGAAAACCGCGGCGGTTGCCAGCACTACCCTGTTGTTCATCTTCCTTACCTTCTATCTTTTTCGCTGCCGGCATGTCGACCGGTCCTTGTTCCCTTCACTGTAAGCACCCCTCGCCGTGAAATCTCTGCGCCGTCCGATGTTAATGGCTCCCCGGCGCTGCGGTCCAAGTCGATTTCGTCCCGTCGCGCGTTCCGCCGTACCACCCGGCGACGCAAGTCGCGCCAAATCGGCGCCGAATTGAAACTCGTCCTGCGAACCCTTGCTTCGCGCGTTCTACGACCCGCGCCGGGGAGTCGAATTAATGGTCGCCGGAGCGTTCCAGATCCTTACGCACCACTGATCTCGCCGGGCGCGGCAAACTGCCACCGCCATCCGCGGCTTTGACGAAATCAAAAAAAGTGAGAAACTAACAGCCTGCAACCGGGACCGGAAACGAGCGAATTGCGAGGTGCAAGATGGGGCGGATGGGGCGCCTGTGGCCCTTGCTGGCATTGTCGATTTTCTTCGCCGCCACGGCGCGCGCCGAGCTGCTGACCGGCGTCGCGCGCATGACCGACCTTTGGCAGTTGCCGCAGATCGAACTCGGCGTGCGGACATTCGGGACCTCAAGTTTTGATCGCGCCGGCCTCAACGACGACGGCTTCACCGGCCTCTCCTCGCGGCTTTACTGGCAAGACGGCATGAACATCCTCTTCGACGCCGAGGGCCCGGGCTGCGTCTACCGCATCTGGTTCACCGGATTGTTTCCGTTTTCGCACCTGCGCTTTTATGTGGACGATCAGACCGAGCCGATCGTCAACGACCGCCTGCCCGATTTCTTCGCGGGGCAGCTTGCGCCCTTCACGCCGCCGCTCGTATGGGACCAGGCCGCTTCGAGCGGCGGCTTCGTTTCGTACGTGCCCATTTGCTATCAGAAGCGTCTCGTTATCGGCGCCACCATCTGGACCTTCTTCTACAACATCACCGCGCAGGCCTATCGCGGCGACACGACCGTAACGTCGTTCACCGGCACGGAAGACTACTCGACCGTGCGCCGGCTGTACGACCCGGCGGCCGCGGGAACCGATCCGAAAAACGCGGCGGGGGTGACGCTTCGCCAAACGCAAATCCAGATTCCCCCCGGGGCGACGACGCCGATTTTTTCGCAGACCGGCGCCGGCCAAATCGCCAGCCTGCGGTTCAAGCCCGCGAGCCTGGACGCCGCGTTGCTGACGAGCGTGCGTTTGACGGCCGCATTCGACGGCGGCTCGCCCACCGTCGACATTCCGCTCGGCTTGTTTTTCGGCGCCAGCCGGCCGGATTCGACCGTGTCGGCGTTGCTCTTCGGCGTGCGCGACGGCGTGCTCTACAGCTTTTTCCCGATGCCGTTCTTCACCGGCGTCCAGTTGGCGCTGGCGAACGATTCCGCCGCGCCCGTCGCGCTCGACGTCGAGGTCGGCTGGACGTCGCGGCCGCCGGACGATTACGCCGGCACATTCGAAACCGTGCACCAGGTTTCCGACCCGACGGTCATCGGCCGCGATTACCAGTTCGCCTCGCTGACCGGTCAGGGCAAGATGGTCGGCGTGGTGCACGTTGCGGCGGGGCGCAGCGGCCCGCGGTTCCTCGAAGGCAACGAGACGTTCTGGGCCGACGGCCAGCGCTCGCCGTCGATCCAGGGCACGGGCACGGAGGATTACTACAACGCCGGCTGGTACTTCAAACACGGGCCGTTCACGTTGCCCACGCACGGCGCGCCGGAGCACTACCTCGGCCCGGACGGCGACACGTACGACATGTACCGCGTGCAGGCGGCGGATGCGCTCGAGTTCTACGACGGCGCGACGTTCGCCATCCAGCACGACGCCTTTGACGAGTACAACGACGAGGCGTATCGCTCGTGCGTTTTCGCCTATCGCGTCAACGAAGCCGCGCTCGTACCGGCCGACGAGTTCGGCCTCGCGGACGCCGCGGACCGGCAGCGCGTCGGCTACCACGGAACCGCCGACGCGCCGGTCGGACCCAATTCGTTCGTCTACGAAGGGACGCGGCCGCCCGAGGTCATCGTCGATTCCGGCGTCCGGTCCACCGGCGCGGCGCGCTTCACCATGCGCGTCAACCCGTTCAACGACGGCGTGCGGCTCGTGCGCCGGATCGACCAGGGGCAAGGGCGGCAGGCCGTCAACGTCAGCGTGAACGGCGTCGCCGCCGGCGTCTGGCGTTCGCCCGAGCGCAACAAGTTCAAACGGTGGCGCGACGCGGTGTTCGATCTGCCGCCCGCGTTGACGAAGGGCCATGCAACCCTGGAAATCTCTCTGGACAACGCCCTGCCCGGGCGGGCGTTCACGCAATATCGCTATTGGGTACTCAATTGGAAACGACCGTTGCTCACCCGGTTGACCGATCTCGCGGTCCGCGCCGCGAAAACGCAAATCCGGGTCGGCGAGGAAATCGCGCTCGCGGCCGCCGGCCACTATTCGTCCGGCGCGGCCGTCGACGTTTCGGGTTGGAGCGAATTCCGTTTGAGCAATCCGGCCCTGGCGCGTGTCGAATGCGCCCGTTTCCGCGCGCTCGCCCCAGGAACCGTGTACGTCCTCGCCGCGGCCGGCCCGCAAACCAGCCCCGCCGTGAAAATCGTCATCCTGCCCGCCAGCGCGAGCGATGACGATGACGACGATGATGATTCCCCCGGCCCGGCAACGAGCGACCTCTCCGCTGCGGCGGAACACGGCGGCTGCGGCTGTTAGTCAGCGCAGCCGCCCCCCTTCTTGCTTGCGCCCATCCATGCGTCTCACGCCGCCCAAGGGCTTCTCGCTTCCGATCGCGAGACTGGCCTGGCGAACTATTTTGTCAGATGTGAGCCCTGGTCGAACCTGTTTCTTCGTAATCCGCTCGGCAATTGAGGCCTTTTGTACGCAGGCAATCCGCGATGTCCTCGCGGCCGATTTGCGTCAGCATGCCGATCACCCCGCCGTCGGTCGGCGTGTCCACCGCGATGCTCGCGATCTTCCCGTTCTTCACCCACGCCGTGTACTTCTCCGCCGGCAACCGGTAACTCTTGTTGGTGGCCTTGACGAGCGGGATCATTGGCAGATTCAGGTCTTTGGTGTGCGTGCCGCGCACGTGCGCCTCGCCCCGCACCTCGCCGTCTTTGCTCTCCCACGAGACGGTGATGCCGTGGTCGACATTGGGCGTCGAGGCGCGCATCGCCTTCTCAAAGGCGAGAAATTCGGCCTTGCCCAACGCCGTCGGCGTCGGGCCCGAGAACTTGAAGTTATTGTCCAGGTACGAGTCGGCCTTGGTGTAGTTTCCCGAATCCAAGGCGGAAAACAATTCTTTCACGATGTCTGACGATGTCATTTCTGCTCCTCCTTATTTATCTCCGCCGCGCCGCGGGGCTCCCCTTCCCCCGCCGTCGACGCGATAGAATGTGGTGCCGCGTTCGGTCGAAGCAAGGCCTTTTTGCGGTTTTTCTTGCAGCGCAACTCCGCCCGCTTATTGCGACAAGGTAGGGTCGTCCGTTATCCCAATTGCTGCTCGCAATCGCATTCCGGCGAGTGCGACGGGGACGACGACGACGGCAAGCTCCGTGAACAACCGGATCTCGATAATGCGGCCGCGCCACAAGGCAATCAGACAAAACACGGGCGCCACCGACAAAAACAAGACCCGCAATTCTCGGGCGCAGCGTTTGAGACCGTGGAACAGAAACACCCAGGCGCCGCAGAAAGTCATCGCGAACACGACGTAGACCTCAACGTCCCTCGACAACAGCATGGCGAGATTATCGACGGTCACGCGTTCGGCGAGCGGGCTTTCGCCATATAAATGCCAAAGAAAGAACTTGATCGCGGCGTAGATCGCGGCGGTGGCGAGCACGTGGCGATACGGCCTGTCGCGCCACATGAAAAACACCGCCGGAACAAAGGCGGCCGTCGTCTCCTTGTTCAGCGTGCCCAGGGCGAAAGCAAAATACCACGCGGGCGCATTTCGTTCGACGAGGCTGCCGGCCAGCGCCGCATAGAACAACGTCGACGTAATATCCCACGGCCCGCGGAACGAATCGCCCTGAAAAATCAGACTCCGCATCGGGCCGCTTTCGGTGGCGGCGACGATCACGCAGAACGCCAGCATCATCACGCCCAGCGCGCTTTCGGCCGGCGTGAACCACTTCGTGAGGTAATCGAAAAAATAGGAGAACAGCGCGAAGAAGACGAAAAGATGAAAAAAGAACGCAATGGCATTGGCCTTGAACGGCAGGTGGGATTCCAGGGTGAACAACGCCAGCGGCGTCAGCAGCCGGTAGTGAAACGGCGCCGTCGCATGCCACGTGACGATGTTCCACGTCTGGACCACGATCGGGCTGAGAGAACCCTCGTTGTGCGCCAATCGAAAATGCACCAGGCACACAACGAACGAGAGCATCGCCCAATAAAAGGAAAACGCGTTTCGGCCGCCGCCTTCGCCGCCGGACAACGAGACCTTTGCCGAACTCGCCATCGCCGACACCTTGCTGTGGTTGTCGCCCCCCCGGCCGGCGTTGAACCTGCGGCCCCGCACGCAAAATTCCGACCGGCGGCGCCGTTCAGTGTACGGCAAGCGACATTGAATGCAACGGGAAATCGGCCGGCAGGCGCTCAGCGCGCGCCTGCGGCACTGCGAACTGAACTCTGATCGGCGTCGCGCATTCGCGTCGTTGGATCAAAATACGACGGCGGCCCCTGCCGGGCCGCCGTCTTCGCGATCTCAGCGTCGATCGCTCCCAGATTGGCTTAACCTATCGGACTCGCGTCGTCGTCCATCGGGCTGGCGTCGTCGTCGGTCGGGCTCACGTCATCGTCGGTCGGCGAGGTGTCGTCATCAATCGGCGACGTGTCGTCATCGACGGCAGTGTCGTCATCGGTGGTGCTGCTGCTCCCGCAGGCCCACATGTTGAGACCCAGGCCGAGCACGAGAAGCGGCGCGACCAACAGAATGATTTTCTTGTACATGCCGTTGCACCTCCTTGGTTGTTCTGTCGAACAACCGTTGTTTTTTTCCGCACGACGCCGGCGGCCGCGGCGTCAAGTCGGCGCCCGCGGCCGGCCCGCCGGTTCCTTGGCCGGCGGTTTCCCTCGCGACAAACGGCGCGCGTTGCTCCGGCGTCGAACTGCGTCCCGCCGGCAAAAAAACCGGCGCGGAACCAAGTTCCCCGACCTGTGCTTGTACGGTCGGCGCATTCGCCGTTCGTCGTGACCTGTGGACCCACGGAACCGATCCGCGGTTAAAGCTGGTTGCGCGTTCTGCCGTCGTAATTCGGTATCGCGCCCAGAGACACCGCGCGGCAGTGCCGCAAGCAACGTTCGGATTGCCGATTGCGGAACGAACCGGCGCGGGGCCTGCGTGGTTTTGCTGAGCCCGTTGGCAACCGTACATGACGCCGATAGTCGCATGAGTCCCATTGGTCCCATAAGTCCCATGATTCCCAGCCGCAACAACGGTGCAACGAACATCGTGGCGCAGAAACAGGAGATCGACCGTTGGTGTTACGCATAACATGTCCGAGAGAGATCTCCCCTGGATGGGGCACAAAGGCGCCGTTGTCCGGCCTGTTATCGCCACCGAAAACGCGGGATTTCCTCGCTTTTTACATCGGCCGAAAAACGGCGACGACGTAGCGCGACCGGCTCGATCAGGGGGGATCGGCCGAACGCGCCGGTCAACACGCAAAAGAGCCCGCGAAATCGGCAAAAAAAAGGCCGGGAAGGCCCCGCCCTTTTCTCGATCGCTGATTGGACCGACTGGCCGTCACGAAGGTGAACAGGCGTTCATGCAGGTGATCATTGCGTTCGCCTCGTCCTGGGTCGGC
>CAZHPN010000133.1:0-17679 GCA_964534375.1 uncultured bacterium | reverse complement strand
CGCCAAGAAAAACAAGCTGACGCTGCCGGAAATTCAGACCTTCGCCTCGCTCGCGGCCGTCTCCGGCGGCATGTTCCTGCTCAGCGACGACATGACCGAATATCCGCCGGAGCGCCTCGAATTGGTCAAGTCCGCGCTCGCCCACCGCGGCGCGGAGATGCGGCCGCTCGACTTCGACGCCGGCGAATTCCCGACCCGCCTCGTGGCGCGCGCGACCGACGGCTGGCTGCTGCAGGTCATCAATTACGGCCGGCGTGCGATTTCGCCCGTGCTCGACCTGAAAGAATTTCTCTCGCCCGACGATTTGGCGAAGGTCGAGGAGATCGTCGACGTGTGGCAGAAGCGGCCGGTGCTGCAACAAGACGGCCTGATGCGCGTCGGCCCGATCCCGGCGCACGGCAGCGCGCTGCTGCGCATCCGCCGCAACGACGCCGGAACCCTGCATGTCTGAGCTCGACCCGCCGTCGGGCCTGCCGCGTCGCCGGCCCGCGAAACGGAACCGCCCCGATCCTCGGCCCGAACAATTTGCGTTGCACGTTGTCGCGCTCGCCGCGCTTTTCGGCGTCGCCGTGCTGGCGACTGTCTTTCTTGCGCCGCGCTGGCGGACCGCCCGCCCGGCCAAGGTCCGCCCGTCGGCCGCCGCAGCCGCCGCGCCCGCGGCCACGGTCGGCCCGGCCGCCGCGTCGCCCGAGCCGACGCCGCAAGCGTTGCGTTGGTTCGCGGTCGAGGGCGACGTCTGCGCCTTGGCGTTTCGGTTCAAGGGCGGCGTGACCGCGTCGATCCGCGACGCGCTGCCGGACGAATACAAGGAGAACGCGGGCACGGTGGCCGAACGCCTGCTGCGCGCCCTGCGCTGGCAGCTCGACCCGAAGCGCGACTTTCGTCGCGAAGAATTGATCAAGATCGCCTTCAACCCGGCGGCGCGCGCCGAACGCGTGCCGTTGTACGGCTTCTGGCGGCAGCACGGCCGCGACGGCCGGCCGCAGTTTTTCATCTATTATCCGCAGGTCCAGAAAACGCCGTCGCCCTACTACGACGAAACGGGCGCCTGCATCGCCGAGACGATGGAGCAGCCGCCGCTCGCCCCGGCCGACATGGAACACGCGTCCGTGGAAAGCCTGGGCGCGCAGGGCCTCTATTTCGACGTGCCGCGCAACACCAATGTCATTCTGCCCTTTGCCGGCCGCGTGCTGCGCGTGAATTGGGATATGCCGGCGCTGGGCCGCAGCGTCGAGGTCCGCTATTCCGAGAACGACGCGCTCGCCTGGTTCGCCCATCTGGACATGCTCGGCGAAAAAACGGCCGAGGGGGCGACCCTCGCCGCCGGCGACATCGTCGGGCTGGCCGGCGACACCGGCCGCGCCAAGGGCACAGGTTTCCTCTACCGCACCTTTCGCCAGAGCGGCGACGCGCCGCCGCAGGCCGTCAGCCCGCTGGAGTTGCACGAGTCCAACCGGGCCGAGATTCCCGCCGCCGAACGGGTCAATTTCATCGCGGTCCGCGACAAGCTCGAACGGCTGTTCGCACGCGTGGACGCGCCGGACTGAACGCGAACGGCGGCGCATTGACGAGCGCGGCCGGATTGTCGATTATCTGCACGTCGCACGGCGGCCGCGGTCGGCGCCGTGCCGCCAACCACTTGCAAGCGAGCCAACGAATGAATTCGCGACGCGTGATGACTTGGGTGTTTGCGGCGGCGACGTTCGCCGCACTGGCCGCGGCCGGCTGCGGCCAGCCCGTGAGCGTTTCGGTGGCTACGCCCAATCCGTGCGCCGGCGACACGGCGCCGGAGATCGGCCAGCCCGTGTTCGTGGTCCGGGATCCGGCGAGCGCTCCGTACAACGTTCTGCCCGCGTCCAGCGACGGCTTTTTCCACATTAAGCGCGCGAATGCCGTCGCGGTGAACAACATGGTGGTCTTGTGGTTCCGTTACAAGGACGCCCAGTGCAACCTGAACGGCGGCGAGATTTATTGGGGTCTCGACCAAACGCAGTTTGTACCCGTCGTCACGATCGCGATGCCGGCGGCCGACGCCTGTGACGGCGAGCCGCTAGCGAGTTTTGTTCAGGCGCCGGTGACCGCGGCCGTGGCCAAGCTGCCCGGCGGCTACGGCTACATCGTACCGATGGCGATTTTCTCCAGCATCGACTGCGGACCGCACGACTTTCATTTGGGCGTCGCCGACGCCTGCGGCAAAGACAGCACGAGCACGATCGCTTATCGCGTATATCTCGACTGCTGACCGCCGCTTCGAAAACCCGCCGCCGGCCGCCGGTTCGCGCGCCATTATCCCCGTTCAGTGTCCGGCCGGGCCGTTCGGCGAATAACGCAAGAACCCTTTAAAGTCGTGGTCCGTGGGCGCGAGATCCTCCAGGCCGATCGTTTGGTAACTGGCGAACCAGCCGTCGTATCCGGCGCGGCCCAGGCGATCGCGGCGCAGATACGTGCCGACGTAGCCGCCGGGAATCGCGTGATTGGCGTACACGTATTGCTCGCGAACCCGCGGCGCCAGCCGCATCGTGTCGGTCTCGGCGCGCGGTCCGAGGCAGGCCGGCGCCGGGCGCGGCCATTCCATCGTGCAGGTGAGAATGAAATCGGGCGCCCGCGACAGAATATAATCCGGGCTGTATTTCTCGTGGCCGGCCATGCCCTTGCCCGTGGCAATCGGCAGGTGGGCGATCGTCGCGTCGGTCAAGCCCATGATGTCGATCAACGGCAGATCGCCGATGTAGCCCGCCGCGCCGATCGCGTCGGCGGCGACCACCGCGTCGCGCGGCAGCAGCGGCTTCAACTGCTCGGCCGTCCGCTCCCACGAACGCGTCAGGCTGGAGGCGATCATCGCCTTGAGCCCGTTGAAATCGGCGAGCCACAGCAAAATGTTCACTGCCAGCGCCAGCGCGACGACACCGCCAACCGACAAGCGCAGCCGCCACCACCGCGCCATCCGGCCGCCGGGGCTGACATCGGCGGCCAGCTTGCGGCTCAGCCCCCAGATCAGCAGCAGACACAGCGGCCACGCCGGCTGAAGGAAGCGGTAGTAGGGCATGTAGTCGCCGCCGGTCGCCGCAGCCAGCGCGACTTGGGCGCCGATCGCCAGTAGAAAGGCTTTTTCCCAAAGCGCCAACGGCAAGCGGCGGTGCAGCGTCTGCGCCAGCAACCAAACGAGCACGGCCGGGAATAGCATCGACGGCGTCGAACGCGCAACGTACAGCAACCCGCGCAGTGTCAACCGCAGGCTGATTCCGTCGACCTTGGCGTAATAGGTGTTGGGCAGCAGCCAGCCGTAATACGAATACCGCCAGGCGAAATACGCGCCGTACAGCACGGCGAACGCCGCGCCGAACACCGCCGCCCGCGCCAGGCGGCGCCGCGGCGCGCACGTCAGCCAGAACACGCCGATCGCGCCGGCCAGCACGACGCCGTCGGGCCGCAGCAAGGCGGCGACCGTCGCCGCCAGGGCCGAGGCGAGCGGAGGGCGATCGGCCTCCGCTTCGCCCGCCGCGAGCAACAAGGCGGCGAACGCGGCGGCGGCGAACCAGATCGTTTCCAAGCCGGAGAGTGCGTAATAGACGGTCGGCGGGCAGGCGACGAGCATCAGCGCGAAGAACCACGGCCACGCGGTTGGTTCGCCGGCGGCGGCTTCCGCGCGGATGATGAACCGCGCGCCGGCCGCGGCGACCGCCGTCAGGCAGGCGAAGGCGATGACGGCGGCGGCCAAGCGCAAATCGACGCCGAGCCGCGCGAACGGGGCCAGCAGCGCCATCTGCAGAAACGCGGTGCAGCCCTCGACGCGATCGCCGGCGTTGTAGACCGGCCCGAGGCCGCGGGCCAGATTGCGGGCGTAACGAAAGGTGATGTAAGCGTCGTCATAGACGGAGCGGTTCCAAGACAGCGCGACTTGCAGGGCCGCCAGACCAGAGGTCGTCCAAATGATTTTTCGCAGGCGAGTCATCCGCGAGCGGCGCTCATTCGTCGGGCGCGGCCGGCATCCGGCGCACCGACACTTTGCGGATATGCCTCTCCGTCGCGGCCTCGATCTTGACGGTGAAGCCGTCGAGTTCGAACGTCTCGCCGGTTTGCGGCACGCGCCCCGTGCGATCGAGGATCCAGCCGGCGGCCGTGTTGAACGCGCCGGCCGGCGCCTCGCCGCCGAAACGCTCGCGCAACAAGTCGATGGCGAAGCGTCCGGGAACGACGAGCATATTCTCGTCGGCGAAAAAGACCCGCGACTCTTCGCGCGTTTCGGCGTCGTCGCCGAGGTCGCCGACGATCTCTTCCAGGATGTCGGTGATCGTCACCAAGCCGCTGGTGCCGCCGAATTCGTCGACGACCAGGGCGATTTTCTCGCGGTTTTGCTGGAATTCCTCGAGCAGGTCGTCGAGCTTCTTGGATTCCGGCACGTGGAAGGCGGGCTTCAGAACCGCCGTGAGATCATATTCGCTTTCGCGGCCCCAGAATCGCAGCAAATCCTTGACGTGCACGAAGCCGAGCGGCTTGTCGACGCTGCCGTCGACGACCGGAAGGCGGCTGAGGCCCGACTCCCGAAGCCGGGCGATGACCTCGGGCAGCGGCGCTTTCGTGTCGACGAAAACAATTTCGGTGCGCGGCACGAAAATTTCGCGGGCAGTGGTTTTGTCGAGATCGAGGACGCCCTGCATCATCTCGCTCTCTTCCGGGTCGATGAAGCCGCTCTCCTCCATGTCGCTGAGCGCTTCTTCGGTGGCCTTGTCCACGTCCGCCGGGCGCCGAAAGCGGCGAAAAAACCGCCGCCACCCGCCGCGCGGCAGTTCGTCCTTTTCGCTCATTCGTCTCCCTCGCCGGACGCCAGCGGACGCAGCAGTTCCTGAAGCGATTCTTCTTTCGCCGCCATTGCCGCCGCCGCGGCCGCGCCGCCACGTTCGTGATCGTAGCCCGCCAGATGGAGCATCCCGTGCAAGACATAGTAACCCAACATCCGCGAAAGTCCATAACCGGCCGGTCCGCGCTGGCGCTCGGCTTCGTCGACGTTGACGATCAATTGCCCCATGTCGCCCGGGCCGTCGCCGGCGAACGAAATGACGGTGGTCGGCCGGTCGCGCCCGAGAAAATCCCGGTTGACGCGCCGGCTTTCCTCGTCGTCCACCAGCGCGATTTCCAGGCGCTCGCCGCCGCGGCCGAGACGGGCCAGCGCCTGCACGGCGAGGTCGCGCAACAGTTTAGTGATTGGAGCCGGCGTTGGGCGATCCACTCGCAGGAAGATTGATGATTTTCCCTTTTTTCGGCTGCTCTTTTTCGGGATATTCGATCCGCCCATGGTACCGCCCGGTGAGGAGGGTGGTGAACTGCGCGGCGACGCCGTGCAGGTTCCGCAAGGTCATCTCGCACTCGTCGAGTTGGCCGTCGTTGTACACGTTGCTGATCAACTCGTTGACGCTGGTTTCGATCCGCGCCGGCGTCGGCTGCTTGAGGCTGCGCGTCGCGGCCTCAACGACGTCGGCGAGCATCACCAGCGCCGCTTCCTTCGACTGCGGATACGGCCCGCGATAGCGGAACTCCTCTTCGTTGACCTTCTCGCGCTCGGCGGTCTCCTGCTGCTTGGCGCGATTGTAGAAATAATTGATCCGCGAGCGGCCGTGGTGCTCGGCGATGACCTGCGAAATGCGTTCGCCGAGGCGGTGGTGGCGGGCGAGTTCCTGCCCGTCGCGCACATGCCCGATCAGGATCAGGGCGGACATGTGCGGCGGCAGGCCGTCGTGCGGGTTCTGCCCTTCGATCTGATTTTCGATGAAATAGTGCGGCTTGTTGATCTTGCCGATGTCGTGATAGAGGCCCGCGACCTTGACCAGCAACGGGTTGGCCCCGATCGACTCCGCGCCTTTCTCGGCCAGCGCCGACACCATCAGGCTGTGGTGGTACGTGCCGGGGGCCTCGACCAGCATCCGGCCGAGCAGCGGGTGGTTCAGGTTGGCCAACTCCATCAGCCGCAGGTTGCTCGTATAACCGAAGATCGCCTCCAGCGGATGCACCGCGGCCAGCACGAACGGCCCCGTCAGCAGGCCGCCGAGCGCCGCCGCCGCGAGGTTGACCAGCGTGGCCGGCGTCGCCAGCGACGCGGGGTCGCCGATGAGCTGGGTCGCCAGCGCCACGGCCGCGTTGCCGACGCCGACTAGCAAGCCGGCGCGCAGGAACCGGCCGCTGCCTTGCGCCTGGCCGATCTGGTGGGCGCCGATCGCCGAGCCGACCAGGAAATAAATCGCGTAGGCCAGCGAGCCGTCCATAATCAGCCCGGCGGCCAGCGACGCGAAGCCGACCCAGACCAGCGCCGCCTCGCTGTACATCAGGAAGCGGATCAGCATCCCGAACGCCGCGACCGGGAAAAGATAGCGGATCGATTCGCGCGTCATCCAGCCGAACGAATCCGCCAGCGGCGGCGCCACCTCGCGAGCGACCCAGGCCATCGCGCCGGCGAACACCGCTGTGGTCAGCAGAAACGCGTAGTCGCGCATCGTCGGTTTGAATTTGCGGACGTAGCGGTTCGCGAACCGGAAGACGACGGCGATCATCAGGAAGACCATCGCCGTAAAGGCGAGGAAGGTGGTCAGCGTGTGCGCGGCGCCCGCCCCTTCCTGCATCGCCGCGAGAATGCGCAGGTGGTCGTCGGTAATCTGCTGGCCCTCGGCCACGATCAACTGGTTTTTCCGGAAATGGATGATGCTCGGGCCGACGTCGGCGCGGGCTTCGGCGCGCCGTTCTTCGCTCGCCGCCATGTTGTATTCGAGGGTCGGCGTGGTCAACGCCGAGGCGATCGCCAGGGCGACGGCGCGGCGCGGCGGATCGTCGATATTCTGCCGCGCCCGTTTTTCCAACTGGTCCTGCAGGCGGGACATGTCGACAATCTGGTCGAGATTGCCATACGGCCGTTCTTTCTTGGCCCCCAATTCGCGCAAGGTGATCAGCCGCTCGGCCGTCTGCTCGGGCAGCGACTTGCGGTCGCTCACGGTCAGGTGCGACAGCCCGTAATTCAACAGATCGCGGATATCCGCCGCGATCGCCGGCGAATAGCCGTCTTTCGCGAGGAAGTCGAGCGTCTTGCGGTCGAGCGTGACGCCCAGCGCCTGCAATAGGCGGCCTTCCTGCTCCTCCAGCGCCGGCCGCGGCGGCAACGCCGGCGCGGTTTTGCCGCCGTCCGCGTTGTCCTCGACGCCGAGGAAGGTCCGCATCTCGGCGAACGCGTCGTCGAGTTTCTTCACCTGCCGCTCGGCCGCGTGCGCGTCGAAATCGAACACCGGCGGGACCGACGACGCGGCCTCCTGCCGCCGCTTCTCGGTGCTCGTCACGTCTTCGACGTCGAAATCGCGGTAGGCCTTGATCGCCGAGTCGGCAAACGAGCCGGTCCGGAAGTGTTTCAGCGGCAGGCCCAGGCGCGGGGTGATCAACGCCGACAGCACGCACGCCGCAATCAACGCCATTGTCCACGGTTCGGTCAGGATTTCACGGCCGAGGCGCGTCTTGCGCCACGCGGCGGTCCACTTGCGCAGGCGGCCGGCCGAACGCGGACGCGGCGGATGCTCATTCACGGCTTGTCCTTGCGCGTCTGTTTGTCGTAGCGATCGTAGGCGATGATGATTTGCTGCACGAGGTGGTGGCGCACGACGTCGGTCTCGTCGAAGCGCACGAAGACAATGCCCTCAATGTTCTGCAAAATCCGCTGCACGACGATCAGCCCCGATTCCTGGCCGTTTTGCAGGTCGATCTGCGTATCGTCGCCCGTGATGACCGCCTGCGAATGGAAGCCCAGCCGCGTCAGAAACATTTTCATCTGCTCGGGCGTGCTGTTTTGCGCCTCATCCAGAATGACGAAGCTGTCGTTGAGCGTGCGGCCGCGCATGAAGGCCAGCGGCGCCACCTCGATGATCTGCCGTTCGATCAGCCGCTGCGCCTTTTCGAACGGCATCATCTCGTGCAACGCGTCGTACAGCGGGCGCAGATAGGGGTTCACCTTCTCCGCGATGTCGCCGGGCAGGAAGCCGAGTTTTTCGCCGGCCTCGACCGCCGGGCGCACGAGCACGATGCGATCGGTCTCGCCTTTGACCAGGTGGCTGACGGCCATCGCCATCGCCAGGTACGTCTTGCCGGTGCCCGCCGGCCCGATGCCGAAAACGATGTCGTGCTGCCGAATCGCGTCGATGTACATCTTTTGATGCAGCGACTTCGGGGCGATGACGCGCTTCTTGTCCGAAACGAAAACCGTATCGAGGAAAATATCCCGCAGGCGAACGGCGCCGCCCGAGCGCAAGATCGACAGCGCATGTTCGACGTCGGTGGCGTAGATCGGAAAGCCCTCCGCCGCCAGGCCGTAGAGTTCCTCGAAGAGCTGCTTGATGAGGCGGAAATGCTCCTGCGGCCCGCGGACGAACAGGCGGTCGCCGCGCACCGACAGGCGCACGCCGAGCGCTTCCTCGATCACGCGCAGGTTCTCGTCGCCGTGGCCGAGGATGTGCCGCAGCACCTCGGCGTCCGGCAGCAGCACGCTCGGGGCGTCGGGGGTTTGGTTGGGATCGTTCGCTGTCACAGGCCGCCTTTCCTACTCGCCGACCATCCCCCAAGAGGCCGACTAATTGGCCGGCAAGCTAGCACAATCGCCCCGGGCGCAAAAGTGCGAGGACGTCGGCCGAATCCCCGGGGGGGGAATTTGCCCACGCCCGGCCCGTTCACCCGCCTTTTCCGAATTCCAGCGCAAACTCATTCTCCCGCCCGGCAACGGCCCGCAGCGAAACCCCGCGACGCGCCAACGCCGCGCGAATTCCCGGCAGATCGACAAACGGCGGCTGCAGAACGAAGCGGTTGTAATACGAGATCAGCAATTGCGCCTGACCGGCCAGGACACCTTCATTGAATGACGTCACGGCCTCGGGCGTCGGCTGAAAATCCGCGAAACCGCCCCAAAATCGGACGTAGTCCGCTGGCATGACGCCGCCCAGGAGTTTGTTGAAACCCAACCGACGACCGGCGCCGTGCGAAAAGGCGGCCGCAAAATCGGCCGGCGTCAATTGCCGCAGCGCCCCCGCGATGGGCGCCAATTCGGCGCGTTGCCGCCCCAAATCGGCCGGCGTTTCCCGCCAATCGCGGCCGTCTTCGGCCAAGGCGACAAACGCCTGCGATCGAAAAAAAGGCGATTTTTCTTCGTTGCCGCGCACGATGCCGTAACCCAGGCCCTCGACGAATTCCGCGGCGTCTTTGCAGGAGAGATCGGCCAACCGCGCCGGATAATTCCCGTGGCGCGCCAAAAAATTGTCGAGCGCCTCGGGGTGGCCGTGCACGGCCATGCCGGCGATCTTGGCGCCCATGCCGGCCGGGATCGTTTCGCGGCAAAGACCCAGCGAGGCGGGCTGGTCGCGCACCAGGTTCAGCGCCTCGTCGGGCGCCAACCGTTCGCCGAGATTCTGGCAGCCGAACTCGCGCCACCGTCGCGGCAGGGCGGCGACGACTTTCAACGAAAACGGGGATTCCGGTTTCGGGCGAGCGTCCAGCGGCAAGTTGGCGCGAATCAAATAGTCATAGTCGTCGCCGCGCATCGCGGTCATCGCTCGCCAGTTGTCGACGAAAAACTCCTGCGTCATTGACACCCCGGACGCGGCGTAGACCGATCCGGCCGCGACAATCGGCGCGGCGACGACGTATTTCCATGCCCCGGGCAGGCGTCGCAAGGCGTAGGCCGCAAACGCCAGGAACGCCATGAACGCCAGCATCAAGTAGCGCGCGCCGTCGAGCGAATACACTTCGTCCGGATCGCGAAAAACGTGGTTCGTCAGGCTGTAAGCCGCGAAAAAGAACGCCAAATAGAGGTACAAGATCCGGATCAGCCAGTCGGGTTGCGGGGCGCCGTCGCTGCGGTAGACCGGCGTCGGCTTCGCCAGCCCCAGCGCCATGCCGATGAGGGCTGTGGCCATCGTGGCGACCGAGACGCCGCGCCATATCCCGTCGTAACCCGGCAGGAGCGGCAGCCACTGTCCGAGCAGCCGCCCCCAACGCGCGGCGAGGTGGGGGTGCATCGTCGATTGCGTCGTAAAAAATCCGGTGAGCCGCGGATCGGCCAGATTCAACGCCATCATCGACAGGAATAGCGGCGCCGCCCACATCAGCCCAACCGCGCCGCGCCGGCCCCACCGCCAGACCACGACCATAAAAACCGCGGCCGCCGTGGCGAAATTTTGCGCGCAAAAAAACGAAGCAAAGCCTGCGCTGAGGCCCAGCAGCGCGAACTCGCCACGCGTCGGTTCGCGTTCGTTCATCTTGAGAAATTGCCAAATCAGCAAGCCTGTAAAGAAAATGCTCTCGACGTGGTTGCCGAAAAAGTGGTGCGCGTGCACTTCCAAAAACGGCGGGGGCGCGAGCAGCAGCAGGAAAAAGATCGTCGCCGCCGAAAATCCCCACGCGCGCCGAACCAACCGGACCCAGACCGACACGCCGCCCGCAATGAAGAGCGCGCCTACGATCTTGATCCAGAGAAACTGCGAGCCGCCCCAATAGTAAAATGGCGCGAGGAGCACGCCAAACACCTGGGCGCCATGGCCCGTTTGGTATTGGTAATGCCAGTGCGACGCCGCCAGTCCATCGACCAGGCCGCTCGCCAGATCGCCGGTGGAGGCTTCGTCCGCGGCAAAGCCCGAGTCCGCCAGAAAGCGAATGCCGTAGATAAAGAGCCAGGCAATTCCGAGCAGCGCCCAGATCGCGGTTTCCTGCCGGCGAGACGGCCCGTCCGCTTCGTCCAACGCGTAGTCGCCCGCCATTTCGTCACATACCCTTGAAGATGCGTCCCGCCCAAAGCGCCAGTTTCAGGGCGAACGGCTTCGGGTAGATCAGCGCGCGCCCCCGCTTTTCGGCGAGCCGGAGGTACGTGAGCGGGCGCGGGCCGGCGCGCATTTCGCGCAACGACGACAACTCGACGAACAACGCCGAGTGCAGCGGCGCGAAGCGCTGGGCGACCATCCCGGCGAGCGCTTTCCAGTTGGTGCGCCAATCGAGCGCCTGATCGGACATGCCAAACGCGTCGAGCGTCGTGAACACGTTGATCTCGCCGTGATCTTTGCCAAGTATCGCCGACGTGTGCACCTGTTTGCCCTCAAAAACGAAAAGCCCCAGGGCGGAATCATCGGGCCAGAATTTGTTAAAGTATTTCTCTAATTTTTCATACTTATATAATTGTAAATCAACAGGTTTCTGAGGATACCATGTTCCGACACGGTCGACCGCGTCGCGTCCGGCGGCGATCATGTCGAGCGCCTGCTTC
Source organism: uncultured bacterium (assembly GCA_964534375.1). Classification (GTDB taxonomy): domain Bacteria; phylum Lernaellota; class Lernaellaia; order Lernaellales; family Lernaellaceae; genus CAZHPN01. Next base: position 6,410 of record CAZHPN010000133.1, on the reverse strand, counting down.
ACAACGTCGTCAAACGGCCGCACGGCTTCCTGCGCATGATAAAATATCTCTTGCAAGGCCCCGCGCGGCAGGCACAAGACGACGTCGGCCCCGGCGCTTTCGCGCGCCTCTTCGAGCCGCTCGAGGCCCGGAAACGGGAAACCCCACAGCACGCCCTTCTTGCTGTGCCACGCCTTGAGACACCGTTCGCCGTCCAGAATGCACACCAGATAACTTTTCGGCGGCGCCTTCGCCGGCGCGAGCAGCGCCAGCAGGTTGATCCACTGCCGCGCGTCGAAGTCGGTGAGCAGGATTTGCGGTGAAATCATGGAGCCCGTTGTATGACGAAAGCGCGAAAAAAGCAAAATGGGCGCCCCGTTGATTCCCAATTTCGCTCTTCTATTTTCACGGCGCCCACTGCGGCGCTCTCTGCGCTGCAATCCGCAATCGGCAACTTGGCTGCGGCTCCGTCGCGCAGTGTTCTCCGTGTTTAGCCCGAACTGTCTCCCGCCGTTGGTGCGTAGAGTTTGACGGCCGTGCCCTCGCCGGGCGCGCTGGCGATTTCGCAGCGGCCGCCGATCCATTGGAGGCGTTCGCAGATGCTGAACAAGCCGAAGCCGCCGGTGGTTTTGTCCGGGCGACGCGCGGCTTGGGGCTCGAAGCCTTTGCCGTTGTCGCGCACGACGATCGAGAGTTCGGCCGGACCGCAACGAGCCAGCGCGATTTCCGCGCGATCGACCCCGGCGTGCTTGACGACATTGAACAACAATTCGCGAACCACCTGGAACAACAGCACGCGGACTTCCAAGCGCGTTTCGATCTCCGCATCGGCGCGCACCTCGACGGATAGGCCGTGTTTATCGTGCATCCAGCGCGCCGCCCAATCGAGCACGCCCGCCAGGTCGCCTTCGTTGAGAATCGGCGGCGAGATTTCCGAAGTCAGCGTGCGCGATGCGGCGATCGATTGATCCAGCAGCGCCTTGGCGTCCTCCAGGGACTCGCGCGCCTTGTCGTCGGCGCTGTTCGCCATCGCGGCGGACACCGACAGCTTCGTGCAGACCAGCAACTGCTGGAGATCGTCGTGGAGGAATTGCGCCAGCCGTTTGCGTTCGCGGACTTCCGCCTGGGTCAGATCGAAGGCCAGCCCGCTCAACTGCGCCGCGCGTTTCTCCAACTCCAAGGTTCGCTCCGCGACTTTATGTTCGAGATCTTTGTTCCATTCCTGCAATTGGCGAATCTGCTCTTCGTGCAAGCGGTTGAGCATGAGATTGAACTCGCCTGTCAGTTTGCCGATCTCGTCGCGCGAGCCCAACGGCGCGGCCGACCCGAACGCGCCGTGCGCGATGCGCGAGGCGGATTCGGTCAGTTGCACGATCGGCTGCATCATCCGCCGCGAGAGATAAAACACCGGCCCGCCGACGAGCAACGGCAGGACCGCGATCATCAAATAAAACAACCGGCGGGCGTCCGCGTAGGGCGCGGTCAGTTCGTCTTCGTAGCAGCCGACGACCACGATCCAGTCGTACGGTTTGAAGTAACCGAAGCCGGCCAGCCGCGCGCGCGACCGGCGGGCGGGGTCGCGCGCATCGACCGCGTCGTAATGGATCGTGTCGACGCCGCCGATGGGCAGGCGCAGCGCGCGTTCGCGGATGTTTTTCTGAAAGTTCGCGCTTTCTTCCTGCGGATCGAAACCGTCCTTCGGCCCCTCGCGCGGCCGGATCAGCAGGCGGCCGTCGCTGTTGAACACGTCGGCGTAACCGGACGCCGCGACGCGCGCGCCCATGATGATCGATTGCAACGAGCGGTATTGCGCGCCTTCCCGCCAACCCCCCGGCGAGGCGCCGGTGACCGCGTCGATGCCCTTGACGGACGACGGCGTCGATTTGGTCAACCGGTCCAGCGCCTCCTGCGCTTCGCAAAGCATAATGAGGGCTTTCGCCTGCTGCTGCAGCTCCATTTCCGCCGACGCGACGATGTTGCGGCGAAAGAGTTGCGCCGCGATGCCGACGTAAATCGTCAGCGGCGCCAGCGTGAAAACGAGCGTCATCAACGTCAGCCGGTTGCTGAAATGCCAGTTTTTCGGCCGCAGCTTCCGCAAGGCCTCTCCCAGATCACCATGATCGCGATCGGTACTTTTCACGTCTTGAGAATATGTGGTTGCCGCCGCGGTTGTAAAGCCTCGGATCGCCTCAATTTCGAGTGGTTTGGCGCAACCGGAAAAAAACAACGCGCCGCGCCGCGCTCGCGTACGATTGGTGAGTTTCTCCGGTTGCGCAGGAAATGCTAAGATCGGTCCAACAAAAGGATTCGGCGATGCTCGATGCCACATGCAAACCGCTCCTTCCGCTTCTCGTGCTCGCGCTCGTTCTTTGCTGTTTCGCCTGTGGCGCTCGCGGCAATGCGAGCCGGGGTCAGGAATTCGCCGACGACGACAGCAGTGCGAACCCGCCGGCTGACGACGACGACAACGACAACGACAACGACAACGACGACGACAACGACGACGATAACAACGATGACGACACGGCGTTCCATCACATTCTGCCGCGATCGAACCCGCCGGCGCACCTTTACGTTTTGGACATCGGCGGCCTCGCCCCCGAGATCACCTACCTGGCCGCGAGTTTGCAAGGTCTCGTGGCGCGGATGGCGCCCGAGATTTACCTGACGCACGTGTGGCCCGAATGCCCCGAGTGCACGTTCTTGGATTTCTACGCCAGCCAGTACGGCATCACGTCCGAGCCCGCCGCCGATGTGTGGGCCTTGGTCGATCGCTTCCAAGATCGCTTCGCCGGCGCGGTCGTGTACGACCCCAATCTGCCCGAGACGCTGGACGTCGCGACGACCATCGCGGGGCTCGAAAACCTCGTCATCCTGCACCCCGACCTTCTCGCCGAAGCGCAAACGCACGGCGTGGCCGTCGTCGAAGACCTTCGCGGCCGCTGGACGGACAAATTCGCCGCCTTTGACTGGGAAGTTGCGAATCTCCTGCCGCAGTGCACAACCGTCGCCGTCGCCGATCTCGACCCGACGTTGCTGGGCGCGCGAGACTACCTGATCGAGAACCGCATTTTCACCTTCCGTTACAAGGCGATTGCAGGCGAGGCCGCGCGGCTGGCGGCAATTCTGGAGCTGTTTCCGCAAAATATTCCGGTCCTCGGTTACCTTGCGGCCAACGGGTCCGAGGAAGCCGCGGGCGAAGACGTTTTGTCGGCCGCCGGCAAATTCCTGCTCGCGTCCGATTTCGCGCCCAATTTGTCGGTGCATTCCGGCATCGATGTGGCGCCCGCGGCGTATGTTCAGCCGCCGGATCCGCCGCCCGACCTGACGCCGCAGCAAATCGGCGATTCCGTATTCGTCGCGTTCGCTTTTTCCGACGGCGACAACTATTCGATTCCCTTGCGCACGCTGCTGCAGGAATGGAGCGACCCCGCGCGCGGCCAGGTTCCGTTAAGCTGGACCATTCCGGGCGCCTCGCCGACCCTGATCGCCGGCGTCGCCGACTACTACTACCAAAATCGGTCGCCGCTCGATCGCTTCATGACCATGTGCGGCGTCGGCTACAACTACCCGACGTTGTATCCGGACCGGCCCGCCTTCGCCGACCTGTCCGCCGCCTACGCGCGCTACCTCGATCTGGACGCGATCTGGTGGCTGGACCCCCTGCTCGACGTGCAACTCCCCGACCCGCTCGAGACCTTCCTCGATCGCCTCGCGGGCGAGGACAGCCGCCTGCGCGGCTACGCGTCGGGCTATTCCAACGGGCGAAAGACCCACGATTTCACGACCAACGGCACGCCGCTGCTCTACAACGTGAATTCGTACGATGACGACCCCACGACGGCGATCGCCGACGCGATCAACGCGGCGAAGGCCGGCAAACAGCCGGGCGCGCCGGCCTACCTGTTTTTCGGCATGAGCATCTGGACGGTGACGCCGTCGGACATCGCCGCCGGGCTCGCCGCGTTTCAGGACGACGAAACCGTGCGCCCCTTGCTCCTTTCACAGATGTTCGATTTGATGCGGGTCTACGCGCCGGGTTGGTGACTTTCGCCCGCCGGTGCCCGCGGCGGCGGTCTTCCGTTTCGTAACGCCGCTTTACAAAACGTACAGGTCGCGCGCCGGCGTCCGCATCGCGCAATATTGGGATATCAGTTACGGCAGATATCGTGAATAATCGCGGAAACCCCGTTATTTTGCCGTCCGGCGTTTTCCGGCCGGGGCCCGCGTCGCCCCTTGGGAACGCGGCGCCGGGCGGCGGAACCGGTCGCCGCGCCGCCTTTTTGTCGCGCGAAACATGCCCCGCGACGGCGGCCGGCGTCGCGCGAGGGCGCGGCGGCCGCCGGCCGGAAACCCGGCCCGCCTTGGCGCCGGCCTTGCACAGTTTGTCCCCGGCGTCGATGGCATTTTTTTCAACCAGGAGAAACACACATGAGAAACAAAGGCTTCACCCTGATCGAGTTGATGATTGTTATTTCGATCATCGGCATTCTGGCGCTGATCGCCATTCCGAACTTCGCGGCCTTGCGGCAGCGGGCGTATGACGCCTCGGCCCAGAGCGCGTCGTACAACTGCAAAATCGCGGAAGAAATGTTCTACCAGAACGCCGGCGGTTCGGTCGGCGGCTCGTACGCCACCTCGTTGGTTCAGTTGACTAGTTGGGACACCAATCTCAACAAAGACGCGTCCGTGACGTTCATGTTCAACACCTCGGGCTACACCTCGGGCTATACCTTCACCACCCACCACAACACCGGCAGCGCCAACGGCTACTACGTCGTCAGCAACTAGCCGCGCAAAACAGACGAAAACAGCGGGGCCCGCACGCGACCGCGGGCCCGCTGTTTTTTTCACCGCCAGACGCACGAGCGGCGTCAAAATCCCCGAGCGCGTCCGCCGCCGCCCTTTGCGCTCTTTGCGTCCTCGCGGTGAAAAAACATCAATTTTCATCGCCAAAACAGCGCCGCCAGCGCGGCCGCGAGGATCGCGAGCCAGCCCGCCAGCGGCGCGAGGCGAAACGGCGGCCGTTCGACCACGGCCCCCGCGCGTTCGAGCGCCGCGATCGTCGCCGGCGTCAAACCTGCGGCCCGCACGAACCGCGCGCCGACGAGATTCGCGCCGGCGAACGTCGCGCCCGCGAGGCGGCAGCGCTCGAAAACCGTCGCCGCCAGGTTCGCGCTGGAAAACGCCGCGCCCGTCAAGTCGAGGTCGACGAGGCGACGCCCGCCGAGGTTCTTCCCCTGGGCCAATTCGCGAAGGGCGTCGTCTCGGGTCATGGGTCGCCTCGCGTAGTCGCGCTGAGAGCGCGCGCGTCCTCAGCCCGGCCGAAAAGGAAGGGGCGGGGACGCCCCCCGCCCCGGTTGCTCGTTACGATGCGGGTGGGGACACCCGCGCTTCCGGGATCGGCTCAGTTCAGCGACTTCACCAGGCGGAAGCCGACGCTGTCGTTCGGATCGCCCGGCGCCCAGTTGAAGCGGAACGCCGACCGGCAGTACTCGGGCGGGTTGTCGAAGCTGCACCCGCGGCCGGTCCGTCGCGGCAACGGGTCGCTCGCCGGGGCTTCCGGATCCGTCACCGGGCCGGTCGGGTACGCGCCGTATTGGTCCCAGCACCATTGCCAGACGTCGCTGCTCATGTCGTAGAGGCCGAGTGAATTCGGTTCCCGCGTGCCGACCGGCTCGGGGATCGTGTTGTCATTGCCGCAGTACCAGCCGATCGGATCGAGATTCGGATCGAGCGGCGAGCACTCGGTGGGATACGTGATCGCGCCGGAATAGAACGCCGTCGTCGTGCCGGCGCGCACGGCGTATTCGGCTTCCGCTTCGGTCGGCAGTCGGTAGCCCGTGCAATCGTACACGGAAGATACGCCGTTCAACGAGATCGTCGCCGAGACGATGCCGCGTTGCGTATCGTTCATGCACGCCAGGTAGTCGGCGTCCTCCGACGTGCCGTCGGCGCATTGCACGTCCGCAAAGACATAACACGGGGTCAGTTTGCCGGCGGTGGAACTCGCATTGGCGTAGGCCAAGGCGTCGTACCAGGTGACGTACTCCACCGGGCAGTGATCGCCGCAATTTTGATAGTAGCTCGGATCGTAACTCAGCAAGCTGATGAAATCTCCCTGCTGGATCGGAACGATCAGCGTCTCGAAATCGTGCGTGAGCGTGACCGTGTGCTCCACCTCGTCGGAGAACCGGCCCGGCTCATCCGCCGGGCTGCCCATGACGAACGTGCCGTGATCGACCCGCACAAAACCGGGATCGATAACACTGTCGTCGTCGTCGTCGCTCGGCGAACTGTCGTCGTCGTCGCTCGGCGAACTGTCGTCGTCGTCGTTGTCGTTGTCATCGTTGTCGTCATTGTCGTTGTCGTCATTGTCGTTGTCGTCGTTGTCGTCGTTGTCGTCGTTGTCGTCGTTGTCGTCATTGTCG
>CAZHPN010000132.1:0-17734 GCA_964534375.1 uncultured bacterium | reverse complement strand
AGAAGCGCGCGGCGTCGAAAGCGGCGTTCGTGTTGTCGAAGCGCACGGCCTGGGCGAGGGTGACGCCGCGTTCGCCGAGCAGGCGGAGGACGTCCGGCGCGGCGAGCGTTTCGGGCGGCAGGGTTTCGCAATAAACGCCCAGGTTCATCGACTGTCCGTCTTCGGGAAAACGACCGCGCCCATCTTGCCCTGCCGCCTCGCGATTGAAAAGCGCGGCCGCGGTCACGAGGCGGGCGTCGCGGCGGGGCCGGCGCGCAGCGGCTCGTCCACGAAGTGGAAATTGCCGAGCGTGAAGCGGCCGAGGAGCCGCCGGTTGGCCGCGATATAGTTCGGCCCCTCGCGAAACGGCAGCGCTGCCACGTCGGGCCGGAACTGTTTCCAATCCCAGTACGGCGCCTGGGCGAGGTGATCTTTGCGGAGGTACGCGAACACGCCGAGGTCGACCGGCGCGGCGCCGCGCCGCCAGGCGGTCGGGGCGCGATGCTCCACGAAATGCCAACAGAGTTCGTAATCGCGCGCCAACTCGGGCCGGTCGTAGATCGCATATTGCTGGATCGAAATCGTGCTCTGCCGCAGCCAGGCGCGCATCCCGGCCTCGTCGCCGGGGAACAGCAGCGGCAATTGCATGATGATATCCGGCCGGCGGCCGAAGACGTAGGCGTAATCGTATTTTTCGTGGCCGGCGGCGCCGCGGCCCGTCGCGACATCCAAGCGGGCGATGTGCTTGTCGGTCAGGCCCATCATGTCGAGAATCCGCGCTTCGGAAAAATACCCGAAGGCGCCGATGGGAATCGTGGCGACCAGCGCGTCGCGCGGCACGCTGCGCCGGAACATCCGGCCGGCTTTGACGTTCTCGGCGACGGCCCGGTGGAAAAAAAGATGCTCGACGAACTGCAGATGCGGGATGAAAGCGGACCAGAGCAGCACGGGAACCATGACCGCCGCCGGCCGCAGCCACGGATGACGCGGCGGCGGCGCGGCGCCAAGCGCGGCAGCCGGCCGGCGATCGCGCCACAAACGCCACGTCGCGAGAACCAGAAACGGGAGCGCCGGAACCAGGAAGCGATTGAACGCGAAGTAGTCGCCGCCGATCAGCACGTTGTAGCCGACGAGCACGGCCACGATCGCCAGCGCCAGAACCAGCCAGCGCGGCCAGCGGCGCCGGTTTTTCAACTCGGCGGCCACCAGACCGATGAGCAGCAGCGGCGCGAGCCCGGAAACGGCGGCGTCGACGACGTACTGCAGACCGGCGCGCCACGGCCAATGCCCGCCGACTTTGGCGTAAAACGTGTTCGGCATGAAGTCGCCGAAATAACGCCACCGCCCGAGCCAGTACAGCGCGAAGAGGCCGCCGCCGATTGCCCCGCAGGCGAGGCCGCGGGCCGCTTTGCCGCTTTTCAACGGCCAGAACCACGAAATGCCGAGGGCGAGGCCGATCAGCACGCCCTCGGGGTGCAGCAGGCCGGCCGCGAACGTCAGCAGGCCGGAACGCCACGGCCAGCGGTTCGCCTCGTATTCGCGCAGATGCGCCGTCCAGGCGGCGAGCCACGCGAAAGCGAGCAGCGCCGGCTCCATCCCCGACCAGGCCCACGTCGCCGCGGGCAGGCAGAGCGTCAGGTAAAGCAGCGCGAGCCGCTCGGCGAAGGCGGGCGGGCGGCCGCCCAGTTCCTGCGCCATTCGCCGCCAGGCCAGCGCGACGACGCCCGCCCACGCGGCGAGCCCGAGCGCCAAGGCCCACGGGCCGACCAGCCACTTGGCCGCGGCAAACGGCGCGACGAGCAGCAGTTGGCCGAAACTCGTGTAGCCTTCGATGATTTCGCCCGGATTGAAACACAGACCGTGGCCGCGGATGAGGTTCTCGGCGTAGCGAAAGGTGATGAACGTGTCGTCGACCGAGCCGGCCGCGGGCAGGAGCAAGCCGGCGGCGAACAGCGCGGCCAGGGCCGTCCAGAAAACGCGCGACGTCGTCCAGTTTCGCGGCGCCGCGAGCGTTGCGGCTATGTTCGTCGCGCGTTGCGTTTCCGCCATCTCGCTTCCTTGCCGGCCGCACCAAAATCCGGAAGCCCGCGCATTCTTGGCCGCGATGCGAGTTGCGTCAAGGCGATCAGATTTCTGCCGAAAAGTTTTCGTCGCCGAGCCAGAGCGCGCCGGGCGTCGCATCGCCCAATTTGTTCGCCAGTTTCTGGTCCGCGGTGAGCAATCTCGTTTGCGAGCGAACCGCGACGGCGACGTAGCAGGCGTCGTAGACCGAAAGATCGTGTGCCAGGGCCCATCCGAGCGCGTCGGCCGTCAACTCGGCCGTGGAAACCAGCCGCAACGGCAACTCGCGCAGGATCGCCAGCGCCTCGCGGGCGGCGCCGGCGGACAGCAGGCGCCGTTTGACGCCCGTGCGAAACACATTCGCGCACTCGACGAGCAGAAAGTCAGGGGCCAGCAGGCGGCGCGGCGGGCCGCCGGCCAGCCCGGCGAAAACCGCGCGGGCGCGATCCGAATACTCTTCACGGAAAAACAGTTTCAGGGCGACGCTGGCGTCGATCGTCAAGCCGGCGGCCGGGGTCATCGACGCCGCTCGGCCCGTCCGCGATGCAGCATCGCCAGGCTGTCGGCGCCGCGCCGCCGCTTCGGCGCCGCCTCGCGGATTTCATCCGCCCGCAACAACGACTCAGCCGCGGTCTCGCGATGGCGTTCGCGGTCGACAGCCTCCGTCAGCAACAGCGCCGCCTGCGCGTTCAGCGAGCGCTTCTCGCGCCGGGCCAATTCCTGGAGCCGGTCTTTGACCTCTTGCGGCAAGCCCCGAATTTGCAGCGTCGACATCGCGCCTCCGAATCGAACCGCGGAAATCATAACGCCAATGCATGCGTTATGCAAGCATTTCGGCAGCAGACGAGCCAGTGAACAGTGAACAGGCGCCGTGTTTCACGGGGCGGGAAACGTCGGGAAAATGATCCGGTTGATCCCCCGCCTTCGCGCGGGCAGGCTCTGTTGATCCTATCAAAAAAAACTATCATCATTCCGGCAGCGGAATCGCGATGCGCTCCAATGGCCGGACCAGTTCCAGCCGGTCGCAGACGTCGCGCGCCTCGTCTTCGACGCGGTGCAGTTCGTCGTGCGTATAGCGCGGGCTGACGTGGCCGAGCAGAGCGCGCGTGCAGCCGCTGTCGCGGACGATCGCCGCGGCCTGCCGGGCGGTCAGATGCAGCTTCGAGGCGGCTTCGTCGGCGTGTTCCTCGCAGAACATCCCCTCGATCACCGCCAGGTCGGCGCCGCGCAGCAATTCAATCGCGTTCTGGCACGGCCCGGTGTCGGTCACGTAGGCGAATTTGCGGCCGCGGCGCGGCGGCCCGAGCACCGCCGCCGGCGTCACCTGGCGGCCGTCGAAAACGACGGTTTCGCCGCGTTGCAGCCGGCCCCACAGCGGCCCTTCCGGCACGCCGAGCCGGCGCGCCGTCTCGACGTGAAAGCGGCCGGCGCGCGGATCTTCCTCGTAGGCGAAGCCGAGATTCGGCGTCGTGTGATTCAGCGGCAGAAAGCGCAGCGTGAAGCCGGGGCCCTTCAGCGAGCCGCCGGCGGGGTCGAGATCGCGATATTTCAAGTTATAATTCAAGTAAAAACGCAGCAACTCGCGCGCGCCGCGGACGAACCGCGTCACCTCCGGGGGGCCGAGAATTTCCACGTCGTGGCCCGGCTCCGCCTGGGAGAGGAGCATCAGCATGCCGGGCACGCCCGTCACGTGGTCGGCGTGCAGGTGCGAGAGCACGAACCGCACGAAGCGGCCGACGCCGAAGCCGCTCTTTTTCAAGGGCACCTGCGTGCCCTCGCCGCAGTCGAACAGGGTCGCCTGGCCTTCGTGCAACAAAACGACGCTGGTCAGCCAGCGGCCGGGCATCGGCATCATGCCGCCCACTCCCAGCGCCATTACTTCCACGGTCACCTCCGTCAAACGTGGCCTGTTGTCGTATGCCGACGGCGACGGTGTCAAGGCGGGGCGGGTTTTTCGATAGGGCGCCGGCCGCTCGGCGTTGGGCGGGCGGTGGGAATAATGGGAGTTATGGGACGTATGGGACCTCTGGGATCGTCGACGCCGCACGCGGCCGTCGTCCGACTGGGCCAGGAGAGAAAGATTGAAACTCCGCGCCCGTTCATTCCGCATTCCGCATTCCGAAATTCGGTTGCGGCCAACGGCCGCACTGGGCATCCTGCTCAAAGAAGACCAGCACCTCTTAGCCGGCGATTCAGCTTTCCGCCCCTTGGTGGACAGGCGGCATCGTAGTATGATCCTGGGCCGATCCGGCGCCGGGCGAAGAGTCCGGGTTTGCCCCGGCGGCGACCGTTTGGTTGAACGGTCGGCGGGGCGGGCGGGTCAGAACGGATAGGCATCCGCGAAGGGGTCTGTGTGGCCGTATTCAGTTATGTCGCCCTGAACAGTTCGGGCAAGACCGTCAAGGGCATCGTCGACGCCGACAACATCAAGTCGGCGCGGGCGAAGATGCGCACGGACAGTCTGTTCCCGGTCGAATTGCACGAGGTTTCCGAAGACAAGGGCCTGCGGGGCAAGGGCCTGTCGATGGAAATCGACATCAAGGCCATGCGCGGCAAGGTGGCGCTCGGCGACCTGGCCATGACGATCCGCCAGTTGGCGACGCTGGCCGGCGCCGGCATTCCGCTGATCGAGGCGATCGGCGCGCTGGCCAACCAGGTCGACGACGTGGTTTTGAAGAAAACCCTCAGCCAGGTGCGCGACAAGGTCAACGAAGGCTCCAGCCTCGCCAAGGCCCTGGAAGAATTCCCGAAAATCTTCTCGCCGCTGTTTGTCAACATGGTCAACGCCGGCGAGAATTCCGGCACGCTGGACCTGGTGCTGGCGCGGCTGGCCGACTTCATCGAGGCGCAGGTCGAGTTGCGGAACAAGATCCGCGGCGCGATGACTTACCCGGTGATGATGGGCGTCATCGGTTCGGGCATTGTCGCGTACCTGGTCGCGTTCGTCATCCCGAAGATCAGCGCGATTTTCTCGGGCATGCACAAGGCCCTGCCGGCCGTGACGATGGCGCTCTTGGCCGGCAGCCGCTTCATCCGCGTTTATTGGTGGCTGATCGCGCTGTTCCTGGCCGGCGCGCTCTACTTGTTCCGCCGATGGCGCGCGACGCCCAAGGGCTCGCTGATCGTCGACGGCTACCTGCTCAAGGCGCCGATTTTCGGGCCGCTGATCATGAAGATCGCGGTGGGCCGTTTCGCGCGGACGCTGGGCACGCTGCTCAAGTCGGGCGTGCCGATCATGGCCGCGATGGACATCGTGCGGAACGTCGTATCCAACAAGGTGCTGGAGAAGGCCATCGAGACGGCGCGGGAAAACGTGAAAGAGGGCGAAAGCGTCGGCAAACCGCTGGAGCGCAGCGGCGTGTTTCCGCCGGTCGTGATCCACATGATCAACGTCGGCGAGAAAACAGGCGAACTGGAGAACATGCTGTTCCGTGTCGCGGACGCCTACGAGGGGGAAGTCAAGACGACGATCAACGCACTGACTTCGATTTTGGAGCCGATCATGCTGCTCGTCATGGCCGGCTTCGTCGGGTTTACGGTCATAGCCATCATGCTGCCGATCATGGATATGACCGCCGGATTGCATTAGCGGCACGCAAAAGGAGGAGGAGAATGTCGAAGACCGAGGAACGGAACAAGGTGGGGCGGGGCGCGGTTCGCGCGCTGCGCGACTCCCGCGGCTTTACCCTGCTGGAGATCATGGTCGTCGTGATCATCATCGGCACGATCGCCGGACTGGTCGGCGTCAACGTGCTGAACCGGCTGGAAGAGGCCAAGATGCGCGCGGCGAAAATCCAGCTTTCGACGTTTCGCGACGCGCTGGACATGTTCAAGATCGACAACGGCTTTTACCCCGATTCGGGGCAAGGGTTGATGGCGCTGGTCGCGGCGCCGGACATCGGCCGCCCGACGCGCGGTTTCCGGCCCGGCGGCTACCTGCGGGACAACAAGCTGCCGCTCGATCCGTGGGGTAATCCGTACAACTACGTCTGTCAGGACGGCTACAACTTCCAGGTGTGGTCCAACGGTCCGAGCGGCAGGCCCGGGGCCGACGACAACATCTATCCGTAAGGTGCGAGCGCTAGTCGCGCGCGCCGCCGGACGACGACTGCGGCGCGCAGGATGAGACGGCGGATGGCGAACGGCGAGGAAGAACAGGAGAAGGTTCGGCGCGACTCCCGCACGTTTACGCTGTGGAAAGCCGTGTTTGTTGCGATCCTTGTCGCCGGCGTCGCCCGTCTGGCCGCCGTCATTGTGAGGAACCGTTTGGAGGAGGCTAAGATCCACGAGGCAAAAACCCAGCTTTCACGGATCGACAACGCGCTGGACTCGTTCAAGGGCGACAACGGGTTCTACCCGGATTCCCTGCAAGGGCTGATGGCGCTGGTTGTGCCGCCGAACGTGTGGCCCCCCCTGCGCCATTACAACCTGCGCGACAACAAGTTGCCGCTCGACCCGTGGGGCCATCCGCCGCGCTACGCGTGCGAGGATGGCTACCATTTCCAGGTGTGGTCTGACGGCCCAGGCGGCAAGGCCGGGGCGGACCAGAGGATTTATGCGTGAGGTTCGACCATTGGAAAATCACGCTGCCGGTTTTGTCGGGTGTCCGACAAGAAGAATCGCCGGACGGCGTTAGCGGCATGAAGAAGGAGAAGGCAAATGTCGAACAACGAGAAACGCCAGGCATTGGGGCGCGGCGCGCGGCGCGCGGCGCGCGATTCCCGCGGCTTTACGCTGCTGGAAATCATGGTGGTGGTGATCATTATCGGCACGATCGCGGGGTTGGTTGGCGTCAACGTGCTGAACCGGCTGGAAGAGGCCAAGGTGCGCGCCGCGAAAATCCAGCTTTCGACGTTCCGCGACGCGCTGGACATGTTCAAGATCGACAACGGCTTCTATCCGGATTCGGGGCAGGGGTTGATGGCGCTGGTCGCGCCGCCGACCACCGGCCGCACGGCGACCGGTTTCCGGTCAACCGGCTACCTGCGCGACAACAAGTTGCCGCTCGATCCGTGGGGCAATCCCTACAATTACGTGTGCCAGGACGGGTACAATTTCCAGGTGTGGTCGAACGGTCCGAGCGGCAGGCCCGGAGCGGACGACAACATCTATCCGTAAGGTCCAGTTGATGATCAAGCGCACCGCCGGCTTTACGCTCCTGGAAATCCTGGTGGTGCTGATCATCATCGGGACGGTGGTCGGGATCGCGATTCCGCGCCTGAACGACGTGTTCGAGGTCGACCTGAAGAGCACAATCCGCAAGTTCGCGGGCACGGCGCAGTTCTGCTTCAACGAGTCGGTGATCCGCCAGACGCCGATTCGGCTGAACCTCAGTTTCGACTCCCAGGAATACTACCTGAGCTACTTGGCGACGAACGGTTCGACCGGCGAGTTTGTGGAACTGCCCAGCACATTCGTCGATCACGAACAAATGCCCGACGGCGTCTTCTTCCTGGACGTCGCCACGCCGCACAACCCCGATAAGACCAGCGTCGGCGAGGAATTCGTGATCTTTTATCCGACGGGCTACGTCGAGCCGGCGGTGGTGCACATCAGCACGCGCGACGGCCGCGTCTGGACGCTGCTGTTCAAATCGATGACGGGCAAAGTCGTGGTGTACGACCGCCAAATCGACTTCATGGACTTGCAGAACAACGTCATCCAACCGACCGGCACGACGAGCGCGAACGGGAACGGCTCGGGCTGGGGGAGAAAGAAAAAATCCAGCAGTTCCAGCGGGTCCGGCGGGTCCGGCGGGTCCGGCGGGGCCAGCGGGGCCAGCGGTTCATCGGGGTCGTCGAATTGAGGAAGACCACGACGATAGGCCGGTCGCGGGGCTTCACGCTGCTGGAAGTCATGATCGCCATGGCGATTCTGGCGACGGTGATCGTCGTACTGCTGGAGAATCACGGCGCCTCCTTGCAGATGTCCGAGCGCAGCCGGCGCGTGTCGATCGCGATCAACCTCGCCAAGTCCGTGATGAACGACCTCGAACTGCAAGGCTTCCCGGATATCACCTCCGACCAGGGTGATTTCAGCGATACCTATCCGGGCCTCTATCCGGAGTACCGGTGGGAACGCGACGTGCAGGAAAACGTCTTCTGGAATTACGTCCGCGAGTGCCGGGTGCGGGTCTTCTGGCCGGATGGGCCGACCGAGCAAATGGTGGAAATCATGCAGTACCTGGCCGCCACCACCAAGGAGATGCAGCAGGCTGCCGACCTGACCGACGACGACTCCTCCAAATCCGATGACGACGCCGCCGGCGGTTCGAGCAGCGGTTCGAGCAGCGGCTCGAGCGGCGGTTCGACGACCAGCAAGACGACGACCGGGGGGCATTGAGTTGCGACGTCGCGACGCCGGCTTCACGCTGCTGGAGATCATGATCGCGATCGTGATTCTCGCGGTCATCATGAGCCTGATCTACGGCTCGATCTCCTACACCGCCGATTCCAAGGAAGACGTGGAGAGCGGCAACGAAATCTACCAGCAGGCGCGCTGGGCGATGGACAAGATGGACGCCGACCTCGAATCGGCCTTCATCAGCACCAACCCGAACACCCGCTCGATCTTTTACGCCGTGTCGCGACGGACGCCCGACGGCCTGCCGCTCGACGAGGTGCACTTCTCGTCGTTCAACCACGTGAAATACAATCCGGACGCCCGCGAATCCGATCAGTCGATGGTGAATTACTACGTCGCCGAGAACCCGGACACCGGGCTGATGACGCTGTATCGCCGCGAAGACGCGACGCTCGATCCGAGCCTCGAAGCCGGCGAATTTTGCGAGCTGGTGGACAACGTCATGTCGCTTGAACTGCATTATTACGACGGCCAGCAATGGCTGGAGGATTGGGACACCCGCGATCCCAACAAACCGTCGACGGCCGCCCAAAACGGCGAGGCGACGCCGCCGCCGTCCGAGGTCACCGACCAGGAACAGGAAATGATCAACACGTTGCCCTTGGCGATGGACGTGGGCATCCTCGTGGCCGGGCCGCGCGACACGTCGATGGCGTTTCACACCAAGATCCGCCTGGTGCTTTCGACGATCGACCTGTCGCAGCCGGATGACGACACCAGTCCGGGCGGCAGCAGCAGCGGCAGCAGCGGCAGCGGCAGCGGCAGCCGCGGCACGGGCAGCGGCGGCCGGCAATTGACGATCGGCGGGACCACCAGCAGCACGTCGTCGGGCGGAGGCCTGTGATGAAGCGCGTCGGCCGCGTCCTGCGCGATCGCCGCGGCATCGCGATCATCATCGTGCTGATGATCACGACGTTGATGACCGTGATGATTCTCGATCTGCACCAATCCGTGCGCATCAACTTCTACATCGCCAACAACCTGGTCGGCGGCGTCAAGGCGGAGTACCTGCTGCGCAGCGCGATGCAGGTCGCCTCGGGCATCCTGCTGCGCGACATTCAGGACAACAGCGTCGATTATTTCGGCGAAGACTGGTACGATTTTCTCGGCAAGGCGGGCATGCCCGGCATTCCGATTTCCGAAGACGAAACGTTGATGATGGACATCAACGACGAAAGCGGGCGGTTCAACCTCAACAACATGGTCGACAACCACGGCAAACCGTACCAGCCGCTCATCGACGTCCTCAAACAAATCCTGACCAATCAGGGTCTCGATCCGAAGTTGGCGAACGCCATCGTCGATTACATCAGCGCGGGCACGGATGCGCTGGACGGTTCGGGCGCGAAAGATTCGGTCTACGGCTACTCGTCGATGACCCCGCCGACGACGGCGAAATGCTCGCGCTTCGAGTCGATCCAGGAAGTGCGGCTGGTCACCGGCATCACCGACGAAATCTGGGGCCAACTCGAGCCGTTGGTGTCGATCTACGGCGATCCGAAGATGAACCTGAACACCGTCGATGCGAATATCATCACCGCCGTCCTGCAGACGCTCAACACCAACGCCGACCCCAGCTTGTCCGAGAAGATCGACCAATGGCGGCGACAGGGGGCCGACGGCAGCAGCACGCCGTCGTTCGGCCAGTCCGACTCGTCGAATTACTTCACGGTCAAGAACATGTCCAGCCAACTGCAGACGCTCGGCATGGACGCCAAGACGGCCGGCCGCTTCGTGCAGTTTTTCGGCGTCGCCAGCCACTACTTTCGCGTGACCTGCACGGCGTTGGTCAGCGGCGTGCAAAAGAACGCCCTGGGCATTATCGGCCGCACCACGTCCAAAGCCAGCGTGATTTATTTCCGCGTCGCGCCGGGCGTCGCGGCTTCCTCGCAGGCGCAAATCGGGGGCCAGGGCACGCCGTCGCCGCTGGGCGGCTCGTCGGGAGTGGGCGGCGCGGGCGGATTCGGAGCCGGCAACAACGGGACGGTCTCGACGAAGAGGTGAGGCGCCGTCTGCGCTGGATACGGCCGACGCGCGACGACGGCCGCCGGCGATGCAGGGAAAGGCGCGGACGCACCGCCCGGGAGAACTTCATTTCCGCTCGACGAACATCCCGATCGTTTTCTGCATGCCGCCTTTGATATATTCGTCGCTGAAGTTCTTCATGAAAAACGAGAGAATATTTTCGAAGTGGGCCTGGGGAAAATAGCGGACGACCGGCCGGCCGACCTCGGTGTCGCGGCAATAGATGAAGCTGACCTCGACGACCTTTTCCACGGTGTGCTCGCCGTAGAGCGCCCGCTCGCGACTGTACATTTCCTCGTCGACCCAGAAGGAAGTCACCGGCTGCTGCACGCCGAAACCTTTGGAATCTTCCATCAGGTAACGCCACAGGCGAAACACGTCGCCCGGGACGTAGCGCACCGTTTTTTCCTCGTGCTCGGGATTGCCCGGCTGCGGCTCGGGGCTGACGACGAAACAGCGCACCATTTCCACTTTTTTCATACGAGGCCTCTTGGCGTTCGGAACGCCGAATTTTCGCCCGGACTAATCGCGCACGCGACAAAGGAACCCGGTGAGGTACTCGCCCTCCGGGTGGTACACGCTGAGCGGATGATCGAACCCGTGGCCGATCGTGCGCAGAATCTGCACCTCGCGCCGGGCGTCGAGCGCCGCGCCGAACAGGATCTTGCGGTGCAGGTCCCAGTCGACGTGGCCGGAACACGAAAACGTGAACAGCAGTCCGCCGGGGGGCAGGCGGCGCAAGGCCAGCAGGTTGATGTCTTTGTAGCCGCGCGCCGCCCGGGCGAGCGACGCCCGGTTCTTGGCGAACGCCGGCGGATCGAGCACGATGAGATCGAACGGCGTGTCGTCTTCCCGCAGGTAGTCGAACACGTCCTCGGCGATCAGATCGTCTGGCCCGACGGCCTGCCCGTTGAGCGCGTAATTTTCGGCCGCCAGGTCCAGCGCCTCGTCGGCCAGGTCCACTGTCACCGCGCGCCGGGCGCCGCCGGCCAGCGCGTAGACGGCGAAGGCGCCCGTATAGCCGAAGGCGTTGAGCACGGTGCGGCCCCGCGCCGCCTCGCGCACGGCCTGCCGCGCGGCGCGCTGGTCGAGGAAGAAGCCGGTCTTCTGGCCGGACCGCACATTGACGAGAAAATTGAGGCCGTTTTCCCGGATCGCGGCCGGCTGGACCGGAACGTCGCCGTAAATCGCTTCCACGCGCGGCGGCAAGCCTTCTTCCTTGCGGTAACCGCCGCTGCTGCGCTCCATGATCCAATCCGGACGGCAGGCCGCGATCAGCGCCTCGATGATGGTTGGCCGCAGGAACTCGCTGCCCGCGGTGGCGAAGGTCGCCGCGAGTCCGCCGCCGTAGCGATCGACGATCAATCCGGGCACGCCGTCGGCCTCGGCGAAGAGTACGCGGTAGGCGTCGGTGTCGGGCGGCAGCAGCGCGCGGCGCCAGTTCTCGGCGGCGCGCAGTTTGGATACGAACCAGGCGACATCGAGAGGCTCGTCGACGAAGGTGTACAGGCGCACACGGATTTGGCTGAAGACGTTGTAGGCGCCGCGGCCGAGAAAGCGGCCCTCCGCGTCGACGACGTCGACCGTCGAACCGAGGGGGACGTCGGCGGGCTCTTCTTCGACGGCGCCGGAAAAAATCCACGGATGACGATTGGCGACGGATTTTTCGCGCCCGGGGCGCAGGACGACGCGCGGGTACGCGATCATGGCGCGGCTACTCGTCCACGATAATGGCGATCTTGCCTTCTTTGTCGGCCGCAGCCTGGGCGGACGACACGATTCCAAAGACGCGCATTTTCTGGTTGGGTTTCAATTGGGAGACCGCCTCCTGGTAAAGGCCCTCGCGAACCAGCACGTACAAATTTCCGTATTCGTGCCGCGCCAAGATTGCCTGGTAGCCGTCGACCGGCGACGTGTGCAGCACATTGGCGCATTCCACGTCGACCACCACATACGTGCCGGCGTAGCGGCCGAAAAACATTTTCAACTTGGCGGGGTTGGCCGCCTGCAGCGTATGGCCCGTCGGATTCGGATTGCCCAACGCAACCGGTTTCTCTTCAACGCAGGCCGCCGCCAGCCCGGCGACGACCAGCAGACAAAAGAAAACGATTCTCTTCACCGCCGCCCTCCTGCCAACGCGTTGGCCTGAATCAAAAGATGAACCGGCCTCAAAGTCAAGCTGTATTTGCAAACGTCGCCCTCGCGGGCTGGTCTACTTCGCAAGGTCCAGATCGTATTCACCGCCTTGGCCGGCGCAACGCCGTAATCGAACGCCCTGTTCCGACAGCGCCGACGCCATTGCGGCCGGGTCGACGCCGCCCCGCGAAAAATCGAATCGCTTGTAGCGGTTCTTGATCCACGCGGCCAGGCCGGCCGTGAACCCCTGGCGGAAGACCTCGTCCGCCTCGCCGCCGGGGGCGATGCCCGCCAACCGCTCCTGGCGAACGATCGCCTGTTCGAGGCGTTCGGCGCCGAGGTCGGGCCCCCGTTTGGAATCCACTGTCGACGGGAAGTCGAGGCCGGACGACAGGCCGAATCCTTCGAAAACGGCCAAAATGAACTCGCGGTCGGTCAGTTGAGGCAGCCAGTCGCGAATGCGGCCCGCCTGCGCACTCAGATTTTCCCAGTTCGGTTCGCCGGAGTTCGCCGTCTCGGCCGCCTTTCGGATCATGTCTTCCTCTTGCTCGCCAAGCCCGCGACCGACGCCGGCAGCGAACGACTGGGCGATCGGCCGGTCCATGTCTTTCAACCGCGAAAGGGCGGCGGCCCGGCGATTTCGGGCATCGGCCGATTCTGCCCCGGCGTTGACGTGGCGGGTCCAGCGGATCGCACCGCCGAGGGCGAGGTAACGCCGCGCGGCCGGGGGCAGCGATTCGTCCTGGACGACGGCGGCGAGTTCCTCCGGCGGCAGCCAGATCCCGAGGCTGACATAACCGTCGTCGCGCCAGCGTCTCGGCAGTTTGGCGATGGACGCTGCCGCGTCGGCGTGAGTTTTCCACTCGCGGGGCAGATCGAAATAGACATATTGCGCATAGTCGTCGCCGCGCCGGGCCAGGAAACCGTGCAGATCGTGCGCCAACCCGCCGGCGGAAAAATCCACGCCGCGGACGACGTTGACGCCGCCCGCGAGCAGAAACGGCGCGAGCAGCAGCCATTTCCACCGTCGCGTTGTTTGCTGAAGGAAATAGCAGGCGAACGCGAGAACGGACAAGGAAATCGAGACCAGATATCGCAACGATCCGTACGCGGAAATATTCAGCGGAATCGTCCATTCCGAAAAGCCATACGCCACAAAAAAGAAAAACAATTGGGCCGCGAGGAGGCGCGCCAGCCAATCTCCGGGAAATGGCCCCAACTCTCCGGCGGCGATATGCCGCACGGCGAAGGCGATGCCGAAGATGGCGAGCAGGGGCCAGGCGAGCGACAGCCAGTGGCCGCCGAAGCCGGTGTAGCCAGCCCAGCGCGGGGCGATGATCGAGAAAAAATCGGCCCATTTGCTCCAGCAATCGGCGAAGGGGATGGTGTGGTGGTAAAAAGGGTTGAAGGCAAATGGCAACGTCCGCGAATAGCGGCTGGGCCAGTAACCGAGCAGAAAAGCGGGCGCGGCCGGCCAGAGAAGGCGCCAGGCGCCGCTCCGCCCCCAGCGCCAGACGGCCGTTGCCGCCAGCGCCAGGCAAATCGCGATGTTGCCCTGATAAAAGAAGACGGCGAAGCCGGCCAGCAGGCTGAAGCCCAGCGTTTCCCAGAATCGCGGCGCCGCGCTCCCGCGGCGTACAAACAGAAAAACCAATAGGCCCGAGAAAAACAGGTTCTCGACATGCGAAGCCTTCGCCGAATGGAAGTTCGCCTCCAGAAAAGGGGGCGGGAAGATCAGCCACAAGAAGAAAATCGGCGCGACCTCGCGCTGCCAGGCGCGGCGAACGGCCAGCGTCCAAAAGACCACGCCGCCGGCGAGAAAGAGCGCGCCCAAGATTTCGATCCAAAGCAGCGAAGAGCCGCATATCGCGTAGACCGGATAGAGCAGAATGCCAAACACCATTGTGCCGGGAAGCTGCGCGTACTGATACGACCACGGCGAAGCCGCCAGGCCGTCGAGCAGACCGGACGCGAGGTTTGCCGCACCCGGGTCATCGCCGATCGCATTCAACGAGCTGACCAGACGCAAGGCGAAGACCAGCAGCCAAAGAGCCGCCAACAGGAGCCAAACGAGCCGTTCCGGAAAGGGTTTTGTTTCGAGAAGGCCCCGGATCTTCGCGTCCTCGGTCATGAGGTCAACGCCCGCGATCGGGCGGCAGGGGCCGCGGCGTCGAGGCGTTTTGCCGTTCGCCGTCCGGCCAAGCCGCGGGTTTCTTCGGCGCGGCGACGTCGTCGTCCGCGTCCGGCGGCGGCTCGAACGAGACGTCGAAGTTCTCGGCGGCGGCCTCGTCGTATTGCGCCTGCTCGATCGTGCCGCGCTCGACCATCTTTTGCATGACGAAGGCCAGGGTGGTGCGCCAGCCGTCGCTGATTTCGCCTTTCTGCTTCATGTAGTGGTAGCGCACCGGGTTGGCGATAATGCTGCCCAGAAACGCGGCCTGGATCGGCGTCACCGACCGCGGCGAACAATGGAAGTAGTGGTGCGCCGCCGGCCCGATGCCGTAAATCTTCGGCCCCCATTCGATGATGTTCAAATAGGTTTCCAAAATGCGGTCTTTCTTGACTTCCTTTTCCAGCCACCAAGTGAGCAGCATTTCCTGCAACTTGCGCGAGAGGGTTTTTTCCTCGCTGAGAAACACGTTCTTCACCAGTTGCATGCTCACCGTGCTGGCGCCGCGCGCGAACCGTTTTTCGTGCAGGTCGCGCCGCAGCGAGTCGTTGATGTGCCGCAGCATGAAGCCGTTGTGGCGGAAGAACGAGCCGTCTTCGCAGGTGAGCACCGCGCCGACGATATAGGGGCCGAGGTCGGCGAGCGGCACGAAATCGCGGTTGGCCGGGCCGACGACAATCGTCGCCTGCAGTTCGCCGTGCTTGCGCGCGAGGTGCGTAAAATCCAGGCGGTTAATCTGCCGCACGTCGCACCGCGCGGGCGCCGAAACCACGCGGAAATCCGTCACCTCGCCGTCCACGTCCAAATTGCTCCGCGACGGCGCCGCCGTGTCCAGAATCAACGCCGCGCGCAGGTTCGCCGCGCCTTCGACCTTGAGGCCCTTGAGGATCGGAATCAAATCCGCCGGCAGGCCGTCGAGCAGCGCTTGCAACTGCAGTGCGTGCGCGCCGACGCCCGTTTGCAGCAGAAACGGCGCTTTGCCCCACGCCCGCAAGGTCAGATCGCGCAGAAAAAACGGCGCTTCGCCAAGCCGGATTTCCAATTCCGGCGCGCGGATCGTCTTCTCCGCCGGGTCAAATTGCAGTTCGCCACGTAGCGCGCCGGCGACGTTGTGAATTTCGGCGGGCCCCAGCCGCGGATTCGCCAGCGTGACGCCCGCGACGCGGCTGTTGGTCTCGATCCGCCAGGCCCGGCCGGTCTTGTCCACCGTCACCGCCGTTTCGCTGTCGAGCCGCGCGTCGGACGTCAGCTTCACCAGCGGCGGCGCGCACGGCGCCAGCGACGTCAGGGGCAGGTCGCGGCAGGCGAAGGTGACCTTGGCGCGCGCCGATTCGGCCGCCAAAGTAAAGTCGAACTTGCCGCCGCCGGCCAACTCTTTGGCCTGGCCGGCGACCGTGACCTCGCGCGTCGGGGCGTCGAAGCGCGCGGCGCCGTGGGCCTGGCCGATCCGGAACAGCGGGCCGGCGACGAAACGGCCGGCGTCGGTCACCGTCGCCTCGCCGTCGTAAAACCGCACCGTTATGACATCGGCGACGCGCACCCGGCCGTGCGACAACGACAATGGATCATCGGTCTTCGCCGACTTGTCTTTGCCGCGGCTGAACAGCCGGGCGAGCGGCTCGGGCCAGGCGATCGAACCATTCGCCGCCATTTGGAATGTGAGCCGCGGGCGGCGCAGGCGAATCTCGTCGACGGTCGCCGTCTTGTTCTTGAGATCCAGAGAATAATGGATTTCCAGCTTGTCGCAGGTTACGAACGGCGCGGCGCCGCTGGTTTCCGCGATGACCACGTCGTGGAGCGCGACGCTGCCGTCCAGGCCGAATTGCGCGTCGCCGGTCGTCAGCCGCGCGCCGGCGAGCTTTTCGAGTTTCGGCAGCGCCTCCGCGAGCCGCGCGGCAGCCTGGCGCCGCACCCAGCGGTCGGCTTCGTACTTCGCCGTCAGCGCGCCGCCGCCGACGAGCGCCGCGGCAAACAACAGAATGAGCCAGCGGGGCGGGCCGAATCGCCGCCCGGCGACCGGCGCGTCGTCGTCTCTCGCGCGGTCTCGTCGCTCACCCGCCATTGCGCATTCCCCGTTCCTCTTCGGCCAGGGCTCTTTCATTTACTTGAAAAATGCAGGGTTGCCAACAGCGTCGGCATCAGTCCGACGGGCCTGCGTAGTGCAGAATCGCATGTTCCCCGCCGATGAAAACGTCGGAGGGCGAACTGCCCCAGATGCCGTACAGCCACGTGGCCACTCCGGTTTTCATGGCGGACCACGTCGAGCCGTCGAAATGAAGAACGAGACCTTCGACATCTTGGCCATCGCCGACGGCGAACACATCTGACGACGATGTCCCCCAAACTCCCAACAACTTGGCCGCGGGAACGCTGCCCATGTCTGACCAAGCGTTGCCGTCATAATGCAAAATCTGGGCATTGACGCTTGTGCCTGATCCCACGGCAAAAACGCTCGAGTGCGATGTGCCCCAGACAGCGTTCGGGGCGCACATGATATCGAGCGGCATCGCCGACCAAGAATTGCCGTCATAATGCAAAATCGTTCCCGGGTTTCCTACCGGGTCAATGCCGACGACGAAAACGTCGGACGACGACGCTCCCCAAACGCCGTAAAGCTCGGCTTGCGTTCCGCTGGTCATCGGCGACCAATTGGCGCCGTCGAATTGCAAAATCGCGCCTCCGTTTCCGTCGTAACCGACGACAAACACGTCCGATGGGGAACTGCCCCAAACGGCGTTGAGGAAGTACTGTTCGCCGGCTTGATAGACCGACCAGGATACGCCGTCGAAATGCGCGATCGTGTAAGCCCCTCCCACGGCGAACACGTCGGAATGCGAACTGCCCCAGAGAGTCATCGGACCGGGGAACAAGGGTTCCATGACCGACCATGATGTTCCATCATAGTGGTAAATCTCATCCCCGCCGGCGGCGAAGACGTCGTCAGGCCCCGTGCCCCAGAAACCGTAGGCGCTGGCCACGATTCCGTGATCGATGTGGGTC
>CAZHPN010000131.1:0-17795 GCA_964534375.1 uncultured bacterium | reverse complement strand
CGTTTACCAATTTCCACCCGGTTCCTACGTGCCGCCGTTCGTCCCGTTGCCGCCCGCGCCTGATTAGGCGCATCGTAAGCGCCGGCCGAATCTTCCGAAACACCTGCCCCGAGGGCGAGAAACTATCCGGTTCGGGAATCGCCGATCAATTATGCTGCCGGAGTCTGTGTTTCTGTTCGTTTCCGGCCCGAAAATAAACGAAGCGCCCCTTCTTACGCGGAGATTAGCGATCCACAAGGACGGCCGGTGGCATATTGCGCCGCAAAAGTGGCTGGCACCGTTGTCCGCACCGTTGTCCGGCAGCGCCGCAAAAGTGGCTGGCACCGTTGTCCCGGCACCGTTGTCCCGGCACCGTTGTCCCGGCACCGTTGTCCAGTTACCGTTGTCCGGTTCCGTTGTCCGGTTGTCCCGGTCCGTGGTCGGCGGCGCGTCAAATCCGCCCGGCCCGGCTCATTTGCCGCGGCCGTATAGTCCGGCGCCGGCCGGCGCGGCGAAATTGACCGGATATTCCGACGACAAATTGGGCGGAACGCCGTTGTCGCCGGCGATTTCGGCGTACAGCGCGTCGATGTCGCGCGTCACGCGCTGCTTGGTCGGGTCGTTCGCGGCGACGCCGTACAGGCCGTCCTGGCAATAACCCTGGTTCCATTCGTAGTTGTCGAGCAGCGCCCAATAGAAATAGCCGCGGACGTCGACGCCCTGCTGCATCGCGTACCACAGCCAGCTCAGATGCTCGACCATCGCCCGGTATTCTTCGGCCCACGTGTCGTGCGGATCGTTGCGGGCGTTGTTTTCCGTGATGTACACGGGCAGATGGAAATCGTTTTTGACGATCTCGGACATTTCATAAATGCCGCGCGGATACAACGCCCCGAAGTCGAGCGTCAGCGGATTGAACGTGAACAACGGCGACATCCACGGCGCGATCGAGAACGGCAGGCCGGAAACCATGACGCAGGTGTAGTAATTGACGCCGATGAAATCCATCCGCCCCGCCAATTCGGGGTGATAGACGGGTTGATGGTCGAAATTTTCGTCGAACTGGCCCAGCGCCACCGCGTTGAGAAACACCATGTTCCAGATATAGAACACGTTGGCCGCGGCTTGCTTGTCGAGCGCGCTGTTCGGGTCTTTCGGAAAAGCCGGCGACATCGAATAGACGATGCCGACCTCGGCGGCCGGCTGACCGTTGCCGCGGGCGCTGACCAGATCGTTGGCGCGAATCGCGTCGACCATCCGCGCATGGGCCTGGATCATCGCGGCGAACGCCGTCTTGAACGCGGCGAATTGGAGAAACACCGCCGGCGGGTTGCTGCGGCTTTTCGACGGAAAGAGATAGCCCGGCAGCACGACGGCGAACGGCTCGTTGAGCGTCGTCCAGAGATCGACCTGGCCGCCGTACTCGCGCGCGACGAAGCCGGCGTACTTGGCGATTTCGTTGACGGTCGTGTCCGCGTCGACCCAGCCGCGCGGCGAGCAATGCGCGAAATCGGTGTGGCAGCCGACGGCGTCGTGAATCCAGGTCGGCAGCGTATAGTGGTTGAGCGTCACCAGCGGCTCGAGCCCGCGCGCGCGCAGGTCCGCGAAGACCTGGTGATAATGCGCGACGGCGTCCGCGTCGGCGATCGCCAGCAGGTTCTCGTAGCCTTCGACGCCGATCGTCGATTTCGGGAAAATGCGGCTCCATTCGATGCTCATGCGGAAGGCGTTGTTGTGGAGGCCGTTTTTCGCGCGGTCGAAATCGCTCGCAAAAAGCTCCCAATGGCCCGGGCTGACCTTCGCCGGATCGTCGCCCTTCACGTACGCGAGCGGGTCGTGAATGATCGTCGGCGAGGTGACGAACTGATACCAATCGGAATGCGGGTCGGTGCACAGCGACGCCGGAATCGTCGGGCAGGCCATATCGACCTGGAACCCGGCCGTCGCCGAGCCGAAGAGGAAGCCCTCGGGGAACGTCATCGCGGCGTCGTCGTTGTCGTCGTCGTCTGGCGAGGCGTCGTCGCCCGCGTCGTCGTCCGCCGCCTTCGCTTGCGTGCTCGAATGACTGCCGCAGCGGCAAACCGACAGTCCGACAAACATCATGATCGCGAATAGAACAAACAGACCCCATTTCGCCCGCCGCACGCGCATCATTCGACCCTCCGTTCTCAGCGGGCTGACGATAACACCTCCGGCGGGAATCACGCAATGATGATTGCGGAGCTAATCACCGAGGGCGCAGCGCGGCAGAGCCGCAACCAAACGTTTTTTGGCCACAAATGTCGCAGATGACCGCAGACTTCGCACGGGCCACGAAGAGTCCGTTCCGGGCGAGAGCCATTCGCGGCCCGGGCGTCTGCGTAAATCTGCGCAATCTGCGGCTGCCCGGAAAATCTTGGCGCGAAAACAAGAAATCGCCGGCTCGTAGTAAAGGGGAGCGCTGGGAAGCTCTGTCGGTAAGAAAATTAAAATCGCGACAGCGATCAACGTGCTCCTGGTCTTGCTCCGGCTCTTAATTCTTGCTCCCGGTCTTGCTCCGGCTCTTAATTCTTGCTCCTGGTCTTGCTCCGGCTCTTAATTCTTGCTCCTGGTCTTGCTCCGGCTTTTAATTCTTGCTCTTGCTCTTGCTCTTGCTCTTGATTCGCCAAAGGTTTTGAAAACCTTTGCCGAAGGTTTTGAGATCCTTTGGCGAAGGTTTTGAAAACCTTTACCGAAGGTTTTGAAATCCTTTGCCGAAGGTTTCGAAAACCTTCCCGAAAGGTCTCGAGAACCCTAAAGCGCCATTAGCCGAACGTGAAACCGCCTGGCGAATGGGGCTGGCGCGGGTCCCAGCATTCCCAGCACTCCCAGAACTCCCATGCTTCCCATGGCGCCCCGCCGCCGCGCCTGCCGCCGTCAAACGATGCCTCTCGCAGTTCTTGACTTCCGCGTCCAAAATGAATACAACAGTAATGGACAGTACGGTTATGTAATGTGCAACGTTGAGTAATCACTCAGAGGCGGTGCATCATGAGCAACTTGCAGCTTCCGGATTTTCTGGCGTCGTGTCTCGTGAGCAACGACGAAGCCCTGCACCAGATGGTGGTTTCGGGAATTCGTATGGCGTCGTCGTTCGCCACGTCGGAGCCGGTGAAGTTCTACGAGACCGTGTGGGATCACATCCAACGCGAAGACCTCCACGACATTCACATCCGCCAGGCGCTGTTCATGGCGGCGCATCCGCTGCTGGTCGGCGATACGATGGGCGCCACCGGGATGTTGGCGGGCCTCGCGCGCACGAACAAGTTGGCGCGCCAGATCAACGGCGCCACGCGCAAGCTCGACGGCCTGGGCCGCTACGTCGCGCACATCGAAGAACTCGAGCGCCGCAACATTCATTTCACGTCGGGCTTCATGGGCCCGGCGGAAAATATCGTCGTGCCGGACAACGCGTTGACGCGCCTGCTCTACCCGCGTTTTGCCGGGCGCAACCGCACGCGGATGGGCTCGATCGATATGCAGTCGGTGCATTTTCAGGACGCCGTCGTCGCCATGCTGTGGGACGCGGACGGCAAGGTGCGGTTCGACCATCTCGTGCTGGGCATGACCCCGCCCAACGCCGCCGGCGAGATGAGCTTCGGGCCGGCCAACGGCATCAACAGCGACGGCCTCGATGTCGCGCTGGCGACGCCCAGCGTCAAGATTCTCCTCTACCTCAATCCGCATTTCCCCTTCGTGCTCGGCCTGAACGAATGGGCGCGGAATACGATCCACGTCGAGCGGCTGCGCGCCGCCGCGGCCGAGGGCCGGTTGCTGTTGGTCGAAGACGACGCGGAAACGCCGGCGATGCCCGCGGGCTCGTTCGACAAGCCGCTGCCGTGCGAGATGAACGTCGCCGAGCACCTGGTCAACCACATGGAAGCGCACGCCGAACTGGTGCGCGGCCGGGCGATCCAGGTCGGCATCGGCGGCACGGGCGTGCAGGCGATCCGGCTGCTCAAGGAAACGAAATGGACGGGCCGCGAATACAGCGAAATGCTCGACCCGTTCACCTTCGAGTTGTTCGAGGCGGGCAAGATCGCGGGCTCGCATTTCATCGACCGCGACGGCTCGCGCCGGCAACTCGACGGCCGCCTGGTCTGCACCTTCACGATGGGCGAGAAGGGCAACCCGTTTTACGAAAAAATCAGCAACAACCCGGCGGTGGCGATGGCGCCGGCGCCGTACATCGTCATCCCCGAGGCGTTCTACGGCGGACTCGGCATCAACAACATTCTGAGCATCGACTTTCAGGGCAGCGTCAATTCGGCGGCGCGCGGCCGCAACCACTACAGCGGCATCGGCGGCGGCGCGGCGATCGTCCGCGGCCTGTCCCGCGGCGGCGTGTCGTATTTCTGCATGAAGTCGACGCACCGCACGCCGGAAGGCAAGCTGCGCTCGTCGATTTTCCCCTATTTGCCTTCGGGCACGCCGGTCAGCGTCATCGGCCCCGACATGTTCGGCACGCGCGACGGCGCCCAGTTCTTCCTCGTCACCGAGCACGGCGTCGCCCGCATCAACGCCCAAAGCCAGTCCGACTTCATCAAGAGCATTATCTCCGTCGCCGACCCGCGGTTCCGCGATTGGCTGAAACACGAGGCGCAAAAGGAATTCCGCGTTGCGGCATAGGGCGGAAGCGGAACTTTAAACGCCGCGCAGCCCGGCCAACCCGCAACTTCCGGTTCGACAACGGTACGGTCCCCGGTTGCGTCCCGTGCCAGCGCACCTCGCCGCCCTTTTTGCCCTGGTGCTTCGCCCCGGCGACCCCCTGCGCCGACGGGTGCAGGATCGCTTCGATGCTCGCCCGGCCCACCGCGTCGATCACCTCGTCGACCGCCAGCCGCGAGGCTTCGATCAACTCCATCATCGGCAGCAGCAACTGGCCGTCCTTCGCCAGCCACTCCCCAATCTCTTGTCTGTGGCGGATGCCGACCGGGGTAGCAGAAGCCGATTCGCACGACCATGCAGCGGTGTTTGACCGCCGCTAATGCATTTCCTATGATCCCCGGCGGCCTGCATCATCGAGGTTGTCCAAAGCGGCGGCGGGCGCCGTGCACCAGCAGGGCATCAAAAATCTGCGGAGATTGTGACCGATGAAAACCCTCGGCATGTTGATGGGGCGCTCCGAGACGATCCCGACGGCGACCGCGTGGCATCTCGCCGATCTTGGCGAGGCTCGCGGGCGCCAGGAACTTTACACGAAACAGTCGCCGCAACGGCTGCTGGTCCTGCGGGAGCACGCGCTGATCGAAAGCGCCGTCTCCTCGAACCGCATCGAGGGCGTCGAGATCGACGAGAAGCGCGTCGGCACGGTCATGTTCGGTCACCCGATTTTGCGGGATCGGGACGAGGAGGAGGTCCAGGGCTACCGCGAAGCGTTGCGATTGATTCACGAGCAAGCGCCTTCGCTCCCGGTTTCCGAGGACACGATTCGGCGACTCCATCAGCTCGCGCGCGGCGAAATCTGGGATGCCGGGCAATACAAGGAAAAGGACAGCGACATCATCGAACGCTACGCCGACGGATCGTCGCGCCTACGCTTCAAGACCGTCCCCGCCGACCGGACGCCGGAGTACATGGCGCAACTGGTCGGGCTCTGGGAAGCGACGATCAACGAACGAACGACGCACCCGCTGATTGCGATGGCGGCCTGCAACCTGGATTTTCTCTGCATCCATCCCTTCCGCGACGGCAATGGGCGCGTGTCGCGCCTGCTCCTGCTGCTGCAAACTTACCATCTTGGTTTTGAGGTGGGGCGATACATCAGCCTCGAACGCATCATCGAGCAGCACAAGGATCGATATTACGAAACCCTGGAACAAAGCTCGCAGGGCTGGCACGAAGGGCGGCACGATCCGTGGCCGTTCGTCAACTATGTCTTGTTTGTCCTGAAGGCGGGGTACAAGGAGTTCGAGCAACGACTCGGACAGACGAAAAGCCCTCGCGGCGCCAAAACCGAGATGATCGAAGCTGCCATCGCGGCGGCGACCGGAGAATTCACCATGGCCTCATTGGAACGCGCCTGCGCCGGCGTCAGCCGCGACATGATCCGGCGCGTGCTGCGCGCCCAACAAGTCGCGGGGGCCGTGGAAAGCCTGGGCCGCGGTCCCGGCGCCAAGTGGCGAAAAAAGGGCTGATTCTGACTTCTGACTCCTGGCCTCTGGCTTCTGACTCCTGGCTTCTGGCTCGGTGAAATGCCTCGGTTATGGCCCTGGCGCCGTCTGGCGGGAAAAGGGGTAATACCAACAAAAAGAGGCAATAAAGAGGGTAATGATCGGCGGGACTTGCCCGGAAGCCCTGGCGACCGGCCCCAACGCCACCAGGTTCATCCAAGTGTGCAACCTCGACGAAGTGTTGGATTATGGCGCCCGTAGGCTGATCGAGTGCGGCAGGGCGTGTAAAAAAGTGTAAAGGTGAATTTACACTTCATCCGGGCCAATTTGCCATCACTCCAAATATAGATGAAATTGCGCGCTTTGCGGCCACAGATAACGCAGATGGCCGCCGATAAGGCACGGGCCGTGACGTCTTCCGAGTTCTCGAGCGCCATCCGCGGCCCGTGCATCGGCGTAAATCTGCGCAATCTGCGGCTGCCCGGAAAAGACAAATTCCGGAGACACAATACTCAACCCCTCTCGCCTCGCGGTTCCAGTCCTCGTTTCCGCGGTCGCGGGGGGCGGGTCGTTTCAACGTTCTTCCTCGCGATCGAGAACGGCGTCGTCGCCCGGCGGCCGGCCGGAACAGCGATGAGGCGCCTGCGGTTCGGCGTCAACCGCGACTCTTGCGACTCGCGCCATAGCTGCTCTGTGCAAGCCACAATCTAGCGCCAGCGATTAGTTACGTATTGTGTCCCCGGGACTCTCCCATAACCCTTGACAATAGCGCCCCGGGCGTGTAACTAATAACAACAATCATCCTGCATCAACGTCTTAGATGGCCATTTGCGGTTAATTGGTTCACACACGCACCATTTTTTGGGGGGACATTGGTATGACACATTCGTGCAGCACGACACAAAAGCTTCGCTTTCTTGCCCCACTGATCCTTGCCCTCGTCCTAGCTTTTGCGCTTGCGATAACGGCAGAAGCGACAGCCAGCGACGATTCCGCCATTTCCAAGGCAACGAGCCTAGTGGCAAAGAGCGCGAAAGCAATACTGTTCGTCGCACATCCGACCGCCGATTACCAAGATTGGGATTTCAAGAGAATCGAAAGAACGACGTATGGAAACTACCGTGCATTCTTCGAGATAACGTACAAGGGAGGGTTTTTCGGATTGACGTATTACTTGGAATTTTATCTCGAGCTGGACAGCGGCCTCGGGCTAAAAAGGGTTGGTTGGGGCCGCGACACGGGTATTGTTCCGCCAGGAACGGCCGCGGGTGCGGTGCTCCATTTGTTAAACAACAATCAATAGTTAAAACTTGGGCTCCGCTGGGAAACGAAGGACCGCCGACCATTTTCTTGGCTTCCCATTCCAAGAAACCAGCGACCGTCACTGGATCTTTTTTTTGTGCGGCTGCGGCGCGCCCCGGCGTGCCGATTGCCGGCGGCGATGGCGACGAAAAACTGTTGATTGTGGGGCTGTTGAAAAACGCCCATTTCGTCACTTCCGCGAAAGCGCCCACCCTGTCAAATCGCGCACTTGCGCATTGTTGAATGCTCGCCAAAGGCGCGCTAATAGCCTTTTTCAACAGCCCCATTGTCCCTATTTTCGACAAGACACTAGTCCAGCTTCGAGACGAAATCCTTGAACCAATCCCTTTGGCGCACCGCCTTAAGATCCGTGTCCTTTTCGATATGCGCGCGACTCGGCAAAAACCCCGCAGCTTTCGAAGTCTCCAGCCATTTCTTGCAGTCGTCGTCGCGACCGCATAGGGACGCTGCACACGCGAGATTGTATGCAGCCCATCCAGGTCGGACGCTTTCGCATTTAAGGTATCGGTCGTTTGCGGCAGCGAACAGCCGGTCAGCCTCGGCCCCCGTCTTGGTCTGGGCCTGAGCGGCGAGGGCGATGCCCCAACTGTTGAGCGCCTCGGGCGTGTCGGGCTTGATCCGCAACGTCTGTTCGTATTTTTCGCCGGCGGCGGCGAAGAGCTGATCGGCCTCGGCCGCCGTCTTGGTTTGGGCCTGAGCGACGAGCGCGGCGCCCCAATTGTTGAGCGCCTCGTGCTTGTCGGGCCTGATCCGCAACGCCTGTTCGTATTTTTCGCCGGCGGCGACGAAGAGCCGATCGGCCTCGGCCCCCGTCTTGGTTCGGGCCCAGGCGGCGAGGGCGTTGCCCCAATTGTAGAGCGCCTCATGCGTGTCGGGCTTGATTCGCAACGCCTGTTCGAATTTTTCGCCGGCGGCGACGAAGAGGCGATCGGCCTCGGCCCCCGTTTTGGTCAAGGCCAGTCTGGCGAGGGCGATGCCCCAATTGTAGAGCGCCTCGCACTTGTCGGGCTTGATCCGCAACGCCTGTTCGTATTTTTCGCCCGCCAAGGCGAACAGCCGATCAGCGTCGGCCCCCGTTTTTGTTTGGGCCTGAGCGTCTAGCGCGGCGCCCCAATTGTTGAGCGCCTCGTGCGTGTCGGGCTTGATGTGCAACGCCTGTTCGTACTTGTCGCCGGCGGCGACGAAGAGCCGATCGGCCTCGGTCCCCGTTTTGGTCCGGGCCTGAGCGGTGAGGGCGTTGCCCCAATTGTAGAGCGCCTCGTGCATGTCCGGCTTCATTTCCAGGGCTTGTTCATATTTGTTCGCCGCTTCATCAAAAAACTGGCTGGCGTCTTCTTTGCCGGCTTGCAACGCTTTGCCGAGGATTTGGTTGCCCTCCTGCAGCAGACTCCACGCACGCAGTTCTCGCTCTTCGGGTTTCAATCCCGCGGGGTCTTTAAGCCCCGCCGCGGCCGCCGGGAATTTGGCCGTCAGCAGAGCGTGCCGCTCCTTTTCTTTGGACGGCTCTTTGCTCTCGATCGCGTCGATCGCCGTTTTGATCTTGTTTCGGGCGAGATCAAGCACGTCGAATTGCCCGGTCGTTGTCGGGATGGGAAAGGGCGGAATCGGCGCGAGAATTTCCAATAAATGGCTGAACGGCTTTTCGATCAGCTTGGGCGGGAAACAACCCAAATTTTGCGCCAGACCGACGAAAAAGCGATCCGCATCCGTCGCCCTGACGAAGAACGCGTCTCGGCCGGCATCGAGAAGTTTTCCCCGAACGTGCCGCTTCGGGTCCTCCTCATGGTAACCTGCCCAGAACAATTGGAAGTCGAATCGTTTGATTTTGCTGAGGTGTTCGAACACCGGGTCGTTCTCGCCGCTGTAGCCGACGACGACGACCAAGCGTCCGGCGACGCTGTCGCGCAGCAGCGGGCCGATGTGCTCGAATTGTTCGTTGCATTGCTCGTCCGTATTCACCAAAACAAAGCCCGTCGATTGGCCGTGGAGGTGAAAGACGGCCTTGCGGGCGATCATCGGGCTTATGAAGATCGGGGCCGCCGCGAAATCGTACACGGCGGGATATTCGCCGATCAGCGCGCAAGCATTCATCACCAGCGGATCGAAGTTGGTCGTTAGAATGCGATCGACGTAGCCTGCGCGAACGAGGCAGGCGATGGCGATGTGCGCCCAATTCATCTTCGCGCCCGCGACGAGGCGTTCGATGAGATTTCTTTGTTCCCCGACGCTCAATTGTCTCATGCAATTCGCGTAAGTTTTCGGTTCCGCGCAACAATATGCCTGGTGATACTGCTGGGCTTTTGCGAAGTATTCGTCGACGATCCCCTGGGCGGTGGGAATCCCGGCGGAGGCGGAACAACCGGCGCCGATAAACAGGCAGGCCTTTTCCTTATGGCCTTCGGCTTGGCGAAAAACGTCCGCGACAAATTCGAGGGTCTTTTCCTCCACCGGCGCCCCCATTTGGTGAAATTCGTAAATTATAATAAATAATACGAATAGAGGCGTCAATAATACTTTCGAATTCCGGGGACACAATACTTAACCCCTCTCGCCTCGCGGTTCCGGCCCTCGTTTCCGCGGTCGCGGGGTCGGGTCGTTTCAACGTTCTTCCTCGCGATCGAGAACGGCGTCGTCGCCCGGCGGTCGGCCGGAACGGCGATGAGGCGCCTGTGGTTCGGCGTCAACCGCGACTTTTGCAATTCGCGCCACAGCTCCGTGCAAGCCGCAATCTAGCGCGATTCGTTAGTTAAGTATTGCGTCCCCGGAACTCTCCTGGATGGATGACAAAAGGGCCGCCGGGACGGCGGCGGTCCCAGGGCCGCGCCTGCGGCGCGGAGGAAATCGCGCCTGGAAAAGCCTGCCCCCGCGAAGAGCCTGCCCCGCGCAGAGCCTGCCCCCGCGAAGGCGGGGGCGGAGGCGGGGGGCGCTCTTACAATGTTGGAATTGCCGCGCCTGCGGCGCGGGCTGGGAGCGCGCCTGTCCTCCGGCGCCCATGAAGCCATGCAGGTGGGGACGCCTGCGCTCCCGGCAAGACGCGGGCGAATTGGAAAAATACGGGGTAAATAAGACGCCAACGGCAAGACCGTGAACAGCGAACAGTGAGCAGTGGTCGGCTGGCCTTTTCCGAACCCCGGTCCCCAGTCCCCAGCCCCCAGTCCCAACAAATTCCGGGGAAACAATACTTAACCCCTCTCGCGCGCGGTTCCGGTCATCGTTTCCGTGGTCGCGGGGACGGGTCGTTTCAACGTTCTTCCTCGCGATCGAGAACGGCGTCGTCGCCCGGCGGTCGGCCGGAACGGCGATGGGGCGCCTGTGGTTCGGCGTCAACCGCGACTTTTGCGATTCGCGCCATCGCTCCGTGCACGCCACAATCTAGCGCCATTCATTCGTTAAGTATTGTGTCCCCGAAACTCTCGAAGAGGCTCAGGAGCCTTCCTTGGCTCAGCGGTCTTGACAGCCCTGGCGGCGAACTTAGTTTTTCGCCGGAAATCCGCAGGCGCTTACCGCAACGCCGGCGGGGACATGAGGAAAGGAGAAATGCCATGAAACGGGATACACAACTCGTCATCCTGGCGTTCGCGGTAGCCGGGTTGTTGGTCGCGGCGGCCTACACGGCGGCGGAATCGGGCGAATGGCCGGCCTTGGAGCACGGCGTGCTCTCGACCGTGAGCGCGCCGGCGGCCGGCGCCCCGGCGCATCCGGCGGCCAAAGCGAGCGACAACCGGGCGCTCGACACCGCCAAGATCGAAAATCTGACGGGCGTCAAAGGAAAATACGACATCAACGAGCAAACGTTCCGCGTGTCGGAACCGCGGGGCGATCTGCGCGTCTTCGCCGAGGGCGTGCGCGTCACGCCGGCGATGGGGCTGGAGTCGTGGGCCGCGTTCCGCTCGTTGGGCCGCAGCACGCTCGCCACGGCCGCGTTCACGTTGGCGGAGAATGAGGTCAACCCCGTGCTGACCGTCGCGCTCGACAACGGTTTGGACGTGGTCTCGCTCCACAACGCCTTGCTCGGCGACTCGCCGCGAATCATGACGTTGCGGATCGAGGGGGCCGGCGACCAATTCGCGATGGCGGCCGCGATCGGCAAGGTGTTCGGCGAGATCAAAGCCGCGCATCGCGAACCGTTGGAACGGGCCGCGATCGATCCGGCCCGAACCAGGCTGGATATCGCGAAGCTGCAAACGATTCTGCGCGAAAGAGGCGCGCTGAACGAGGGCGTCTATAAATTCGTCAGCGCCCGCCAGGTCGACGTCGCCGGCAAGCCGATCGGCGCCGATATGGGCGTCGGCGATTGGGCGGCGTTCATCGGCTCGGATGAACGCGCCGTGGTAAGCGGCGGTTTCGCCGTGCCGCGTTCGGCGTTGCGCCTCGTGCTGCAAGCCCTCCGCGGATCGAACATCGAAATCGCGTCGATCGATCAACACATGACCGACGACAAGCCGCGGATGCTCTACGTCGACTTCTGGGGCGTAGGGTCCGCCGAGAATCTGGCGAAGGGCCTGCGCGCGGCGCTCGACCACGCCGGTCCGAGCCCCGTCGCCACGGCCATGAAGTAGTTCGCAACGCGCACGGTTCGGGACGCCCGCGCGGGCGTCCCCGGCCGTGGTCGCGGGCCTGGGTCAACGATAATTGCGGCGGATGAATTCCGCGCGGCCCTCGGCATAGCCGGCCCAAAAGGATCTCAGCGCGACCGGCGTATCTTCGATTCCGAAGCCGCACGACCAATAATGGGCGTATCGGTTCGTGGATTCGCTCGTCCAGGCCGCCGCCCCCGAAGCGTTCCAAAGGCTGTATTCGCAGAGTCCGAGCCCGAATCGCCAAAGACCGAAGCCGGCGCCCTTGAAAAACGCGGTGAAAAACTCGGTCGCGCCTAATTGTGGCGTCAATTCCCGCAGAACACGCAGCGCCGCCGATGGTTCGCAGTCCTCGGCGGCCGGTTGCCGGCTCGGTCGCGTGATGCGATCCAGCGTCCGGCGCTCCCCCTGGACGAGTCGCTCGGTTTCGCCGACCCCCAGCCCCTCGGCGAAACGCGCCGCCAACGCCGCGTCCAACCGGTTTGCCGTCGGCGACGCCCGGCGCGCAAAGACGAGCCAGTCGGACGAGCCCGCGGCCGAAGCGGCGGACTCGGCCACGCCCAGCCATTCGCCCCACCCCGTTGCGATCAGAGCCTTTTGCGCATGCGACAGCGAAGGGTCGGCGAAAATCTCGTCGCTGTGCTCTTCCGACCCATAGCGTCGGCCGAAGGCCACCCAGCCGAAATCGCGCCACGCGAGCGGCAATTTCGCGACGATCTCCGTCGCCGCCGCCCAATCGCCGGGCCAATCCAAGTGCGGTCCGATCATCTCGACATAATCGTCGCCGCGACGGTTCGCCAATTCGCGCCACTGCTCGCCGAAACGGACCTGGTCGACCGGAAAATACGTCACGGCGTGAAGCGCCCCCGCGAACAACAGCGGGGCCGCGATCGCCCACTGCGCCAGGCGCGGCCAGGACGACAGCCGGACACAAACGAAGGCCAGCAAAATCGGGAAAATCGGCAAGAAGTAACGCACGCCAAAGAAATCGGTCGACCCGTCCCCGGCGGCCTCCACCCCCGCCGTGAAGACCATATAGCCCACGCACCAGAACAGCAGTTGAAAAAGCAGCAAGAACGCAAACTCCAACCATTCGCGGTCGCCGGCTGACAACGCGACCGGAAAAATCGCAGCGATGCCCGCCGCGGCAGCCGCGAGAAACAGGAACGACAGCAGCGGATAATTGAGCAGCGACCCTACCGGACAACCGAACGCTCGAAAATCCCGCCAGCCGCCGAACATCCGCCCAAGCGGCGGCGCGCGAAAGACGTCGTACTGCGCCAGCCGTGGCAACCGGTTGACGAAAAGGCGCGCCAAACTTCCGCCCATCGCGTGAAGATCCGTGACGTTGACTTCTTGCAGCCGCAGCCCCGGCAGCAAACAGAGATACGCCGCGCCGAAAAAAACCGCGCCGGGGAGCAGCAGCCGGACGACGCCGCGCCATTTCCAACGCCAGACAAACCCGATCGCCAGCGCCGCCGCCAACGAAAGGTTCTGCTTGCAAAAAAATGCGGCGAAGCCCGCCAATAGCCAAAACAAGGAATTGCTCACGAAACCCGGAAAGTCGCGCAGGCGCAAAAAGAGATAAAACAGCAGCCCGGAGAAGAAAATGCTCTCCAGGTGGTTTCCCCAAAACGCACAGTGAATGCTCCATTCGAAAGACGGCGGCGGGACGATGCAGAACAGAAGAAAAAAGACGGCGGCCGTGCGGCCGAAGGCGCGGCGGATATTGAGCGTCCAAAAGAACAACCCCGCGGCGGCGAACAATACGCCGACGAACTTGATCCAAAGCAATCGCGAGCCGGCCCAATAGTAGACCGGCGTCAACAGCGCCCCATAGACGAACAGCCCGTGACTTTGCCCAAATTGAAACTGCGACATCGGTGCGGGAAACCGATCGACCAACGCGGCGGCGGGAAAGCCGTTATTGAGGTGGTCGCGATCGTAGTATGCGTAGACGAAAAAGCGAAACGTATAGACCAGTGCGGCCAGCGCGGCGAGAAAATAGAAAAGGCGGCGCGGCCCTCCACGTTCAACTCTTGGGGCAAGGTCCGCCCGCTGATTTGGCTCCGTCATGTCTCGTCCAGACGTGCGAACAGCAGCGTTTCGCCGGCATCCCCCGGCGTCGGCCTACTGCAAGTATCCCAGACTTCGCAGCCGCTCGACAACCTGCGGCGCCAGCTTGATCGGATCGCCGACCTGCGCACGCAGCACTTGCTTGGCGTTGACCCAAACGCCGTCGCACCAGATCAGCACGCCGCCCGGCGGCGGCTGGGCCCCCGGTTCCAACGCCACCGGACGATCGAGCGTGAAGTGGCCGGCGGACGCCTTGTTCTTCGGGCCGCCGAGCCAGATGCGCGAGGCGTCTTCTTTGCCGTTGAAGTACAACTGCACGGTGATCGGCGCCGTCTCGGGTTCGGGGCTGAACGAGAAGCCGTTGACGGTCGGGTCGATGTTGACGAAAGTGATCTTCTTCTCGTCGGTCTTATTCCACGGGAATTCCGTCGAAACCAGCAGACCGGCGTCGTCGGTGTCGTAAATGGTGTTCTCTTTGTACAGATAGACGATTTTGCCGTCGGTCCGCACTTCACCCTTGAGGCTGGCGTCGCCTTTCGCGGCGCCCCATTGCAAATGCCAGACGCGCCGCAGCACATACAAACCCGACTCGAACATTTCGCCGGCCAGTTTCTGCGCTTCGACGCTGTTCGAGCCGAAGAGGTTCTTCAGTTCGCCCGGGTCGTCGCGCAGGTTGAAGAATTTCTCTTCGAACAGGCGGCCGTTGAGCCGAAACGGCGGCGAATAAACGTATTTCTTGAAATCCTTGATGGCCGCGACGCGATCCGGTCCCTGGCGGCGGGTTTCCGCCAGCAGCAGGCGCGGCGGATAGGCGGCGGCCGGGTCGAGCAGCAACGGCTTCAGCGATTTGCCGGAGATCTTCTCGACCGGCGGCAGATGGAGGAAATCGAGCAACGTCGGCATCAGGTCGATCAGGCTCGCCGGCGTTTCGACGACGTTGCCGCTGGGCAAACCCGGCGGGTAATACCAGATGAACGGCACGCGGAGCTGTTCCTGATAGAGCGAGAAACCGTGCTCCATCAGGCCGTGCTCCATGAACTCTTCGCCGTGATCGGACATCAGGATGATCAGCGTATTCTGGTCGAGTTTTTCGTCCTGCAACGACTTGAACAGCACCTCAAGCTGCTTGTCGACGAATTCGATCGACCCCTCGTACAACGACCGCAACGCCCGCAGCTTTTTCTTCGCCGTGTCGCTCGGCCATTCGTTGACGACCGACATGATGTCCTTGGTCGTGCCCGCGACGAGAAAATCGACATCGGCCGGGTAGTGCTTCTTGGCGATGTCCACCGGCGGCTGATAGGGCGAATGCGCATCGAACAGGTGCAGGAACAGGAAGAACGGCTTGCCCGGCTTGCGCCGCTGGACCCAGCGCGACGCCTTGGCGACCATTTCGTCCGCTTTGGCGCCCGGCGTGATGTAGAAGTCGTCGAAGCCGCGG
Source organism: uncultured bacterium (assembly GCA_964534375.1). Taxonomy (GTDB): domain Bacteria; phylum Lernaellota; class Lernaellaia; order Lernaellales; family Lernaellaceae; genus CAZHPN01. The sequence goes on along the minus strand of CAZHPN010000131.1, from coordinate 2,268 downwards.
CCGAAGCCGTATTCCTCGCCGAGGTAATAGTGGCTGACGTAGGCGGCGGTGACGAAACCGGCGGCGTGCAGGCGCTCGGCCAACATCGGCGCGGACTTGTCGATGTTGATCTTGTCGTCGATGGCGCGGTGCTCGGTCGGATACAGACCGGTCATCGCCGAGGCGTGGCTGGGCAGCGTCCACGGCGCGGCGGACCAGGCGTTGGCGAAGCGCACGCCGCGCTGGGCCCAAAAGTCCATCATGCCGGTGATGCCGGCGGCGCCGCCGTAGCAGCCGAGGCGGTCGGCGCGCAACGTGTCGACGCTGATCAGCAAGACGTTGGGGAACGAGCTTTTCTTCGTTTTTTCGCAGCCCGACGCCGCCGCCAGCGCCGCCAGCAACGCGATCAGCAGCAGACCTGGCGCAAGCAGGCCGCCGCGCGGGGGTCGGTTCGTCGAAAATCGTCTCATCGGGTGCATCCTGGTTGCCTGCCTTGCCCCCCGGCCCCGGCTAGCCGTGACGGGCCGCTTCGGGCGGGGTCTCGTCGATGTCGATGCCGAAACGCGTCTTGATCATTTTCGCCAGTTGGGCGCGATCGAGCAAGATAATGTTGCCCTCGCGATCGAGGTCCATGACCATTTCGGGAACGCCGGCGCGCAGTTGGTCGAGCACCGCTTTCGGCTCCGTATCGACCACGCCGTAGATCAGATCGTCGTATTCGCAAGGATTGCGCGCGAACGAAGCCGGGAAATTGAGCAGCCGCCGATTTTGGAGATAGAGCGATTTGGCCGCGACGGTCTGCGTCGGCCCCTGGCAGTGCAAAAAGAAGAACCGGCTCTCGAAATCGGGATGCCGCAGTTTGACCGCGGAGTCGAGCGCGACGTCGAGGCCGGGCAGGCACGAATAGACGATCGCCGACGGCGACGCGGCCTGCTGCGGCAAGCCGACTTCAAACGCGGCGACCATGGCGTCCATCTTTGCCGCCATCCGGGTTTTGTCGCGGCTCCACTTGTGGACGAGAATGTAGTTGTTCAAGCCCATGAACACGGCGACGGCGGCGATCAGAACGGCGGCGACCACGCGCCGCGCCCGGCCGCCGCGCGGGTCGTATAACGCCGCCAGCGCGATCAGGGCCCCGATGTTCGGCAGGAAGAAGAAACGGGGCGTCATGTAGCTCATGACGGCGCGGAACTTGAGAATCATCGCCAGCGGGGACGCGGTGATCACGGCGAACGCCAACCCGAACAGGAACAGTTTGTTGCGGCCGTAGAAATTCGGCTTCGCCAGCAACAGGATGCTGACGAGCGCCAGCGGGGCGACAATGAAGAACGAACGCGCCAGCCAAAAATATTCGCCCAGGCTGCGCCACAAGAAGAGGAAGTAAACCAGCGTCAGCGGCTCTTTGGTCTCGCCGACGTAGCCGCCGAAGCTGTTGATCACCAAATAACGCCAGATGATGAACGCCGCCGCCGCCGTGAAATACGGCGTCGTAAACGAAAACAGCCGGCGCACCAGTTCGGCGTCGAAACGCTGCGGCGCGCGGTAGAGGAACATAAACGCGGCGCACAGCGGCAGGGTCACCGGCAGGACGATCGTAATTTCCTTGCAGAAAAAGGCGACGATCGCGAAAAACAGCGACAAGCCCCAATCCGCCGCCCGGCGAAAACGGGCGTACCGCAAAAACAGCAGCGTGGACACCAGAAAGAACAATGTGCCAATCAAGTCGAAACGGTTGGAGAGCCACTCGACGCCCACGCCCGTCACGGGGCTCAGGGTGAACAGCAGCGTCGTCAGGCCGGACAGCACGTGCGAGCCCGTCAGATTGTGCATCACTGCGTACAGCGCGGCGAGCGACAGCAGCAGGTAGCCGATGTTCGAGACGTAGTACCCCGAGGCGTTCAGGCCGTGCCACGCGTGATCCAGCGTCCAGAAAATCGTGATCGCCGGCCGGAAAAACGCGCCCATGAAAATGTCGGTGTAGAACGGCTCGAAGGGCTGCTTGAACTTCGAGATCAGGTGCAGGTGCAGGTAGTCGTCGAGAAAAAACGGCGTGTGCGGCAGGTCTTTGTAAACCACCAGCGTGGCGACGGCGGCGAGCGGCAACCAAATCGCCGCCGGCCACATCCGCGCCTTCTTCACCTGCCCCCGCTGCGCCGCCTCTGGCATCGAACCCCCGAAATGGTGGCGCAAGAATACGGGCGCGGTTCCGGGTCTGTCAATGGAAGAAGGGGGAAGTGTAACAGACACTCAAGATGTCCGCAGTATAAGCAGTTAAAGATGTCCGCATCT
>CAZHPN010000130.1:0-18453 GCA_964534375.1 uncultured bacterium | reverse complement strand
GTCGTGTGGCCTTCTTGCAGCTTCTCGAAGCCGATGGCGAGCACAATGTCGTGCAGGCCGCTGGCGACCAGCGCATCGGCGGCGCAAACGAGCGTCGCGCCGGTGGTGCCGCCGGTGGTCACGCGGATGCCCGGCTTGCCGTATGCGCCGTCGCCGATGACGTGCCACATATCGGGTTGATGGATCATTTCGAAAAGTTCCATGTTGCCGTGGACGACGCAGTCGACGTCGGCCATGGTCATGCCGGCGTCCGCGAGAGCCGCGGTGACCGCTTCATGGATCAACTCGGGTTGGTTGACGTCTTCGCGGTGGCTGGAATGCACCGTTTGCCCGACGCCGATAATGCCTACGTTTCGATGTTTCATGGTCAGCGTCCTCCCTCGTTCGCGAGCGCCACGACGGTGTGGTGCTGTCCCGCGGGGCCGGTGCTGCCGTGCGCGACGGCCCGTTTGGCGCCGCGGACTTGCCGCGCGCCGGCTTCGCCGCGCAGTTGCAGGGCCGCTTCGATGACGCGCGTCAGGCCGCCGAGAATCATCGGTGCGCCCGCGAGCGTGCCGCCGGCGAGGTTGACGTTTTTCTTGTCCGGGCCGCCCGCGGCGAGCCATTTGGCGCCTTCGCCGGCGCCGCACAGGCCGAGGCCCTCGGCCCACAACGGCATTTGGTAGGCGTACATATCGCTGAGTTCATACACGTCCGCGCCGTCGCCGCCGGCCATCGCGTAGGCGCGTTTGGCGGCGTTCTTCAGCGCGAAGTTGCTGGTCAGATCGCGGTCGCCAAGGAAGAAGCTGTCGTAGCAGCAGCCGACGCCCGTAATCCACACCGGCTTGTCGGTCAGCTTTTTGGCGCGCTCTTCCGAGGCGACGATCATGCCGACCGCCGCATCGGTGACCGGGTACATCATCAATTCGCGAATCGGGTCGGCGAGCATCGGCGAGGCGAGCACGTCGGCCGCCGTCACCGCCGGCAGATCCTTGATCTGCGGATTTTTGGCGGCGTTTTTCCGCGCGCGCACGACCACGTCGGCCAGTTGCTCGGCCTTCAGGCCCGTTTTCGCGTGGTAGGCCTGCGCCTGCAGACCCGCCGCGCCGACGTAATCGAGCCCAACCGGCCGCGTGAAGAACGGATCGAACGCCAGGTGCGTCACGAGCCGCCGGCTGCCCGGTTGGCTCTCCTTGCAGTGCCCCACGATCAGCACCAAATCCGTGTGCCCCGACAGGATCAACGACAGCGCGTAATAAACCGCCATCGCGCCGTCCTGCGACACCTTTTCCTCGGCGCGGAAATGCGCGCCCACGGCGTCGGTCACCGCCGCATCGGAAATGGTCCGGCCGTCGAACAGATCGTCGGACACGGTGACGATTTGGCCGATGCCCGTGTCCTCGGCGTAGTCCAGGCCGGTGGACTTGAGCAATTGCTCGACCACCTCCCACACCATGCCCTGGTGTCGAATGTACCATTTGTCGCGCTCGTAGCTGGTTTGCGCTACGGCGCAAATCGCCGCTCGTTTGGTCATCGCTTTACCTCCGGTTGCTAATGGCGAAAAACAAACACGCCTTATTTCGTCTGCGATCGCTCGGGCACGCCCTCGACCGCCCATTTCTTCAACACTTTTTTCAAAATCTTGCCGACCGGGTTGCGCGGAAAATCGCGGTCGAGAAACTCGAAATAGCGCGGGATCTTGAAATCGGCGAGCCGCTGGGCAAGAAACGCGCGCAGTTCGTCCGCCGTCGCCGATTGGCCTTCCTTCAAGATCACGAACGCTTTGACTTCTTCGCCCAAGTCCTTGTCGGGCACGCCGACGCACGCGGCTTCGCTGACCGTCGGGTGGAAGGCGAGGGCGTTGTCGATCTCCTTCGGGTAGATGTTTTCGCCGCCGCGAATGACCATCTCCTTGATGCGATCGACGATGAAGATGTAGCCGTCCGCGTCGCGATAGCCGACGTCGCCGGTATGCAGAAATCCCGCCGCGTCGATCGTGGCCGCCGTTTCTTTGGGCCGGTTGTAATAGCCGAGCATCACGGCGTCGCCGCGAATGACGATCTCGCCCGGCTGGCCGGTCGGCAATTCGCGGTTGTCTTCATCGACGATCTTGATTTCCTGGCCGTTGATCGGCAGGCCGATCGACCCGACCTTGCGCACGCCGACGCGCGGATTGACCGTCGAGACGCAGGTGACTTCGGTCAGGCCGTAGCCTTCGATGATCGGAATCTTGAAGACGCGCTCGAATTCGTTGAAGGTCTCGACCGGCATCGGCGCCGCCCCGCAAATGCCGAACATTAGCGAACTCGTATCGTAGCTCGCGCGGCCGGGGTCTTTGAGCAGGATATGATAAACCGCCGGCACGGCCGAGAAGAAATTGACCTTGTATTTTTCCACCGCCGGCCAAAATTCCTGCGCGGAGAATTTCTTGCGCAACACGATGGCATGGCCTTTGAACAGGCTCGAATAGCTGGTGAGCATCGCGTTGACGTGAAACAGCGGCAAGAAAACCATGATGCGGCAGAATTCCGGCAGCCCGAGCAGATCTTGGAAACCCTCGATGTCGGCGACGACGTTCTTGTGCGACAGCAGCACGCCCTTCGGTTCGCCGGTTGTGCCCGAGGTGTAAAAAATGAAGCTCGGTTCGTTGTCGCCGACTTGGGCCGCCTGCGCGTCCACGGCGTCGTCCAGCAGCGATTCGAACGACACGTGGCCCGGCCGCGACGCGCCGCCGATTTCGATCACGCGTTTCAGGTGCGGGCAGTCGGCGCGGATCGCGTCGAGAATTCCCAGATATTGCGTCCCGACAATGAGCGTCTCGCCGCGGGAATCGTTGAGCAAAAAGCGCACTTCCTCGGCTTTCCACCAGCCGTTGATCGGCCCGGCGATCGCGCCGAGAAACTGAATGGCGAAATAGCTGAGCAGCGTTTCCGGCGAGTTCTCGACGAGCACGTGCACGAAATCGCCCTTTTTCACGCCGAGCCGCTGCAGGCCGGCCGCCAGTTGGCGAGCGCGCCGGGCGAATTCGCCGTAGGTGTACGTTTCATCGAAAAAGAAAAGGAACGGATGGTCGGCGTACGCGGCGGTTTTCTCGCGGAAATAATCCACCAGGTTCATGCGGACCCACCTTTCGGCCGCGGCGCGCCGGAGAGGTACATTTCATCGATGAGCCCGCGGAATTTTTCTTGCACCACTTTGCGTTTGACTTTCAGCGTCGGCGTCAGTTCGCCGGTTTCCTGGCTGAGATCGTGATCGAGCAGCCGGAAATCCTTGATCGTTTCGAAGCTCGCCAATTGACTGTTGATCGCCTCGACGCGCTCGCGAATCAGCGCCACCAGCGGCGCGCAGTCGGCCACGGCCGCGCGCTCGGGCAGGGCGAAGCCGCGCTCGGCGGCGAGCGGGCGGATGGCGTCGAGCGCCGGCGAAATGAGCGCCGTGAGGTAGTTGCGCCGGTCGCCGACGACCACCGCCTGGGCGATGTACGGGTCGGCGATCATCATATTTTCGGTTTTTTGCGGCGCGACGTTCTTGCCGCCGGAGGTGACGATCAAATCTTTCTTCCGATCGGTGATGCGCAGCATGCCGTCGGCGTCGAATTCGCCGATGTCGCCGCTGTGCAGCCAGCCGTCTTGCAGCGCCTCGGCGGTGGCGTCGGGCATACGGTAGTAGCCGGCGAAGACCGAGCGGCCGCGCATCAGGATTTCGCCGTCCGGCGCGATCTTGATTTCGACGCCCGGCAGCGGCGTGCCGACCGTGCCGAAACGGTGTTTTTCGGGTGTGTTCAACGAGGCGGGCGCCGTGCATTCCGTCATGCCGTAGCCTTCGAGCGTCAGCACGTTGAGGGCGAAAAAGAATTCGGCGATTTCCCGGCTCATCGGCGCGCCGGCGACGGCCAGCAGCCGCACGCGCCCGCCGAAGCGGGCGGCGATTTTGTCGTAGACAAGCGCCCGCGCGAGCCGATGCTGCACCGCCAAGCCGAGCGGCATCGTCCGGTTTTCCAGGCGGAAGGGCGCGGTGCGCCGGCCGAGGTCGAGCGCCCAGGCGAACAGGCGTTTGGCGGCCGGCGACGCGGACGCGATCTTCGCCTGAATCGCCGCGTAGACTTTCTCGAGCACCCGCGGCACGGTCGCGAAGATCGTCGGCCGCACCTCCAGCAAATTGGCCGGCATTTTGTCGAGGCTTTCGGCGAAGTTGATTTCGAGGCCGGCCCGCATCGACGGGTAAAAGCCGCCGACGCGTTCGTAGACGTGGCTGAGCGGCAGATAACTGAGCACCACGTCGCCCGGCCCGATTTTCATTACGTTAAGCACGGCGGCGGTGACGAAGAGCACGTTGTCGTGCGTGAGCATTGCGCCCTTCGGCTGGCCCGTCGTGCCCGAGGTGTAGACGAACATCGCCAGATCGCTCGGCGCGATCGCCTGCCAGCGCTCATCGACCGCGCGATCGTCGATATCGGCGCCGAATTCGCGAAAGCGCTCGTAATTCATGACCAGCGAATGGCGGCTGCCGCCTTCGAGCAGCAGGATTTTTTCCAGCTTGGGCGTGGCCGCAAGGTTCTCCAGCAGCTTGGCCAACTGCGCTTCGTTTTCGACGACGGCGAATCGCGCCTCGCTGTTGTTGACGATGTAGCGCGCCTCGACCGCGGTCACCGACGGGTAGATCGGGGCCATCACGCCGCCGGCCATCTGCACCGCCAGATCGAAATGGACCCATTCGGGCCGGTTCGCCGACGCGATCGTCACGGTTTCGCGCGGCTGGAGGCCCAGTTTGACAAGCCCGCGCGCCAACCGCCGGACCTCGCGCTCCCAGTCGTTCCACGACAGGCCGACCCACGCGCCGCCGCGTTTCCACCGCAACGCCCCCGCGTCGCCGCGCTCGCGGACCTTCTGCAGAAACATCTCGACGACGTTTTTCGGTTCGTTCATGGCGCGCCCCCCAAGTCCGCCGGCCGCTCGGCCCGGCGTTCGCCTACGTCCAGCGCGACAAACAATCCTGCGCGATCACGATGCGTTGAATCTCGTTGGCGCCTTCGCCGATCTCGCCCAGCTTCGCCTCGCGGTAGAGCCGCTCGACCGCGAATTCGTTCATGTAGCCGTAGCCGCCGTGAATTTGGACGGCCCAGCCGCTGATCTTGGTCGCCGCTTCGCTCGCGAAGATCTTGGCGCAGCGGCCGACGACGTCCGCCTCTGCATCGCCGATGTCCAGCAGCCACGCCGCGCGGGCGGTCAACAGCCGGCCCGCATCCAGCATCATTTTCATATCGGCGATCTTGAAACTGATTTCCTGATATTTGATGATCTTGTGGCCGAACGTCTTGCGCTGGTTCGCGTACTTGACCGACTCGTCGAAGCACGCTTGCGCGACCCCCATCGCGCCGGCCGCCATGCCCACGCGGCCGCCCTGCAACGTGCGAAGCGCCTGCCCGAAGCCGTGGCCGGCCTCGCCGACCAGCGCCTCGCGCGGCAACGCGCAATCTTCGAAAATCAGCTCGCCGGTCGGCGAACCGTGATAGCCCATTTTTTCCAGCGGCGCCCCGGTGGAAAATCCCTTTGTGCCGCGCTCGACGAGGAAGAGGCCCATGCCGGCCTCTTTGCCGTCTTTCTCGATCTTCGCCAGGACGACCGCGAAATCGCAGATCGGCCCGTTGGTGATGAACATTTTGGTCCCGTTGAGCACCCAGCCGTCGGCGGTTTCGCGGGCCCGCGTGCGCAGCGACGCCAGGTCCGAACCGCAATCGGGCTCGGTCAGGCCGAGCGCGCCGATGGCGCGGCCGGCGGCCAATTCCGGCAGCCAGCGCTTCTTTTGCGCTTCGCTGCCAAAACGGAGAATCGGGCCGCCGCCGAGGCCGACCGAAGCGCCCGCCGACAGGAAGGTCGAGGGGCAGGCGCGCGACAATTCTTCGTTGAAGACGACCGCTTCGACGAGCGGCCGCTCGCCGCCGCCGTACGCCGCCGGATACGACATTCCCAAATAGCCGAACTCGCCCAGCCGCACGAGATTGGCGCGCAGGCGCGCCTCGGACGCGGGGCCGCCGCGGTCCATTTCTTTGGCGTGCGGCGCGATTTGCTCGCGGCAAAGTTTGGCGAAGGTTTTGAACGCGGCCTGTTGTTCAGTGTTGTATTCGTAATTCATTATTTGTCTCCCGGAAGGGTGCGGGCAATGATCATGCGCTGGATTTCGCTGGTGCCGCCGCCGATCGAGCCCAGCTTGACGTCGCGGTAGAAGCGCTCGACCGGGTATTCGTGCATCAGGCCGTAGCCGCCGTGAATCTGGACGGCGTCGTTGCCGAACGCCAAGCCGTATTCGCCGACATAGAGCTTCGCGATCGACGCCTCGAGGTGGTTCAGCGGCTGGCCCTGGTCTTTTTTCCAGGCGACGCGATACAGCAGCAGGCGGGCGGTTTCGCAGTAGATGCGCATGTCGGCGAGCTTGTGCTGAATCGCCTGGAATTCGAAAATCGGCCGGCCGAACTGCTTGCGCTCATTCGAGTACTTGGTGCAATCGCGCAGCAACTTGCGCGCTGCGCCGATGCCGGGCGCCAGCAGCGCCGAGCGATCCCATTCGAGCGCGCCGAGCGCGACCACGAAGCCCATGCCTTCCTGGCCGAGCAGATTTTCGGCCGGGACTTCCGCGTTGTCGAAGATCAATTCGGAGGTTTGGCTGGCGCGCACGTTCATCTTGTGCAGCACCTTGCCGACGCGGAACCCGGGGGTGTCCTTTTCGACGATGAAGCCTGAAATGCCCATCGGCCCCGCTTCCTTGTTGGTCACCGCGAACACGACGACCACGTCCGCGATCGGGCCGTTGGTGATGAACATCTTCGTGCCGTTGAGCCGCCATTTGTCGCCGACGCGATCGGCGCGCGTGGCGATCGCCGCCGCGTCCGAGCCGGCCCCGGGTTCGGTCAGGCCCATCGCGCCGACGAGCTTCCCCGAGGCGATGCCCGGCAGGTATTTTTTCTTCTGCTCCGGCGTGCCGTGGCGCAGGATCGTGTCGCCGCAGAGGAACGAGTGCGCGCCGTACGCGAGCATCAGGCCGCTGTCCGCGCCGCCCTCGCCGAGCGCCTCGCCGGCGACGCAGGTCGTGACCACATCAGCGCCGGCCCCGCCGTATTCTTCGGGATAGTGCAGGCCGAGCAGGCCAAAGTCGCCCATCTTGCGCCAGGCCTCCCAACTCCATTCGGCCTTGAGGTCCATTTCCTCGGCAAGCGGCGCGATCTCCTTGGCGGAGAACTTCAGCACCTGCTCGCGAAAGGCGAGTTGTTCCGGGGTGAAAGAAAAATCCATCGACGCCTCCCGTCAAAACGGCTGTTGGGCGCCCGTCGGATCAGCGAAAGCGCGGTTTCGCCTCGCCGGCCCGAATGGCGCGGATGATCGCATCGCGATCGCGTTCGCAATCCACTTCGATCCAGGCGCGGCCGCAGCTTTGCCTGGTGTGACTGTCGTCGGAAGCGACTTTCGGATACGGAATGCGCGGGTCGTCCCACGTCGCCGTGTAAAAGCCCTGGGCGGAAATCTCCACCGCGTCGATCGGGACCTTGCGCGCCACGGCCTCCAGCACCTGCAACAAATCGTCGAGCGGCAGATCGTATTCGGCCGGGTGATTGAAAATGTGGAGCACTTCGCGTTCGCCTTCAATGCGATTCACGTGAATGTAACCACGCTCGTGGATCGTGAGTTCCGCGCCGGGGAATACGAGCAGGCTCGCGGTCGACTCCGGCAATCGCGCGCGGTGATCGGGCCGCAGCAGGTAATCGTGATCGGTGATCGCGATGAAGTCGAAGCCCAGTTCGGCGTACGTCGCGCACACTTCCTCGGGCGTCATGCGGCCGTCGGAGAGCGTGGTGTGCGTGTGCAGCGCGCCTTTCATCAAGGGCATTCAACCTCCGGCCAACAGAACGCTGCCCAGGCCGTCGCGCACGAAGGCCAGGGCTTCTTCTTCGACCTTGCGCCGGTCTTTCGAACCGGTTTCCCAGATAAAATAATGATAGGCGACGCGTTCGAGCATGCCGAAAATGCTGAGCGCCGCCACCTGCGCCTGCCGTTTGCCGCGCCGGCCGTTGCGGCCGCTGACGCGGCGGATGGCGTCGGCCACGTCGTCGGTCAGTTGCTGGAACAGGCGTTTGCGCAGTTCCTCGACCTCGGCGCTGAAACCGACCGACTCGCGCAGCAGCAGGATCAAGGCGTCGCGCCGCCGGCCGCAGATTTCGCGGAAGAAGGCATGGCCGGCCCGCTCGAAACGCGCCAGCGGCTCGCCCGGCGCGGCGAACGCCGTCGCCAGCGCCGCGCGCACTTCGCGGCCGGTCTCGTCGAGCAGTTGCCGCAGCAGGTCTTCTTTGTTCTGGAAGTAGAGGTAGAAGCCGCCCACGGAAATGTCGGCGGCGCGGGCGATGTCGGCGATGCCGACGGCGATGCCCTTTTCGGCGAAGACGCGGCGCGCGGCGGCCATGATCTGGCCGCGCCGGCTATCCTTCATGCGCCGAAACTTCACGTCGAGACCCCGAACGAAATGCATTGGGCTTCAGGTTGCGTAGCGCTGAAACTGAATTTGCCTTCAGTTTCCCCGCCGGTGTTCGTCTACCACCCGGCGCCGGGCGTTGTCAAGCGCGATTGTCGACGGGCCAAAAGGAATTTCGGACAGCGGTTCCCGCGGCGTTGCGGTCACTCCGGCTGGCGGAGCACCCCGGCCATTTTGTCTTGGAAAAACGCCAAGATGGCCCGCCGGCGCACGATGCCGACAAACACTTCGCGGTCGTCGACGATGGGCACGAAGTTTTGTTCGAGCGCCAGGGCGAGCAGGTCTTCGATCTCGGCGTTGATGCCGACCGCGTGCACGGTGAGCCGCTTGGCGATGGTCGACAGCGGCACGCGTTCGGTGTCCGCGAAGCGCAGTTCCGGATTGCGCTTCATGTGCCACAGGAGGTCGCCTTCGGCGAGCGTGCTGTCGTACCGGCCGTCGGGCGTGAGAATCGGGACGGCCTGGTAGCGCGACCGTTCCATGCGCTCGAGCGCCTGGCGCATCGTCGCCGTCGTCAGCACCCACGCGACTTCCGCCTTCGGCGTCAGGAAAAAAGTGATCTTCATCAACTGCCTCCGGACCGCACGCGGGTCCCGTATGCGCGCCTGCCGCGGCGCGCCGAAATCGGCGGCCGAAGCGGGTTGAGAAAAAGCAATTGTGCGCGAACGTGCATAAAATTGCTGTAAAAACCGGGAGAGAAATACATAAAAAAGTTGCTAAAGACCAGGGGGTTGTGCAAGAAAACTCGACAATTCGTCAAAACGCCGCGCGGAGGGTTCCTTTATCGTCCGTCCGGCGCCGTGTAAGATGAAAACCACTGACCGTTAATGGAACGTGTGAAATCGGCCGCCCAGTTGGCCGCCAGGGGGCGTCAATGAACAACGCAGACCAAGCCTACGCGCCGGCGCGGCCGTTGCGCTGGGGCATCCTCGGCACGGCGAATATCTCGTTGTCGTTCATGCGCGGCGTGGCCGCGAGCCAGACCAGCGAGGTCGCCGCGGTGGCGAGCCGCGATCCGGCCAAGGCGCACGCGTGGGCAAAGGCTCATGGGATTCCGCGGGCGTTCGGTTCGTACGACGCGCTGCTGCAATCCGGCGAAGTCGACGCGATCTACAACCCGCTGCCGAACAGCATGCACGCGGAATGGACGATCGCGGCCCTGCGCCGCGCCTTGCCCGTCCTGTGCGAGAAGCCGCTCGCGGCTAACGCCGCGGAAGCCCGCGCCATCGCGCAAGCCGCGGCCGAGACGGGCCTGCCGGTCGCCGAGGCGTTCATGTATCGCTTTCACCCGCAATGGCGGCGCGTTCGCGAACTGCTTCGCGACGGCGCGATCGGCGCGGTCAGCGCGCTGCACAGTCAGTTCACGTTCCGGCTCGACGATCGCGCGGCGATCTGCGCCTCGCCGGCCCTCGCGGGCGGCGCCCTCATGGACGTCGGCTGTTATTGCGTCAATTTCTCGCGGCTGATCGCCGGCGGCGAGCCGCGGTGGGCCAGCGCCTTCGAGCGCCGCGCGGGCGTCGACGACGTGCTCGTCGGCCTGCTGGAATTCCCCGGCGGCGTGCTCGCCCATTTCGAGACCGCCATCACGAATTTCGAACGCCACCGGGCGGAAATCGCCGGCGAAACCGGGGCGATTCTGCTGACGACCCCCTGGGTTCCGGGCGATGCGCCGGGGCGCATCGTGATTCGCAGGCCGGACGTTCCGGACGAGGAAATTATCGTGGCGCCCGCCGATTCCTATCGGCTCGAGGCCGAGGATTTTGTCGCCGCCTGCCGCGGCGAGGCGCCGCCGCGGTGGCCGATCGCCGACGGCGTGGCGAATATGGCCGTCATCGACGCGCTGTACGCCTCGGCGCGCGAGCGCCGCGCGATTCGTCTGTGAACCGGGTCGAGTTCGTCGCCGGCGTGTCGACCTGGCGCCGGATCAGCCTGATGTCGGCCGATTTCATTGCGACCGCCCGCTCCGACAAGCGCGGAAAAATCACGACGACCGTCAGCCGCCGCCCGCGTTACGCCAGCTATCTCATTCGACATCGATTCGTGCCGATCCCGCGGTTGCTGCGGATGATCATCATACTTTTCAATGTCCGATCATGGAAAAGCTGGCTCGTATTGGGGCTGCTTCTCGCCCTGGAGGTTCATCAGTGTCGGGAGCCAGGTTATCCGGTGTTCAATCAGCCGTTGACGTCGCTGGCTAAGGTGTTATCAGTGCTCGCCGCCGAACTGTGTCTGTTGCTCTTGCTGATAAGAACGTTCATCGGCAGATGGCATGCGGCCGAGCACATGGCGGTCGCGGCCTATGAAAGCGGTGAGGCCGTCGACATCGAAACCATCCAACGACAAAACCGGGTCCACGACCGGTGCGGCGGGCGCTTTTTTCTTCCCTTCCTATTGGCCTTCATCGCGGCGCTGTTGATCGCCAGGCGAATCCGAGTCAACGAAACGGTGGTCATGCTGATCATCATGGAGTGCTTCCTGTGGCTGGACACGTTGGCGGGTTTCGCCAAACTGCCGGCCTTCGCGCAAGCGTCGCGGTTGCTGCAGCACTACGCGACCACCCGCCCGGCCGGTCTGCAAGAAGTGAAAACGGCGCACGCCGCGCTGATCGCGCTGCTCGAAGCGGAGAGCGGCTATTCCGCCGCGGCCTCCGCGTGAGGGAAACTAAAAATCAGTCTGCGGATCACGGGTGACCCGATCCAGACCGCCTTCTGTTGACAAGATCGACGGGGTCAGTGGGGTTATTGCAAGCAATCGGGATTGAAGAAAGTCCCGAATCCCGAGCCCCGGAACCCGGATCCCGGACCCCGGACCCCGGAACCCGAATCCCGAACCTCGAATCCCGAACGCCGAATCCCGCCCCCCCATCACATCTCCTTCGTAATGAATTTGTGATAGCTTGCGAGCCAATACGGGATCAGGAAATCGACGCCCGCATCGACTTTCGTCGGGCTGCCCTCGCCGCATTGCTGGATGACGAACGGGCTGGTTTGGAAAATGAATTCGTCGCTGCAGTACCCCGTGACCGGGAACGCGTCCAAGGCTTGCGGCACGACGCTGCCCATCATCGGCCCGAGCCACGGCAAGGCCTGCTGCAACCCGTAGAGCAGCTCCGAGATCGGGTCGACTGTGTATGTCGCCGGATTCTTGGCCGGCAGCAGGACGCGAAAATGCGGCGCCGGCGGGAAATCCGTGAGGTCGTCGAGCAGTTGGGTCTGATACGGGTCGGGCGGCGGGGCGGGCGCATAGCCGCCTTGGCCCATCAACACAGCCGTGAACCACGCGTTGTGCGTCAGGCGCGTGTAGGTGTCGATTTGCGTATTGTAGACGTTGAGCAGGTATTGATATTCGTGCGGGCTGAAGTAGACCTTGGCGAGCCGCAGCAAATTGTACCAGGTTTCGTGCGACAGGCAGTTGCCGAAATAGCCGGCGTAGCGATTGAAAAAGCCAATGCACTCGAACGCCAAAATCGGGCGGTAGCTGTCGACCAGCCGTTTTTGCAGCTCCTGCTTGACGCGCGCATCGCCGGTCATGTGATAGGCGACGGTCAACCACGATAGTTGGAAGGGCGGCAGGACGTCGGGGCCGGCGTCGGTCGGCTGGCCGTTCTGGTCGAGAATGACCCAATTGTGCTCGATGAGCGCGCGGACGACTTCGGCGACATCGGCGCGGATCATCGCGTGCGTCGCGGCGTCGTCGATCAGGTCGTAGGCGAGCGACATGCCGAAAAACCAGCCGCTGTACATGTCGCGGCTGGTGTTGCCCCACCAGACGTCGCCCGCGAACGGGCCCGAATCGACGTGGTGGCACGTCGGGTCGCTCTCGCACCAGGCGTCGCCCTGGTACAGCGGGAGTTCCTGCTTGCCGCGATATCGCGCGATGAAACCCGGCGTCTGCGTGACCTTCAGATTGCCGTCGAGCGCGTCGGCGACGAGGATGGCCTCGGCCTTGGCCTGCGGATCGTTGGTGACATAGTAGCGGCACGCCTGGCTGCCGAGATGGATGCCCGTGAATTCGCAACTGTCGCCCCAATCGTAATAAGCGGCGACGGTGGTGTAAGTCGTATCGGTAAACTGGACGCCGATCGAATCGCCATAATACGGCTGGTTGTGGGCGATGTGCCACTGGTCGTAGGCGTCCGCTTTCTGGCGCAAGAAACCCGCGGCGACGTTTTCGTTGTAGTCGCGCGGCTCGACGTTGCTCTGCGGCCACGGCGCGACGAAGTCGTCGGGCAGGGGGCTGCTGTCGTCGTCGGC
This sequence comes from uncultured bacterium, assembly GCA_964534375.1. Taxonomy (GTDB): domain Bacteria; phylum Lernaellota; class Lernaellaia; order Lernaellales; family Lernaellaceae; genus CAZHPN01. Next base: position 5,704 of record CAZHPN010000130.1, on the reverse strand, counting down.
GGGCGAGGCGTCGTCGTCGGTGGGCGAGGCGTCGTCGTCATCGTCGACAGGGGAGGCGTCGTCGTCATCTCCCGCGGGCGACGCATCGTCGTCGGTCGGGCCGGCGGTGTCGTCGTCGCCTTTGGACGAACAGCCGAGCGCGAGCAGCATCGCGAAAACGGCGGCCAGCAATACGAGCGTACAGCGCATGGCGTTCCCCCGATTGGGCCGCGGCGGCCGGATCGGCGCCGCGTTCGCGTCACAATATAGCAAACCGCTCCCCACGGCCAAAGGCGGTTGACGATGCGTCCGTGGCGCGAATAACGTAGGCCATGCTGCAAAAAAATCCGGGCCGGGCCGCGTGGCCGGCGCTCATTTGTCTGTTGGCGGTCGCGGCCGTCGGCCTCGCGGCGGACGCGCCGGCGCCGATCGCGACCTATCGGCTCGAAATCCGCATCGACGCGCCGCCGCTATTTGTTTACCCGTATCTCGTCGAAGAGGACAAGGTCGCGCGCTGGAATCAGGACAAAAGCGTGACCGTGACGTTTCCGCGCGGCATCGAGCCGCGGATCGGCAAGCAGATCCGCGTCGCCGTCGACGCCCCGACGCATCCGTGGATCCTTATGGAGATCGTCCGGCTCGATCCGGGCCGCGAGGCGCTGACGCGGTTCGTCGACGGCGTGCTGGAGGGCGAGTTCGCCTACCTGCTGTCGCCCGACGGGCCGCACGGCACGCTGTTCGTGCATGAAATGCGCATTCGCCCGAAGGGCGCATTCATGACGTTCCTCTGGGAAGTGCTCGGCAAACATCTGCACCGGGCGAAAATGCGGGCCTTCATGGGCAAGATCAAGGAAGTCGTCGAGGCGGATTACCGGAAGCAGTGAACGGCTCGCCGCGATCTACGCGAATCGTCGGCGCTAGCCGGTGACGCCGCGAGCGAGTCTGAGAAGGAAAAAGGAAAAAGGGAAAAGGAAAAAATCGGGCCCGTTGGCGGTCCCGGATCGCGCGGGTGGTTACGCGTCGTCGTTCGTTGCTTGTTGTTCACTGCTCACTGTTCACTGATCCCGTTGATCCCGTTGATCCTGTCAAGAAAAATCAGTATCATATCATTCGCCGCGCGGCGGTGGCCGGGGGTTATTCGAACAGGTCGCGTTCGCCGGCTTCGATCCGCGCCAGTTTGGCGCGGACGGCGGCGCGGTCCTTGTCGGCGAAGCGGGACAGTTCTTCCTCGATGAGCTGCTCGCCGAGGAACCGCGTTTCCCGGCTGGCGTAGTCCAGCAGGTATTCCTTGAACGTCACGACGGCGTTCGGCTGGCAGGTGATTTTCGCATGGCCGTGCTTCGCCAGGCCCATGAACGTCTCGCCCGTGCGGTGCAGGCGGTAGCAGGCGGTGCAAAACGACGGCAAATATCCCAATTCCGCCAACTCGCGGACCACGTCGTCGAGCGAACGCGTGTCGGAAATGGTGAACTGCTGCCGCTCGGGAATATTCTCCTTCGCCGCTTCCGCGTAGCCGCCGACGCCGATGCGCGTGCCGCCGTCGATTTGCGACACGCCCAGGGCGAAGGCCTCGCGCCGCAAATGCGGCTGCTCGCGGCAGGTGAGGATCATGCCCGTGTACGGGACCATCAGCCGGATCACGGCGATCGCCTTCTTGAAATCGTCGTCGGCCACGAGATACGGCGACTCTTCCGCGAACGGCGTGTTGAGCGCCGGCTGCAGCCGCGGAAACGACACCGTGTGCGGCCCGACGCCGAATTGCGCCTCCATGTCGAGCGCGTGGTGCAGCAAGCCGAGAATCTCGAAGCGCCAATCGTAAAGGCCCAGCAGCGCGCCGACCGCGACGTCGTCGAGCCCCGCCTCTTGCGCGCGGTGCAGCGCGTACAGCCGCCAGGCGAAATCGCCCTTGCGCGTGCGGGCCGGGTGCAACTCGGCGTAGCGGCCGGGGTGGTAGGTTTCCTGGAAAACCTGATAGGTGCCGATGCCGGCGTCCTTGAGCAGGCGGTAATCGGCCACGTTCATCGGCGCGGCGTTGACGTTGATCCGGCGGATTTCGCCGCAGGGCAGGGCGGTCTTCACGGCGTACGCGGTCTCGATCGTCTCGCGCATGTAGTCGATGCCGTACCGCGGGTGCTCGCCGTAGACCATCAGCAATCGCTTGTGGCCGGCGGCCTCGATCTCGCGCACCTCCTCGATCAGTTCCTCGCGCGAGAGCGCCCGCCGCTGCACCTCGTGATTGCTGGCGCGAAAGGCGCAGTACAGGCAGTCGTTGGCGCAATGGTTCGCCACGTACAGCGGCGCGAACAGCACGATGCGCCGGCCGTAGATATCCAGCTTGATCTGGCGGGCGAGGGCGAAGATCTCTTCCCACGTCTCGGGGTCTTCGTTTTGCAGCAGCGCCGCGACTTCGGCCGGCGTCAGGCCCTCGGCGGCGCGGGCGTGTTCGAGCGCGTCGCGCACGCGCGCCGGCTCGGGATGCTTCGCCTCGGCGAGCAAGCGCTCGATGTCGGCGACGTGGATGAAGGTGTCAGGCATCGTGGTTTTCTTTCTAGTCCCCGAGCCGGCGCAAGCGCGCCGGGTCGAAAGCTTCGTCGATTTGCGCGGCCGTCGCGCCTTCGGCCAGCAGCGCCTCGCGCAGGGGCACGCGGTCGCGCTGCGCCCGCTGCACCGCCGCCTGCGCCTTTTCGTAGCCGATGACCGGCGCGAGCGCCGCGGCGACCGAGAGCGACGCCGCGAGATGTTCTCGCGCCCGGGCGGCGTCGAACGTGAGGCCGGCGACGCAACGTTCGGCCAGCGCCGTCACGGCATTTTTTAGCAGAAGAAGGTTGTCGAGCAAATGCCACGCGGCAAGCGGCAGGAATTGGGATAACTGGAGATTCCCGGCGGCGACGGAACTGGTCAACGCCTGGTGCGCCGCCATGACCTCGAGCGCCAGTTGCGCGACGTATTCCGGGATCACCGGGTTGATCTTGCCCGGCATGATCGACGAGCCGGCCTGCCGCGGCGGCAGCCGGATTTCGCCGACGGAGGCCATCGACAGCAGGCGCAGGTCGCCGGCCAGCTTGAACAGATTGGCGGCGAGCGCGGTGAGGATGCCGTCGGCCTCGACCAGCGCGTCCTGATTGGCGGTCGCCTCGACCGGGTTTTCCGCGCGCGACAGCGGCAGGTCGGTCAGCTCGCGCAGGCGTTCGATGACGCGGAAGATGTAGGCGCGCGGCGCGGCGACGCCGGTGCCGATCGCAGTGCCGCCGAGATTGACGATCTTCAGCCGTTCGACGCACTTGAAGACGCGCCAGCGGTCGCGCGCCAGCGCCTCGGCGTAGGTCCCGAACAACTGGCCGGCGGTCATCGGCACGGCGTCCTGCAACTGCGTGCGGCCGACCATGACCGCGTCGGCGAACTCGCGCTCTTTGTCTTGCAGCGCGCCCTGCAGGGCGACGAGCGCCTTTTCCAGATCGCCCAGCCCCCACAGCGCCGCGAGGCGCACCGCCGTCGGATAGGCGTCGTTCGTCGACTGGTGCAGGTTGACCGTGTCGAGCGGGTGGACCGGCCGATAGGCGCCGCGCGGCGCGCCGAGCCGTTCGTTGGCGCGATTGGCCAGCGTCTCGTTGACGTTCATGTTGAGCGAGGTGCCGGCCCCGCCGGCGAGCGGATCGACGACGATGTGCGCGTCGAGCGCGCCGGCGAACAACTCGTCGCAGGCGGCCACGAGCGCCGCCGCCGGCTCCGGTGCGAGCTTGCCCAGATCGCGGTTGGTCAGCGCCGCGGCCTTTTTCACCAGGGCGAAGGCGCGCGTCAGGCCGGGCGGCTGGCCGCGGTTGGTCGGCGGAAAATTGGCGAGCGCGCGCTGGGTGTGCGCGCCCCACAGCGCGTCGTCGGGGACGGCAATGTCGCCGAGCAAATCGTGTTCAACGCGCGGCATATCGAACTCTAAACACAGAGGGGGCAGGGTGAATACGGTTAGGAACGGCAGGAAATTTGCACCACAGAGACACAGAAGGCACAGAGGCCGAAACAAGAAAAACCTCTGTGATCACTGTGCCTCTGTGGTTCAGATTTATCATATCATACTCTCCATCCCCCCGAATGGCTCCAGCACGCGCGGCAGCACGCCCTGCACGAACGAGATCGCGACGCCGTAGTTGGTGATCGCCGCGCCGTGCGCCGCCGCCTCGTCCATTCGCCCGCGCATGACCTTCGGCGTGACCATGCAGCCGCCGCAGTGCACGACGAGGCGGTACTGGTCGAGGTCATCCGGGTAGGCGCGGCCTTGCGCGTTTTCGAAGACCAGGTCGCGGCCCGTGTACTGGCGGATCCAGCGCGGGATCTTCACGCGGCCGATGTCGTCGCCGACCGGGTGGTGCGAGCACGTTTCGGCAATCAGCACGCGGTCGCCGTCGCGCAGGTCGTCGATGGCGCGCGCGCCGCGCACGAACGTCGCCAGGTCGCCCTTCAGCCGCGCGAACAGAATGGAAAACGTCGTCAGCTTCAGGTCGCGCGGGGCGTCGGCGGCGACCTTGAGCACCACCTGGCTGTCGCAGACCAGCAGCTTCGGCCGGCGGCCGAGGCTTTGCAGCGTGGCGTACAGCTCGCGCTCTTTGACGACCAGCGCGGCGCAATCGTTGTCGAGCAGGTCGCGGATGGCGATCACCTGCGGCAGGATCAGCCGGCCGCGCGGCGCTTCGAGGTCGATCGGCACGACCAGCACCACCAGGTCGCCGCCCTGCACCAGGTCGCCCAGCAGCGAAAAATTCTGGCGGATCGCGCGTTGCAGGCGCTCGGACAAAACGACGCGCAGCTCTTTCACGCCCGTTCCGTCGCGCGCGCTGACGTAATGCGCCTCGGCGGGCGCCCGCCAGTCCGGTTGCAAATCGGCCTTGTTCACGACGAGCAGAAAATCGGCGCGCTTCGCCGTCAGTTCGGCGACGAGGCGCGCTTCGTGCGGCGTCCACTGGCCGGCCTCGGCGACGACGACGACGAAATCGGCGGTCGCCAGTTCGCTCATCGTGCGCCGCACGCGCAACTCGCCGACCTCGCCCGTGTCGTCGACGCCGCCGGTGTCGATGAACACCACCGGCCCGAACGGCAGCAACTCGAAGCCCTTTTTGACGGGGTCGGTCGTCGTGCCCGGCACGTCGGACACGAGCGCGAGGGGCTGTTCGGTCAGGGCGTTGACCAGCGACGACTTGCCGACGTTTCGCCGGCCGAGCAGGACGATGTGCGGCCGCATGCCGCCGGGCTGATTTTGCATGGCGCGAGCCTTCTCTCGCCGAGTACGATGGCGGGCCGCGCGAATTTAGTCAAGTTTGCCGGTGGCGATTTGGGGCGGAAAATGAAAGCCACGGCGGCGGATTGTGCAACATCGACTTTTTCCGCGCTAAAACGGGGCGGGCAGCCTATTGAGCCGTTTGCATAAATACCGGCTCGCACAGACCCCTCCCCGGGCCACGCTCGATGCGTGGCCGCGCCCCTCCCCGCCGCGGCATAGGCTTTAGGATCAAGCGCGGCGATGCTTCAAATGGCGCAGAATTGCGCTCATTGTTGGTCGCGCAGACCTCTCCCCGGAAATTTCGGCTCCCGCCGAAATTTCCCGCCCCTCCCCGACACAGGGAGGGGCACGTAGGGCGCCGCACCGGTAGGCGGAAAAGCGCTGATAAGAAGGCCTCGTGCGTTGTTTCACCACGGCGAAGGCGATCTCGCGGGCCGTGCAGGATCTCTCCGCAAC
>CAZHPN010000129.1:0-18568 GCA_964534375.1 uncultured bacterium | reverse complement strand
GGCCGTTTCCGTTCCTCGGAAACGTCTGGGGTTCCGGGCCGGGGGACGTCTTCGTTGTCGGCACCAACTCGGACTATTCAGGGGCGATTTACCACTACGGGCCGCCGGAATAACCGCGGCGCGGGCAGGATTGAAAAAAGCCGATTTGTGCGGCCGGCGGCCGCATGCGGGGTTTAAAAGCGGAGGCGACGCGGTGAAACTCAGCAAATGGTTGTTTTTGTTTTCGATGACGGTGCTTTTGCTTGCCTGCGCAGCCGCTTGCGCGCCGCATCACCGCGGCGGCGCCAACGCGACGGACGATGACTCCGGCGATGACGACAACGACTTGTCGCCGGACGACGATGATGACAATGATGACTTGTCGCCCCTTGCTGATGACGACGACGATGATGATAATGACAACGACGACGATGACGATTTTGTGTGGACCGCGATGACAGGGAACCTCCCCTCGCTGTACGCCGTGTGGGGAACGTCGCACGACGACGTGTTCGCGGCCGGATATGACTTCTATTCTGAAAGTGGCGCGGTGGTTCATTACGACGGAGTTGCTTGGGAGAGAATGAATGTGGAGATGCCCGAACAAAAAATCTACGCGATTTGGGGCGCTTCGACCTCCGACGTGTATGTTGGCTTGGGCGGACAGGACGGCGGGGTCTGGCATTACAACGGTTCGTCATGGTCGGAAATGTTCAGTCAGGGCATAGAGATTGCTGGAATATGGGGGGCTTCGCCATCCGACGTGTACGCGACAGGCGCCATTTTGGGGCCGCAATCCTATCACCTTGATTTCTTGCTCCGTTACGGCGGAAGCGGGTGGTCGCCGGAGTTTATCACAGAGGTTATGTTCGGGGCGGTATGGGGGACGTCGGCTTCGGATGTTTTCGTCGTAACCAGCGGCACGGACGCATCCATTTTGCATTTCGACGGCTCGCACTGGCGGCCAATGCTTTCACAGGGGGGCGCGGCGATTATTGGGGGCTTTTGGGGACCTTCCCCGAGCGACGTTTTCGCCGCGGCCGGAAACATAGTCGAAGGAACGGCCGTTATTTTCCACTACGACGGGGCGTCTTGGACCGAATCGGATATGGGCGATGTACCCGGCCTGAATCGGATGTGGGGCGCGGCGCATAATGATATCTATGCAGTCGGAGCCTCGATTTCAACCGGTGTGGTCGTTCATTACGACGGTTCGTCTTGGCGCGAAATGGGCGGCGGCCCATTTCTACCGCTTTACGACATTTGGGGCGCCGGGTCTGGCGACGTTTTTGCCGTCGGCATCGAAAACAGTGCCAACGGGGGGGTCATCTACCACTACGGGCCGCCGGCGTAACGGCGGCGCCGCTGGTCGCGGGAATGAATATTGCGTAATTGGCGCGTATTGTTGACGGCCTGGTTGGCGGCGGCGCGGAATGGCGGTTTACGGTGAAAGACCCGTTCCTGGCGGCGCCTATCCTGGCGCTCGCGGACCTTTTATTTATTGCTGCTCAAGAAACAGATCGTGCCTGACGGGCTCCTGGCCGGTTGCACCGCTGCTGCGTCCGAGAGCAGGCAAAGCGAATCGCCCTTCTCCGCTCGGCGGGGTCGGCGTCGGGGGTGAGGGCATTTTCATCTGTCGGGGTGAACGGCTGGTTCATGCACAACTGTCAAGAAAAGCCGCTTCTCCCAGCCGCGGATTTAGGCGCCGCGGCGCCGGCTTGCGAAAGCCGGGTGAAATTCCGTAAGGTCGGCGAAACGGAGGCGGCGTGGCCTTTTTTGCGCTGGCGGATTTGCACCTCGGGTTCGGCGTCGACAAGCCGATGGACGTCTTCGGCCCGCAATGGGCCGGCCACGCGGACCGGATCGCGCTCAATTGGCGGCGAACGGTCGGCGACGACGACATCGTGCTCGTGCCGGGCGACATCTCGTGGGCGATGAAGCCGGCGCAGGCCGCCGTCGACCTCGAGTTCATCGCGGCGCTGCCGGGCCGCAAAATCCTGATGCGCGGCAATCACGACTATTGGTGGCAATCGCTCGCGAAGGTGCGCGCCGCGCTGCGGGCGGGCATGAACGCGATCCACAACGATTTCGTGGCGGAGGAGGGCGTCGCCATTTGCGGCACGCGCGGTTGGAACCTCCCCGGCGGCTGCCTGCCCGGCGGCGACGACCCCCGCATCTTTCAACGCGAACGCGCACGGCTGGAACTGAGCCTGGCCGCCGCGCCCGCAGCGCTGCCGAAAATCGCCATGCTGCATTTCCCGCCGGCGCTGGCCTGCGGCGGCGACCCGGGTTTCACCGACATTCTCGAGCGCTTCGCCGTGAAAATCTGCGTCTACGGCCACCTGCACGGCGAAAAAGACCACGCGCTGGGCATCCGGGGCGAGCGCAACGGCGTGCGCTACGTGCTCTGCGCGGCGGATGCGGTCGAGTTCACGCCCGTGCGAATCGACGTGTAGAGCATGTTGCAGGCGTTTGAATTATTTTGACAGGATCAACGGGATCAACGGGATCAACGGGATCAAGCAGGGTGATTTCCTTGAAGAATTTTTGGCTTCGCTCGAATTCACCCGAGCGTGCGCGCAAACCATTGCATCGTCGCGCCAATTCGATATAGTGAACCAACCTTTTGCATAACGGATCGATGGACAAATCGCGCGCCAGTTTAACGACCGCGTCCCGCACCTTGAGGGCTGCTTCCTTTTTCCTTTTTCCTTTTTCCTTTTTCCTTCTCGCGCTTCTCTTTCCCGCCATCGCGTGCGCCCAGACCCCGGCGCGTTGCGGCTTCTCGTTCGGCGTGACGCCCGGCGCCGGCGTCAACACCGACAAAGACCTGCGCCAGGAATTTCCGTTCGTTTTCGACATCGACGCCGAAGGGAAATACTACCTCTGGAAGCCGTTTTCCCTCGCGGTCGATCTCGGGTTTTTGTATGCGGTCGGCCGGCCGAAGCAAGAGGAGTACGACGGCAAGGCGTTCAAAATCGTCAAAGACGGCCGCAGCTACATCCGCGCCGGCACGGGCGACGTGATTCCGCGCGTGGAAATCGGGCGCTACTGGGCCTTCAACCCTTACGTCGGCGGCGGCGCCGGCGCGATGATCAACTCCATGACCCGTTATGGGATCAACCGCAGCGGCGAGGGGCAGCAAGTCGGGTATGACGAGTGGCTGTGGCACTTTCTGGCGCTGGCCGGCTTCGATTATCTCTTCGATCAATACGTCGCCCTAAAATTCGAGGCGCGCTGGAGTTTTGCGCAGAGCCGCGAACCGTTCGTCGAAAAGAAGAACCTCGGCCTCTGGTTCGGCGTGATCGGCGTGCAAATCTACTTGTGAGTCCGACCGATGCGCAATCGATTTTCCCCAGCCAAGCGCCCTCTTCCCACGATGCAGCGGTGACTTCCCCCGAGACGCCGATCCGTTCCCTCGCTGCCGCGTGGCGCCGGTTTGGTTCGCCCCAGCGGCTCGGCATCGCGCTGTCCGGCGGCGGCGACAGCCTCGCGCTCCTGCACGCTGCGGTGGCGCTCGCGGCCAAACGCGGTTTGACCGTGCACGCGCTGCACATCAATCATCGCCTGCGGCCGGAAGTCGACGCGGAGGAAGATTTCTGCCGGCGGCGCGCCGCCGAGTGGGGCGCGGAATTCGCGTCTGCGGTTTTGGATCCGCGCGAGTTTGCGGGGAATCTCCACGAGGCGGCGCGGCAGGCGCGATACCGCGAACTGGCGCGGCTGGCGGAGGCGGCGGGCCTGGAAATCGTCTTGACCGCGCACACGCTGGACGACCAAGCGGAAACCGTGCTGCAACGGATCTTGCGCGGCAGCGGCCCGCTCGGCCTCGCCGGCATTCGCGAGCGCGCCGGCGGTTTCGGCCGGCCGTGGCTCGGCGTGCGGCGCGCGACGCTGCGCGAGTACCTGCGCCGGCGCGACATCGAGTGGCTCGAGGACCCGACGAACCAGAATCGCCGCTATCTGCGGTCGCGCCTGCGGGCCGAGGTGTTGCCGTTGCTCGAAAGCGTCGGCGGCAAGAAGACGGCGGCGGCTCTGGGCCGGCTGGCGGAGTTGGCCGCGCTGGAACGCGAGGCGCTCGACGAATGGGCGGCCGCGGATTTCGAAACGTGCGTCGCCGGCGACGGCTTGGCCGTCGGCGCTTTGCAGGCGCTGTCGCCGGCGCGCCGCAATCTCGTCTTGCGCCTGTGGCTGCGGCAAAACGGCGTCATCCCGCCGAAAAAAGTGATCGCCGACCTGGAAAACGTGTGCCTCGGGCCCGGACCCGCCGGGCCGCTGGCGATTCCCGGCGGCCTTTCGGTGACCCGCGACTACACGACATTGAACTGGGCGAGGGCGGCGATTGTCGAAACCCCGTGGACGCCGTTTTCCGCCGAGGCGCCGGTCGATCGCGTTTTCGCCGGCGGGAGAATCCGCCTGATCGTCGGCCCGGCCACGACGGCGCAAGGCGAGAGCGGCTTCCGGGTCTCGCCGCGAGCGCTCGCCGGGGCCGACTGGCGTCCGCCGTGGCCGGGAGCGCGGATTCGCCCCCGCGGCATGACCGGTCGCGTCAAGTGCAGCGACCTGTTCGTCAACGCGAAAATTCCGCGCGAATTGCGGGGCGCGTGGCCCGTCCTGGCCAGGAACGACGCGGTTTTGCTGGTTCCCGGGCTGCGGGCGGCGGAGGATTTAACTCCCGCGCGCTCGGAGGAGTCCTGGGTGGTGCGGCTGGAATGGTTATAGTAAGTTAACTCTGGTTCCAAGAGTCCAGAGGATAACTGCAACGAAGGAGCGCTTCTTGAAGCCTGTCTATAAAAACCTGGCGCTGATCCTGTTCCTGATCATCAGCGCGGTTATTATGTTCAACCTCGTCTACCAGAACACGCAGCGGAGCCTGGCGATCTCGTTTGCGCAGTTTCAGGCCAAAGTCGATCAGAATCTGGTCAAAGACGTCGTGATCAAGGGCCGCGTCATCAGCGGCGACTTTACGGTTCCCCAGGAAAACGGCCAAACGAAATTCGAGACGGTGGGATTCGAATCCGACGCGCTATACAAGATGCTCGGCGAGCACAAAGTCGATTTCACGGTCTCGGCGGAATCCAATGGGCTGGTCTGGGGCGTGATGATGAACTGGATCCCGATGATCCTGATGGTCGGGCTGTTCGTCTTCCTCATGCGCCAAATCCAATCCGGCGGCGGCAAGGCGATGAGCTTCGGCAAATCGCGCGCGCGGCTGATCTCCGAGAAATCCAACAAGGTCACGTTCCGCGACGTGGCGGGCGTCGACGAGGCCAAAGAAGAACTGTCGGAGATCATTGACTTCCTCAAAGATCCCAAGCGGTTCACGCGCCTCGGCGGCCGCATCCCGAAGGGCGTGCTGCTGATGGGCTCGCCCGGCACCGGCAAGACGCTGCTCGCGCGCGCCATCGCGGGCGAGGCCGGCGTGCCGTTTTTCTCGATCTCGGGCTCGGATTTCGTGGAAATGTTCGTCGGCGTCGGCGCCAGCCGCGTCCGCGATTTGTTCGTCCAAGGCAAAAAGAACGCGCCGTGCATCATCTTCATCGACGAGATCGACGCCGTCGGCCGGCACCGCGGCGCGGGCCTGGGCGGCGGCCACGACGAACGCGAGCAAACGCTCAACCAGTTGCTGGTCGAGATGGACGGCTTCGAATCGAACGAGGGCGTGATCCTGATCGCCGCGACCAACCGGCCGGACGTGCTGGACCCGGCGATTCTGCGGCCTGGCCGTTTCGACCGGCGCGTGGTCGTGCCCGTGCCCGACCTCAACGGCCGCATCGGCATCCTGAAAGTTCACACGCAGAAGACGCCGCTGGACGACGCGGTGGATGTGATCGTCATCGCCCGCGGCACGCCGGGGTTCACCGGGGCCGACCTCGCGAACCTCGTCAACGAGGCGGCGCTGCTCGCCGCGCGCAACGGCAAGCCGAAGATCACGATGGAGGAACTGGAGCAGGCCAAAGACAAGGTGATCATGGGCGCCGAGCGCAAGAACATGCTGATCTCCGAAGACGAAAAACGGATGATCGCCTACCACGAGGGCGGCCACGCGCTGGTCGGCTCGAAGCTGCCGCACATCGACCCCGTGCACAAAGTGACGATCATCCCGCGCGGCATGTCGCTGGGCCTGACGCAGGTGCTGCCCGAGGACGATCGCTTCATCACTTCGCGCGAATACCTGCTCAACAACCTCGCCTTTGCGATGGGCGGCCGCGCCGCCGAGCAGACCGCGCTCGACCTGATGACCACCGGCGCCGCCAACGACCTCGAACGCGCCACGCAACTGGCCCGCCGCATGGTCTGCGAGTTCGGCATGAGCGACCAGATGGGGCCGATCACCTACGGCCATCGCGAGGAACTGGTTTTTCTCGGGCGCGACATCAGCCACCAGAAGGATTTTTCCGAAGAGACTGCCCGCGAGATCGACAAGGAAGTCGTCCGCATCATTCAAGAGGCCTATCAAAAAGCGCTCGAAATTCTCCAGAGCAACCGCGAGTCGCTCGATCGCATCGCCGAGGCGCTGCTCAAATTCGAAACCATCGACGGCGAAGAACTGAAGACGATCATCGGCGGCCGGCAGATCATGCGCCAGCCGCCGGCGCCGCGGCATCGGCCGCCGGAGCCGGCCGCGCCCGCGGAGCCGATTCTCGATGCGGAGCCGGTCGGCGAAGACGAAGCGCGCGGGCAGCTCGCCGGCGCGTCGACGGACGGTTCCGGGGAGAACGGCGCTTGATCTGGTCCGGGGCCGGTTTCTCCTTCGACCTGAGCCGCAAGGTCGTCGTGATGGGCATCTTGAACGTCACGCCGGATTCCTTTTCCGACGGCGGCCGGTTTCTTGCGCCCGAGGCCGCCGTCGAACGCGGCCTGGCGATGCTCGCCGAGGGCGCCGACCTGCTCGACATCGGCGGCGAATCGACCCGGCCCGGGGCCGAGCCGGTGAGCGCCGCCGAGGAAATCGACCGCGTCGCGCCCGTTGTCGCGGGGCTGCGGCGCGCGGCGGCGGCGCCGCTGAGCATCGACACGCGCCGCGCGGCGGTCGCGCGTGCGGCGCTCGCCGCCGGGGCGAATATCATCAATGACATTTCCGGCCTCGGCGACGCCGGCATGGCGCCGCTGGCCGCGGCAACGGACGCGGGCCTGGTCGTCATGCACATGCGGGGCGAGCCCCGGACGATGCAAAACGACCCGCGCTACGACGATCTGCTCGGCGAGATCTGCGCGTTTCTCGTCGAGCGCACGCGGCGGGCGCTGGCGGCGGGCGTGCGCCGCGAACGCCTGGCGATCGACCCGGGCCTCGGCTTCGGCAAGACGCCGGCGCACAACCTGTCGATTTTGAAGAACCTCGAACGCGTCGCGGCGCTCGGGTTTCCGGTGCTGGTCGGCCCGAGCCGCAAGCGGTTTATCGGCGCGCTGACCGGCGCCGCCGTCGGCGAACGCCTGCCGGGCACGTTGGCGGCCGTGTCGCTGGCGGTCGCGGCGGGCGCCCGGCTGGTGCGGGTCCACGATGTCGGTCCGGCGGCGCAGGCGGCGGCGATCGCCGATGCGACGCGCAAGGCTGTTTGATGAATCTCGATTTTTTCGAATCGTTGCGGTTCACGTTCAGCTCGATCACCCTCGTCGACCTGCTCGATATTTTTCTGGTGACGGTGATCATTTACCGCATTCTCGTGCTGATTCGCGGCACGCGGGCGTTGCAGATTCTCGTCGGCCTGGGCGTGATCTTTCTCGTCTACACGGCCAGCCAGTTGCTCGGGCTGTACACGCTCAACTGGTTGCTCTCCACGTTCCTCGGCAGTTTGATCCTGGTGATCGTCGTCCTGTTCCAGCCGGAGATTCGGCGCGGGCTCGCGCGGTTCGCCCGCAACCCGTTCGCGAGTTCCTCGATCGAGGGCGGCGATTATCTCGAAGAACTCGTGCGCTCGACGACGGCGCTGACGAATCGCCGCATCGGCGCCTTGATCGTGCTCGAAAAAGAGACCGGATTGAACGAGTACATCGAGGAAGGCGTCAAACTCGACGCGGCGGTCAGCCGTGAGTTGCTGGTGAGCGTTTTCTTGCCGTCGTCGCCGATCCACGACGGCGCGGTGATCATTCGCAACGGCCGGATGGTCGCCGCCGGCTGCTTTTTTCCGCTGGCCACCGAGGTCGATCTCGACCGCGACCTCGGCACGCGCCATCGCGCCGGCCTGGGCCTTTCGCAGGAGAGCGACGCGTTGGTGCTGATCGTTTCCGAAGAGCGCGCGCAGGTCACGGTCGCGTCGGAAGGCCGGCTGAGCGGCCATTTGTCGAGCGACGAACTGCTGGACGTGCTGCACAAGCATGTTGGGTAAGCGATGAAGGAAAGGTTCTTCAACTTCTTTCGGCAAAACCTGCTGCTCAAGCTGCTGAGCCTGGGCTTCGCGGTCGTGCTGTGGGGCTACGTCAGCGTCGGGCAGTCGGAGGCCGAGATTCCGGCGAAGGTCGCTCTCGAAACCACGAACCAGCCCAAGCGGCTCGTGCGCGTTTCCGATCTGCCCAACGACGTGGAAATCAAGATTCGCGGTCCGCGCAACGTGCTGCGCGTGCTGCGCGATCGGCCGCTCGCGTATCTGATCGATCTGAACGGCGCCGCGGCGGGCGTGATGACCGCGCGCATTTATCCGCCCCGCATCGAGGGGTTGCCCAAGGGCGTGCGCGTCACGGAAATCATTCCGAGCCAGCTTCAGATCAAGCTGGCCGAACGCAAGAACAAGACCGTCCGCGTCAAAGCCGTCTTGCGCGGCGACTTGCCCCGCGGCCTCGAGGTGCAGCGCGTTGCGGTCGAGCCCGAACTCGTCGAGGTGTCGGGCCCGAAGGACGAACTCGATCCGCTGACCGAGGTCCAGACCGAGATCATCGACCTCACGGAACGCCGCGAGACGTTCACCGTCGAGGTCGGCCTCGACCTGCTGGATCGGCACGTCGAAACCGTGCGCGAACAGCGCATCAAAGTCACGGTGCAACTCGGCGAACCCAAGATCAAGAAGACCTTCTACGGCGTGCCGGTCGAGGTGCGCAACACGACGTATGACGTCCGCCTGCGCCGCACCGAACTCGACGTGCAAGTGGAAGGCGCCAAAGATCAATTGCAGCAATTGACGCCGGGCGATCTTCGCCTGCAAATCGACGGCGCCGAACTCGAACCGGGCAAGAGTTACGAACTGGTTCCGGCGCTCAAGGTTCCGGAGGGCGTGACCTTCCGCAACGTGGTGGTGCCGCCGGTGCAACTGACCGTTCTCGACAAAGTCAAAAAGCCGGGCGCCAAAGCCAAGCCGTAAACCGGCGCCGGGTTCGGGCGCGATCGCCTGCCGACGCGGGACGAACAAAAAGGAGTGAGCCGTGCAACCGATCAAGCTTTCGGTCAACGTGGACCACGTCGCGACCTTGCGGGAAGCGCGCAAGATCGACCAGCCGGACCCCGTGCTCGCGGCCGGCCTCGCCGAGTTGGCCGGCGCCGACGGCGTCACCATTCATCTGCGCGGCGACCGGCGCCACATCAAAGAGCGCGACCTCGAGATCCTGCGCCAGACCGTCAAAACGCACCTGAACGTCGAAATGTCCGCGACGCAGGAAATGCTGCGCATCGCCGGCGAAATGCGGCCCGACATGGTGACGCTCGTGCCGGAGCGCCCGGACGAAGTGACGACCGAAGGCGGCTTGAACCTGCTGCACGCCAGGGACGCGGTGCGCGGCGCGGCGGCGTTGCTGGCCGAGCACGAAATTGCGATGAGCGTGTTCATCGATCCGGATCTGGCGCAGGTCAAGGCGGCCTACGAGGCGAACGCCCGGGTGATCGAGATCAACACGGGCCGTTATTGCGAAGCGAAAAAACCGGAGGACGTCGAACGCGAGTACGCGCTGATCCTCGACGCCGTGCACATGGCGGCCAAGCTGCGGCTGGCGGTCGCCGCGGGCCACGGGCTCGATCTGAAGAACGTCGGGCCGATCGCCGCCATTCCGGAAATCCGCGAGTTGAACATCGGCCAGTCGATCATCGCCCGCGCGATTTTCGTCGGCCTCGAACGCGCCGTACGGGAAATGATCGAGGCGATGAAGAGCCAGCGGGCCTGACGCGGGCGACTCCCGGCGAGCCAAGGAGAACCGACATGAAACTGGCGACCGCGGCGCAGATGCGCGAACTGGATCGGCGGGCCATCGACGACTTCGCGATCCCCGGCCTGGTGCTGATGGAAAACGCGGGGCGCGGCGCGGCCGAGGTCATCGAGGAGCATTTCGGCGAGGCGTGCGCGAAGGGTGTCGTCGTGTTGTGCGGCCCCGGCAACAACGGCGGCGACGGCTTCGTCATCGCGCGCCATCTGCACAACCAGGGCTTCGACGTCGAATGCTGGCTGATCGCGCCCGGTTCGCAACTGCACGGCGACGCCAAAACCAACTATCGCATCGCCGAGAAGATCGGCATCCCGGTTTACCAATTGCGCAGCGAGAAAGATCATCGCGCCGCCGTCGACGCCCTGGCCGACGCGGGCCTGGTCGTCGACGCCTTGTTCGGCACGGGCCTGACGCGCGCCATCGAAGGCCCGGCCGCGGAATTGATCGCGCTGGCCAACGGCCTCGACGCGCCGATCGTCGCCGTCGATATGCCCAGCGGCGTCAACGCCGACACGGGCCAATTGACGGGCCCCGCGATCCGCGCCGATCTCACCTGCACCTTCGGGCTGCCGAAGCTCGCGCAGTTTCTTTTTCCGGGCGCCGAGCACTGCGGCACGATCGAAGTCGTCGACATCTCGCTGCCGCCGGAGTTGATCGACGCGGCCGAGATCAAGGCCCGCCTGATCGAACGCGACGATGCGCTGCCGCTGTTCGCGCCGCGCGACGCACAGGCCCATAAGGGCTCGTTCGGCCACGTCCTGGTGCTCGGCGGCTCGCGCGGCATGGGCGGCGCCCCGCTGATGGCGGCCCGGGCCGCGGTGACGAGCGGCGCGGGCCTGGTCACCGCGGGCGTGCCCGAATCGCTGTTGCCCGCGGCCGAAGCGGCGCTGCTCGAAGCGCTCAAGGCCGGCTTGGCGGAAGACAGCGCCGGGCGTTTTTCCGCGGCGGCGCTGGGCGGCGCGCTGGAGCTCGCGGCCGGCAAGAACGTCATCGCGGTCGGGCCGGGCCTCGGCCGTTCGGAGGCGTTGGAAACCTTTGTCGGCGGCCTGCTGGCGGCGACGAACGTGCCGCTGGTGATCGACGCCGACGGCTTGAACAATTTGGCGGCGAACGTCGATCTGCTCGCCGGCGCGCAGGCCCCGGTCGTGCTGACCCCGCACCCCGGCGAGATGGCGCGGCTGCGAAAATGCACGACTGCCGAGGTGCAGGCGGACCGCCTCGGCGCGGCGCTCGGCCTCGCGGCCGCGACCGGCGCGGTCGTCGCGCTCAAGGGCGCGCACACCGTCGTCGCGGCGCCCGACGGCCGCTTGTGGATCAACCCGACCGGCAACCCCGGCATGGCGACCGGCGGCGCGGGCGACGTGCTCACCGGCCTGATCGCGGGCTTCATTGCGCAAGGCGCCGAGCCGCTCGCGGCCACGCTTGCCGGCGTATTCTTGCACGGCGCGGCCGGCGACCGGGTCGCGGCCCAGGTCGGCGAGCGCGCGACGACGGCCGGCGGCCTGCTGGCCGCGTTGCCGGCGATCTTCAAGGAAATGGAAGACGCCTGCGCGGGCGCGGGGCCGGAGCGCGACGAGTGAGCGAAACGGTCGCGATCCGCACGGCGAGCGAAGACGAAACCCGCCGCCTCGGCGCGCGGCTGGCGGCGCACCTGCGCGGCGGCGATGTGCTGGCGCTGGTCGGCGAACTCGGCACGGGCAAGACGCGCTTCGTGCAGGGTTTGGCGCATGGCCTGGGCGTGCCGGAATCGACCCACGTGGTCAGCCCGACATTCACCATCCTCGCGACCTATCGCGAAGGCCGGCTGACGCTGCACCATTTCGATTTTTATCGCCTGGCCGATGAAAAAGACCTGGCGAACATCGGCGCGGAGGAATTCCTCTGGAGCGACGACGTGTGCGCCGTCGAGTGGGCCGAGCGCGCGCCGGGCATGATCCCCGACGACGCGCTCTGGGCGCGCATCTCCTTCGAGGGCGAGACGCGCGTCTTTTCCTTCTCGGCGCACGGCGATCGATGGCGCGAGGTTCTTGCGGATTTGGCGGGCGGGCGCTAGATGACGCTCATCGTGCAGAAATACGGCGGCACGAGCGTCGGCAGCATCGACCGGATCAAGGCCGTGGCGCGGCGCGTCGTGCGCACGCACGAGGCCGGCGCGGAGGTGGTCGTCGTCGTCTCGGCGATGGCCGGCGAAACCGACCGCTTGCTGCGGCTCGCGGCGCAAACCGTCGACCGCCCGGCGGGCCGCGAACTGGATCAACTGGTCGCGACGGGCGAACAGGTCAGCATCGCGCTGCTGGCGATGGCGATCGAGGATCGGGGCCACCAGGCGCGCTCGTTTCTGGCGCACCAGGTCAAGATTCTCACGGACGACAATTTTTCGCGCGCGCGGATTCTGTCGATCGACCCCGCCGCGATTCTCGATCGCCTTGGCGAGCGCAAGATCGCGGTCGTGGCCGGTTTTCAAGGCGTGGACCGCGACGGCGACGTCACGACGCTCGGCCGGGGCGGGTCGGACACGACGGCGGTCGCCCTGGCCGCGGCCTTGCGCGCCGACGTCTGCGAGATTTACACCGACGTCGACGGCGTTTACACGACCGATCCGCACGTGTGCCCCGCGGCGCGCAAACTCGACCGCATCAGCCACGACGAGATGCTGGAGCTGGCGAGTCTGGGCGCGAAGGTGCTGCACATTCGCGCCGTGGCGTTCGCGAAAAAATTCGGCGTGCCGTTGCACGTGCGCAGTTCGTTCGTCGACGGGCCGGGCACGTGGATCGCGGCCGAGGAGGATTGCATGGAATCCGCCCCCATTACCGGGGTGACCTACGCCAAAGACGAAATGCGCCTGCGCGTGATGGGCGTGCCGGCGACGGCGACGGCCGCGCGCGACATCATCGCGCCCGTCAGCCGCGCGGGCCTGCGGATCGACGTGCTCGTGCAGGGCGCGAGCGTCGAGGATTTCTGCGATATTTCGTTCACCGTGCCCAAGGCCGAGGCGCAGCAGGCGAAAGAATTGGTCGAGCACGCCGCGGACGATCTGGGCGCGGTCGGCGTCGAACTGGACGGGCCGGTGGCGAAGGTTTCGGTCGTCGGGGTCGGCATCCGCACGCACACCGAAGTTCCGGCGATCGTGTTCGAGACGCTCGCCGCAAAGGATATTCCGGTGCTGATGGCCGCGACCGGCGAGATCAAGATCAGCGTCATCATCGACGAACGGCGCCTGACCGAAGCCGTGCAGGCGCTGCACGAAGCCTTCGACCTGGCGCACGGTTCGGCCGGCTGCGAAGAATTATGATATGCAGCACGTTGGCGTCAGCTCAAGCCGGGACCGCCGCTGCGATTCGGGGGCGCCCGAAAAGCCCCTCCCTGCGCCGGGGAGGGGCGCGGCCACGCCTCGAGCGTGGCCGGGGGAGAGGTCTGCGCGCGGGGATAGCGAAATTCGGCCCTTTACAAATCTTGGCGACGGTGGAATCATGATATTTGGCGCAGCCTGTAAATCATCGCCGATGGGAGAGCCGCTTTGACCCGCTTGGGCGTGCGCGCCGCCGACGCGATGTTCTGGAACCTGCTGGGCAAATTCGCCCTGATGCTGCTGCGTTTCCTCGAATCCATCGTGCTCGTGCGCCTGCTCGGCGACGCCGAATACGGCGCGTTGTCGCAGGCGATCAATCTCAATGCGCTGCTCGTGCTCGTCGCCGCGGCGGGCCTCGAAAACGCGGTGCTGCGGTTCGTGCCCGAAACGCTGGCCAAGAGCGGCGAAGCGGGCGAACGGCGGCTGGTGTTTCACGCTGTGTGGCTGCGTCTGGCCGTTTCGGCGGCGCTGGCCGGCCTGCTGTGGGTCTTCGCGCCGCATTTCGCGAAATGGCTGCTGCACGACGCCGCGCGCGTTTTCCCGATCCGGCTGACCGCTTGCTTGCTGATCGCGATGGGCTTCAGCAATTTGCTGTCGCGCGTGCTCGTGGCGCGCTACGAGCAACGATTCCTCAACCTGACCCAGGCGGCGCTCACCGCGGCGTATCTCGCGGCCGTCGCGCTCGTCGTCAAATTGGGCGGCGGCATCGGCGGCGCGTTGCTCTGCATGATCGGCCTGAATGCGGCGACGGCCGCGGTCTGCGGCTGGCGCTGGCGCCGGCCGAACCCGGTGGCGCCCGCGGCGCCCGCGCTGGCGGCCGAGCCGCCGCCGACGATGCTGCGGATGCTGCGCTTTTCCTGGTGGACGTACCTTTACAACTTCCTGCAGTTCTTTTTCCAGAAGGGCATGGATGTCGCGCTGCTCGGCCTGCTGCTGACCGACCCGCGGGTCACGACGTGGTACGTCGTCGCGTACAACCTGGTCTTCCACGCCGTGTCGTTTTTCTCGTACGCTTTTTCCGAAGGCTTTTCGCTGGCGATGGTCAGCGAGGTGGCGGCGCAGGGCGACGACGAGAAACTGCGGCGCATCTTCGCGGTGTCGATGGAATATCTCTATTTGTTCATTATCCCCATTTGCCTCGGCGGCCTGCTGATCGGCGGCGACGTGCTGCGCCTGTTCTATCCGGCGGCGACGGCGGCCGGCGCGGCGGCCCCGATGTACGTCTTGCTCTTCGGCCTGTCCTTCTCGAAAATGGGCGCGATCACGGCGAACTTCCTGATGGGTTTCGACCGCGAAAAAACGCTGGTGAAATTGCGCCTGATCTTTGGCGCGGCGTACTTCGCCCTGGATTTGGCCTTGATTCCGCTGTGGCAGCAACTCGGGCCGGCGATCGCCATGACCATCGCGCTGTCGGGCGAAGTCGCGGCGGAGTGGGTGGTGGTGCATCGTCTTCTGCATCCGGTTTACCCGTGGCGGTTCCTGGCGAAGATTTTCGCCGCCGGCGCCGGCATGGCGCTCGGCTTGCGGCTGCTGCGGCCGCATCTGCCGGCCGCGCCCTATTGGCGGGCGCCGCTGTTGCTGGCCGCGGGCTCAGTGCTCTTCGTTTTCCTGATCGCGCTGGCGCGGCCGTTCCGCCGCGAGCACGCGCGCCTGCTCGACGCGCTGCCGCTGCCCGGCAAGGCGCGGTGGCTGCCGTGGTTGATGGAACGGGAGGAAACGCCGTGACGCGCGCCGCCCGCCGTTGCGCCCGCGTCGGTCTGGCGGCTTTGGCCGCCCTGGCGACGGTCGTCTGCGCGGCGAAAAATCCGTTCCAGTTTTCGAGCGCCGTTTATCACAATTCGCCCGCGTCGCCCGTGGTTGCCGTGCCGGCCGGGGATTTCCTCATGGGCTCGACGAGCGCCGGGCCGTTCGTCGACGAGCAGCCGCAACGGACGGTCTATCTCGACGCCTATGCGATCGAAGTGACGGAAACCACCAACGTGCAATACCGCGCCTGCGTCTACGCCGGCCCGTGCATCGATCCGCTCCCCAGCGGCCCGGGCGGCCAGAACGGCTACTATACGAATCCGTCGTACGACGATTATCCGGTGGTCGATGTCACGTGGAACATGGCCGACCAGTATTGCCGGTGGCGCGGCCGCCGGCTGCCCACCGAGGCCGAGTGGGAAAAAGCGGCCCGCGGCGCCGCCGACGATCGCGACTACCCCTGGGGCTGGGCCGAACCGACCTGCGATCTCGCCGACGTTGCCAATCCGCTGGCCGATTCGCTCGCGCCCGACGCGCGCGTCCACGAAACCTGCTATGCGTTTCCCGTCGGCGTCGAATCGTACGCCGCCTCGGCCTCGCCCTACGGCGCGCTGAACATGACCGGCAACGTCGCCGAATGGGTCGCCGATTTCTACGCCGACGATTACTACGACGCGGCCGCCTGGCCGGGCAACGGCGTCAACCCCACGGGGCCGCCGACCGGCGACGAGAAGGTCGTGCGCGGCGGCAGCTACGCCGACACCGCGATCTACACCCGCGTCGAGTATCGCGATCACCACCCGCCCGGCGCGACGAACATCACGATTGGCTTCCGTTGCGCGCAAGACGGGAGCGGCCGGTGAAGGTCATCATTTTCACGCGCGACTTCCCGCCCGAATTCGGCGGCGTGCAAACATTGATGGAACGCATCGCCGCGTTTCACGGCGCCGATGCGCTCGTCATCGCGCGCCATGCGCCGGGCGACGCGGCGTTCGATCGCGCCCCCGGCGTGACCTATCGCGTGCGGCGGATGCCGCGCCTCGATTGGACGCATGCCAATCCGCTGCTGCGCGTCCTGCTGCGCGCCGCCGCGTATTTGTTGCGCTTCATCATTGGCGGAATCTATCTGGGCGAGGCCGTCCGCACGCACCGCGCCGAATTGGTATATTGCGCTTACGCGATGGCCAACGGCCTGCCGATGCTCGTGGTGCGCGCGCTCGCCGGCTGCCCGTATTGCGTCTATTGCCACGGCACGGAGACGTTGCGGACGATCGACCGCGGCGGCCTGCCGCGGCTGGCGATGAAGCTCGTCCTGCGCTTTGCGCGGCGGGTGATCGTGCATAGCGGCTTCATGCGCGACGAGGTCGCCCGGCTGGTCCCGGCGGAAAAAATCGTCGTCAATCGGCTCGGCGCCGATTCGGGCGCGCTCGACCCGTCGGCGCCGCCGGCGGCCGAAATGGCCGGCGTGCCGCTCGCGGGGAAAAAAGTGCTGCTGACGGTCGGCCGGCTGGAAACGCGAAAGGGGCACGACCGCGTGGCGGAGGCGCTGCCGGCGGTCCTGGCGCGGCATCCGGAGACGATCTGGTTCGTCGTCGGCGACGGGCCGGATCGCGGCCGGTTGGGCGAGATTGTCGCCCGGCTGCATCTCGAGGCGGCCGTGGTTTTTTGCGGCCGGCTGTCCGACGCCGATGTCTCGCGGCTGCTGGCGCGGGCGGACTTATTCGTCATGCCGAGCCGCCGCATCGGCCCCGACGTGGAAGCGTTCGGCATCGTTTTTCTGGAAGCCGCGCGGTTCGGCGTGCCATCGATCGGGGGCCGCAGCGGCGGCGTGCCCGACGCGATCGACGACGGCGTGACCGGCCTGCTTGCCGATCCGGAAAGCTCAGCGGACGTGGCCGAAAAAATCATTCGCCTGCTCGACGACGAGCCGTTGCGGCGCCGCCTCGGCGAGGCCGCCCGGGAGCGCGCGGCGCAGCGGACCTGGCGCGCCTGCGTCGAACAGTTGCAGCGCGACGTTGAGCCGCCCGACGCGGCCGGTCAAGGGGCCGCGCGATGAAGTTGGAGAACCGCGACATCGTGTGCCTGGCCAGCGCGAGTTGGGATTCGATGTGGGTCAACGCCCAGCATTTGATGCACCGGCTCGCCGCGGACAACCGCGTGCTGTATCTGAACAACCTCGGCCTGCGCGCGCCCGGCATCTCGCGCGGCGATTGGCAAAAAATCCGCAAGCGGGTCGGCGAGTGGTTCTCGGGTCTGCGCCGCGTCGAAGAAAACCTGTGGGTTTTTTCGCCGGTCAACGCGCCGCTGCACGGGCTGGCGCCGGCGCGCGCCTTCAATCGCTGGAACCTGCGGCGCGCCGTGCGTGCGGCCGCGCGAGAACTCGGGTTTCGCCGGCCCATCTTCTGGACGTTTCTGCCGCTCGGGCTCGACTTGCTGGGCCAACTCGACGAGTCGCTGACCGTTTACCATTGCGTCGACGATTACGCCGCGAACCCGGGCGTCGACGCCGACGCCCTGCGCGCGCTCGAAGACGAAATGCTCGCCCGCGCCGAGCTGACGATCGTCACGAACCCGGTGTTGTTCGACGAGCGCCGCGACAAGGCGAAAGACATCCTGTGCTTCGAGAACGTCGCCGACGTCGCGCATTTCGCGCCGCGCCCGGACCGTGCGCTGCCGCCCGACATGGCGGCGCTGCCGCGGCCGATCCTCGGCTACGCGGGCAATATCTCCGGCTACAAGACCGACCTCGATTTGCTCGCGCACGCGGCGAAAGCGCTGCCGCAGGCCAGTTTCGCGCTGGTCGGCCCGGTCGGCTGGGGCGACCCGAACACCGATGTCGGCGCGCTGGAGAGATTGCCGAACGTGCACTTTCTCGGCCGCGCCGCGTTCGAGCGGTTGCCGGATTACGTCGCGGCGTTCGACGTCGGGCTGCTGCCGATGCGCATCAACGACAGCACCACGCGCAGCTTCCCGATGAAGTTCTACGAATACATGGCGGCCGGCAAACCGATCGTCGCGGTCGAACTGCCCGCGTTCGCCGCCTATCGCGACCGGCCCGAACTCTGCCGCCTGACCGCCGACGCCGACGGTTTCGTCGCGGCGATTCGCGCCGCCCTCGACGAGACGGCCGACCACGCGCCGGCGCGGCTCGCCGAAGCCCGCCGCCATTCGTGGGATGTCCGCGCCGCGCAGATCGGCGAGGCGGTGGCGGAGCGGCTGGCGACCAAAGAAAACGATGTGTAGTCAAAGGAGACCCGCGTGAAAATCGCCCTCGTCCACGATTGGCTGACCGGCATGCGCGGCGGTGAAAAGGTGCTCGAAGCGATGTGCGAGGTCTGGCCCGAGTCCGACCTGTACACGCTGCTGCACGTC
>CAZHPN010000128.1:0-18569 GCA_964534375.1 uncultured bacterium | reverse complement strand
CGGCGCCGCGCAGGAACGGCGCGTGCGGCGGCACGAGCATCAACTGCACCGGCCAGTGCGACAACGTCGACGGCGCGTCGGCGCCGCTCGCCCGCTCGGCGGCAGGCGGCCGCGGTTTCAATTCTCGCAGGGCCGATCCTGGGCAGCCGCCGAAGCCATGCTGGGCGTGCGCCGGCGGCGCAGGCGTCGCGAGTTGGGCCGGCGTCGCGCGCTCGTCGAACGGATCCGCCTCGCGTTCGACGATCGTCAACGCCCCCGTCGGGCAATGGCCGAGGCAGGCGCCCAGGCCGTCGCAGTAGATTTCCTTCACCAGTTTGGCCTTGCCGTCGACGATCGCGATCGCGCCCTCCTGGCAGGCGCCGACGCAATCGCCGCAGCCCGTGCAAAGCTCTTCGTCGATCCGGATGATTTTTCGCATCGCTTTCATGCCGCTCCCCCGCGCAAGCCGGCCGTCGCTGCCGTTTCCGAGACCCCCAACCGCGTCACCATAACCATCGCCGACTCCCTAATCACGAATTCAAGTACTATAATACCGCAATTCGGCCCGGCGTCAAGACCTTGTTTCGCCGGTTTTTTTAATTGGCCTTGGGCGCCCGTTTCGGCTTCGCCGGGGCCGCTTTTGGCGCGGCGGTCACGACCTTCGCCGGCGCGGCCTTTTCCACCGCAGGCGCCGCCGCGTGCGCCGCCGCGACCGCAGCCGGCGCAGCCTTTTCGATTGCCGGCGCGGCCGCCGGCGCGGCCGGTGCGACCTTTGCGGGCACGGCTTTTGCCGGCGCGAGCGGTTCCGCTTGGCGCGGAAATTGTCTGTTGAATTCGCGCCGTTCGTCGATCAACTTGTCCTGCGCCCCGCGATAGGCCGCGCGTCGCGCTTCGAAATTCGCTTGCACGTCGCGCATGGATTTCGAGACCAGCGGCAGGCCCTTCAACGTGAAGTCCAGATCAAGGAACTTGAGCGTGCTTTTCTTCGGCGCGCCCCGCTTGTCCCAGCCGCGCACGCTGTAGTAGTTCGGCAGCATGTCGGCGAGCGGCACGCGCGTCGCCGGGTTGTTCTCGGCCTGCGGCGTCTTGGTCAGCCGATCGGGCAGCGTGTTTTCGATCAGACCCTCGCGGACGTTGAACATGCGTTCGAGGTTGTAAACGCGGTTGCCCAGCGCCGAGAATTCGCCGAGCCCCAGCGGCATGCCGGTCAGCACGGAGACGACTTTCGAGTGCGGGATCATCGGCAAATGGATCGGCAGCAATTGCGGCGGCAGCTTGAACATCAGGCCCATCGCCGGGGCCGAGCCGCGCAGGACCAGATCGACGCCCTGGGCCAGCGTCCCGTACGGCGTCACCGCGCCCGCGAAGCCGGGGATGACCGCGTAGCTGGTGAAAATGCAGGAGCCGCAGACGCTGATCGATTCGAAGAGATTCTGCTGGAAAATGGTCAAATCCGCCTTGCCGATCGTCGAGAGCGGCTTGACGTTCACCGGCCCGAGGTTCTCGAAATAGACCATGTAGCCGGCGTTGAGGTGGCAGCCGCCGCGATTGGCCGTCGCGTAGCCGAGACCCATGCCGTACGACCGGCGCGGCTCGTAGGCCGCCAGTTCCAGCCCCTTGCTATGAATGGCGAACGACTCGCCGCCGAATTTCGCGGCCATGCGCATCGTGCCCTCGGCCAATTCGTCGCCGAGGCCCTCGCGATAGGCGATCTGCGTCAACAACTTTTCGACGCCCTCGGTCTGGCCCCAGCGCAGGTCGGCTTTCAACATGCCCTTCTCGGCCAATTCGGTGGCGAAGCAGAGGGTGCTGCCCGCGGTGATCGTGTCCATGCCCAGCTTGTCGACGAGATAATTCCACTCGCAAATCTTCCACAGGTCGTTGTTGCCGAGGCTCGAACCGAACATGCCGACGGTCTCGAATTCCGGGCCTTTCACCTCTTTGCCGTTGATTTCCACGACGCGGGCGCAGCGGATCGGGCACGACAGGCAGCCGACGTTCTTCTTGAGATATTTCCGCGCCAGCGCCTCGCCGTCGAT
Source organism: uncultured bacterium (assembly GCA_964534375.1). GTDB lineage: Bacteria > Lernaellota > Lernaellaia > Lernaellales > Lernaellaceae > CAZHPN01. Next base: position 16,551 of record CAZHPN010000128.1, on the reverse strand, counting down.
TTCGTCGGCGTCGGCGAAATGGCCTTCGTGAAAATTGTGCGTGGGCAGCACGCCCAGCGCGTTGGCTTTGCCCATCAGGCCGGCGGTGCCGTAGGCCGGCAGCGTGCCGCCGGTGGTGGGATGCTCCTTCAGCATGCCGATCCAGTCTTTGATGACCTTCTTGAACTCTTCCTCGTTGGGGATCGGCGGCTTTTTTTTGCCGGTCGCGACGATCGCCTTCACCATTTTGCTGCCCATGACCGCGCCGCCGCCGCCGCGGCCGTTCGCGCGTTCGCCGCTGATGATGCAGGCGTAGCGCACCAGGTGCTCGCCCGCCGGGCCGATGACCAGCAGGCCGGATTGCTTGCCGTGCCGGCGGCGCAACGCTTCCTGCGTCGCCTCGGTGTCCAGGCCCCACAGGTCGGCGGCGTCGTGGATGACAATTTTTTCGTCGGTGATTTCGAGGTAGACCGGCCGGTCGGCGCGCCCCGCCAGCACCAGCGCGTCATAGCCGGCGCGTTTGAGATAGACGCCGAAGTTGCCGCCCGAGTTGCTGGACATGATGCCGTCGGTCAACGGGCTCTTCGTCGAGACGTTGAACCGGCTCGAACACGGCGCGCCCGTGCCGGTGATCGGCGCCGTGGTGACAACCAACAGGTTGTCTTCGCTAAACGGGTCCGTCCCGGGTTTGAGGTGGTCCCACAGGATCTTCGCCGCCATGCCTTTGTTGCCGTGGAACAACTCGCGGTCGCGCTCCGAGATGTCAAGCGGCTTGACGACGTTGTTGCTCAGGTCCGCCCACAGGGCCTCGCCCATGTAGCCGCCGTATTTGCTGGACATCGTGGCTCCTCGCTCACCGTCTCCGCTTGGGAGAGGGCCGGGGTGAGGGTGGTTTCCCTCACCCGCCTCACTGCGCTTGGCGACCTCTCCCCGTGGGAGAGGTTTGAAAATCATCCGCCGCCGAGCGGCGGGAACAGCACCAACTCGTCGCCGTCGCCCAGTTTCGTGCGCGGCCCGTTCAGAAACGTGACGTTCTCGCCGTTCAGCACCGCGCTGCACGAGCCGAGTATTTTCACAAAATCGATGTTGCGCGCGTATTTCTTTTCGAGCTGGCCGATCGCCTCGGCGACGGTCTTCGCGTCCACGTCCATGCCGTCGCAGCCGGCCTTGGCGCGCAACGTGGAAAAGAATTTGATTTTCACCGGCATCACGTCCCTCCCGAAAAACGGGTCCGCTCCGTACGCCGCCCGCCTATTTCGCGCCTTCGGTCAGCGTGTTCTTGACCGTCTTCGAATTCGGCAGCGCCGCGCCCGCGAAGATCTTTCCCAGGCCGCGCAGTTTGTTGCCGAAGCCGCCGCCGAACAACAGTTTCACCGAACCCCACAGCATTTGGAAGACCCGGAACAGATACGGATGCCAGAACGGGCTCCACGACCCCTGCGGCAGCAGGTCGTAGTTGATGTGATACGGCACGCACAGCGAGCGCAGGCCCTCGGCGCTGTGGACGCGGCCGAGGCCGCTTTTTTTCACGCCGCCCCACGGCGTTTCGCAAAGGCCGTGGGTGATCAGCACCTCGTTGATCATCACGGTGCCGGCTTCGAGCCGTTCGGCGATGCGCCGGGCGCGCTTTGTGTCCGCCGAGAACACGTAAGCGTTCAGGCCGTAACGGGAGTTGTTGGCCCGCGCGATCACTTCCTCGTCGTCGTGGAACTTCATGATCGGCAGCACCGGGCCGAACGTCTCCTCGGCGACGATGTCCATTTTTTCGTCGGCGTCGACGAGCACGGTCGGCGGATAGAACTGCCCAGGGCCGGGGAGTTGCTGGCCGCCCGTCAGAACCTTCGCGCCGGCGGCCCGGGCCTGCTCGACGTGCCGGGCGACGATCTCCATTTGATGCGCGTCGGTCATGGCGCCCACCGAAACGCCGTCTTCCAGCGGGTTGCCGGTGCGCAGCCGCTTGGTCCGCTCCACGACCTGCTCGACGACCTTGTCGTAAATCGATTCGTGGACGTAGGCGCGTTCGACCGACGCGCAGACCTGGCCGGCGTTGGCGAAGGCGCCCCAGGCCATGCTGCCGGCGGCGTGTTTGATATTGGCGTCTTCGCAGACGATCATCGGGTCCTTGCCGCCGAGCTCCATCGAGCAGGGGATCAGCAGCCGCCCGCACTCCGCCGCGACGCGTTCGCCCACGGCCGTCGAGCCGGTGAAGTTGACGTAATCGACGCCCTCTTTGATGAGGTCGAAAGCGGTCGCGCCGGGCATCGGCAGCACCTGGTAAAGGTCGGGATCGAGGCCGGCCTGGTCGAACAACTCGCGGGTCTTCAGCGCGATCAGCGGCGTCAGGCTGGCGGGTTTTTGAATGATCGCATTGCCCGCCATCAGCGCCATGACGATTTCGCCGGTCGGGATGGTGAACGGGAAATTCCACGGGCTGATGCAGAAGACGACCCCGCGCGGCCGATAGTTGATGTAGCTCTTCCGGTACACGAGCAAGTGCATCCAGATCGACTTGTCCCTCAGGATGCACGCGGCCTTGCGGCGGTAGTACGACGTCAGGTCGATGACCGGAAAGACCTCGGTGAACATCGCCTCCGTGAGCGGCTTGCCGTTTTCCTTGGCGATCAGCGTGCAGACCTCGTCGGCCCGATCGACCAGCGCGAATTGGAAGCGCTTGAGCGTCGCGGCGCGTTCGCGAAACGATTTGGCGGCCCATTTTTTCTGCGCGGCCTTGGCGCGCTGGATCGCCTCGACGCCTTCCTCGAAGGTGTAGCTCTTCACTTCGCCCAGCACGTCCCCTGTTGACGGACTGCGGACGACAATTCGATTTTCGCTCATGGTTCGCCTCCCGGAATTTTGGACAGCATGCGCGTCGGTCCGCGCGGCTCGGCGGCCGACCATCCCCATCCGCGATGTCTGCCGTCGATTCTATCGTCAAGTGTGCGCGGTCAACAAGAGCCATTGCGGCGACCAAAGGATCAGGCTGTTTTTTTTTGACAGATCATGGAAAAAACTGACTCCCGGTCGTAGATGCTCGGCCGTCGAAACGGTCGGCATAAATGGGGTACAACCCAATGGAACCAAAAAGGAGGTCGGTCCGAGAAAGATTGCAACGCATCGGGGGATTGATTTGCACGCGGCGTCCTCGTGGTTGTACGGCGTCGCCTCGTCGGGGGAAGTCGGGCGCAGCGCGAACGCGCCGAACGCCTGGGAGGCGCTGGACGTGGCGCGGCAACGTTGCCCCGGTCGGATCGTGGCGGCGGTGGAGGCCGGGTGCAACTGGCCGTGGCTGGTCTGCGGCTTGCTCAAGCCGGACAACCGCAGGCCGCCGGTGCGCTCGCTGTTCGGCACGACCGGTCACGCGTGGCTGGCGCAGGTGGAACTGCCGGCGCCGTTCCGGAGCACGTTGAACGGGCGGCTGGCGGTCGAGGCCGAGGCGGCTCGGCAAATCGAGGGCTACGAGAGAGAGTTGTGGCCGCTGTCCCAGCGCACGCCGTTGATGCGCGTGATCGCGGCCTTGCCGCAAGCCGGGCCGTGCACCGCGACCACCATCGTCCTCGCATCGGGCGACCTGGCGCGGTTCCGGCGCACCGACGCGGATGTGGCGCACTGCGGCTTGACGCCGTGGACGTCGGTCAGCGCCGGGAAGAGCCATCCCGCCGGCTAGTGCCCGCTGAGCCAGGCGGCGTTGAAAGAGGCCTACGCCGAATGGGCGTTTCGCCCGTTGACCCACGGTGCCCCCGGGATGAGCCAGGTCGTCGCGAGCTACGGCGATCACGCGGTGGGCGAGACGAAGATGATGTTGGGACGCAAATTGGCCGCGGCGGTCCGGGCGATGGCCGTCCGCGGGGAGGATTTTGCGGTGAATCGTTTGGTCCGGCTTGCCGCCGCAGCGGCGTGACCGCACCCGGAGAACGACGCCCGTGGCGGAGCACCTTTGATCCTTGAACCGTCGCCCGGCAACGAGCTCCCTGATAGGATCAACCGGATCATCGGGATCAATGCACCAGAGTTGATGTTTCGCGTAACGCGGCGGGCTATGGCTTACTGTTCACCGTCGAGCGCCGTCAACGCATCCGCCAGCCCCACGTATTCCGCCGCCGTAAGCTGCTCGCCACGGCGGCCGCCGTCGATGCCGCCGGCGGCGAGGAGTGCGTTGGCGACCTCCTTGCCGAAGCCGGCGCTCAGGGCATTGCGCAGGGTTTTGCGGCGCTGGCCGAACGCCGCGCGCACGACGCGTTCGAGGTCGCGCTCCTGACGCGGGAGCAACGCGCTCGGCCGCGTGAAATCGAGGCGGAGCGCCGCCGCATCCACTTTCGGCCGCGGGCGAAAAACGCTCGCCGGCAGGCGGAACAGGCGTTCGCGCGCCGCGAACAGCCCGAGATGAATCGTGAGCGAGCCGTACTCTTTGCCGCCGGGGTCGGCGCAGATGCGGTCCACAAGTTCGCGTTGCAGAATCAGCGCCGCCTGCGACAGCGCGCGGCGATGGGCCACGAGATGAAAGAGGATCGGGCTCGACAGATAAAACGGCAAATTGCCGACGACGGCCAGCCGGCCGCCGCGTTCGCGGGCCAGCGCCGTCAGATCGACCTGCAAAATGTCGGCGTGCAGCAGCGCGACGCGATCGCCGTAGCGTTCGGCGAGTTGCGGGATCAGCCGGCCGTCGATTTCGACGGCGACGGGCCGCGCGCCGCGCGCCAGCAAATGGTCGGTGAGCGCGCCGGTGCCGGCGCCGATCTCGACGACCCGTTCGCCGGCGGCCAGCGGCAGCGCGGCGACCAGTTTCGCGGCGAGGTTGCGATCGACGAGGTAGTTTTGCCCGAGGCTTTGTTTCGGCGGGGCCGTCGGCGAGAGGCTCAATCCTGGCCCCGGTCGGTGATGATGCGCGCCTGCCGGCGGCGCACGCGAAGGACGGCGAACTTGATGGGGAAATAGCCGATCAGCGCCGTGCACAGGCCGAGGATCGCGCCGCCGAGCATCATCGGCAGCAGCATGTTCCAACCGAGCGCGACCATTTTGCGAAAGGTGAGATCGAGGAACGGCGCCTCGCCGAGGCGTGAGCCGCCGACGAGCCATGTGCCCAGCGCGTAGTCGGCCCAGAGCATCGGCGGGATGGTCAGCGGGTTGCAGAGCCACGAACCGAGGTAAACGGCCGGTAATTTGGCCCGAAGAAGAAAGCCACTCGCCAGCGACACGAGGCTGTGCGTGCCGATGAGCGGAAACCAGGCGACCCAGAAGCCGACCGCGAACGACCGCGCAATCACCGCCGGCGAACCCTGCATGCTGATGAACTGCTCGTAAAAATCGTGCGCCTTGGCCTTGAACCAGTTCATCGCGGGGCCTCGGCCAGCGAGGCGTAGCCGTTGAGCGTCAACGCCGAGCGTTCGCCGGCCGCCAGACGGCGATAGCCGGCCGCGGCGATCATCGCCGCGTTGTCCGTGCAATAGGCCGGCGCCGGGACGGTCAGCGCCATGCCGCGCCGGTTGCACGCGGCGGCGGCCTGCTCGCGCAGCCGGCGGTTGGCCGAGACGCCGCCGCAGATCACCAGCCGCGGAATGCCCGTGCGTTCGAGCGCTGCGAGCGCCTTGCCCACCAGCACGTCGACCACCGCCGCCTGAAACGACGCCGCGAGGTCGGGCGTCGAAAGACCGGCCAGACCGCCGGCGTCCTCGATCAGGCGCCGGATGGCCGTTTTCAGGCCGCTGAAGCTCATCGCCAAATCGTCGCTGTGCAACATCGGCCGCGGCAAACGGCAGGCCGCGGGGTCGCCCTGCTGCGCCGCGCGGTCGATGGCCGGGCCGCCGGGAAAACCGAGCCCGAGCAGCTTGGCGGCCTTGTCGAAGGCCTCGCCGGCCGCGTCGTCGACGGTCTGGCCGAGCAGCCGCATGCGGAAGAAATCGACCACCTCGTAAAGGTGCGAATGGCCGCCGGAGACGACCAGCGCGACGAAGGGGAAGGTCGGCGCCTCGCTATCGAGAAACGCCGCGGCGATGTGGCCTTCGAGATGGTTGACGCCGAGAAACGGCAGGCCGCGCGTGTAGGCGAAGCCCTTGGCGAAGCCGACGCCGACGAGCAGCGAACCGACGAGGCCCGGGCCGTTGGTCACGGCGACGGCGTCGATCTGCGCCGGCGTCAGGCCGGCCTGTTCGAGCGCGTCGGCGCAGACGACGTCGATCGCCTCCATGTGGGCGCGGCTGGCGATTTCCGGCACGACGCCGCCGAACCGCCGGTGGAAACTGTCCTGGCTGCTGGTGACGCACGAACGCACCGTGCGACCGTCGACCACGACCGCGGCGGAGGAGTCATCGCAACTGGTCTCAATGCCCAGAACGTTCATGGTTCCCTTGTTTACAGTTTTCCGCGCCGGCTGAAAAGGCGGCGAAGGATGATCAGGCGTCCACAGATTTCACAGATTAAGTCTGCCGACCGACGGCGTCCCGCCGGTCGGCGCGGTCATTTCGCTTCTTTCGCCGCAGCTTCAATCAACTGGGCGCCAGCAGCGGCAGCCAGACGTCGAAGTAATCGCGCCGCGCGTAATCGGTCTTTTTCACGCCGCGCGGCAAGAACCGCGCCGTCGCGAGCCGCAGACCCTCGTCCGAGCGCCGCGGGCTTCCAATCTGAAACGTTTGCAGCTTCAGCTTCACGGCGTTGGCCTCCGTGGTTAAAGGTTAATCAAATCGTTTGCGGGTTCAACTTCCAGACCAAGAGGGGGCGGCGAAATGCTGACGGTGACCGGCCGCGTGCGCGCCTTGGCCATTGCGGGAATCGTGCTCTCGGGCTCGGGCGGCTTCCTGATTCATTTTCGGGCGCACTGGATCGTCAAGAACGACGTATTCGTGCCGTACGGCCTCGTGCCGCTGTGCGCGGCGGTGATTTCCATCATCGTGGTCCCGTGGTTGTTCGCCGCGGGCCGGCGTTCGGATCTGGCGCAGCTTCTCAACGGCATGACGGCGATCGTCGGCGCGATCGCCATGACGCACATCATGATCGCCCACGCCAGCGCGGCGCATTTCGCCAAATCCATCTTCATCAACGGCACGCTGCCGGATTCGCTCCTGGCGTGCGGGAAATGGGTGCTGGGCCAACTGCTGTTCGAGTTCGACGCCGATCGCCTGGCCCAACGCGGCTTCGACGACCCGAGCAAACGCGCCGCATGGTGGCGCTTTCTGCGGCCGGGGTGGTGGGGAATTCATCTGGCCGCGATGGGCGGCGTCTATACCGCCGGCGTCTTCATCTTTCAATAAGCGAAAGGCAAAATCATGCTGCGCTACATCGCATTCGGCAAACCGGGCTGGTGGATCCTGCACGTCGCGGCGATCGCCGCCATGCTGGGGCTAGGCGCGTTGGTGCGCTTTCACAGCTAAAACTCAGTCGCCGAACCGCCGCCAGAACTGCGCCGCGCTGACGATCTTCACGCCGCGATGACGCTTCACGTGCAACAAATGGCGGTCGTCCGAAATCAAAAAATCGGCCTTCCCGGCGACCGCGGCGGCGATGAACTTGTCGTCGGCCTCGTGCTCGGCGACCGGCCGCGGCAACGGCGAATTCGGCATCGTCGCGGCCAAATTGCGCAGGGCCGTGCGCAACCGCGCCTTCGCCGCTGCCGGGATCGCGCCCACCCCGCGCAAGTCGTTGTTCGTCAGCACCAACTCGACTTCGCGGCGCGCGCCGGGCGAAATGAGCCAGATCAACTTGCCGTCGTAAACCTGCCGCAGAATGCAAGCCGGCGGCTCGTTGTTCGGCAACAGGCCGCTGACCAGCACGTTGGTGTCGAGCACGACGCGCAGTTTCGGCGGCGGCGCAAAACGCGCGCGCAGCCAGGCGACGGCCGCCGCGAACAGCCCGCGGCCGGGCCGGTTTGCGGTGCGAACGGTCTTTTTCTTGCGGCGGACTTTCACCAATTTCCTTCTCGTGCCGCCTCGGCCGGCGGCGTCTTTTCTTACGCCCCGCGACCGCGCAATTCAAGCATTTTTCGCATTTCGCCCGGTCGGGGCTTGCAACGCGGCGCAATCCAGACTTGAATTTCGCCATTCCGGCCGGAGCCGCGGCCGATTTTGCGAACGGAAAAATCGATGAACTTCACCACGCTTCCTTTCGCCATCTTAATGGTCGTGACGTTGGCCGCGTTTTGGGCGGTCCACCGGAACCGGACGGCCCGCGTCCTGGTGTTGATCGCCGCCAGCTACGTCTTCTACGCCTCGGCGAATCCGTGGTTCCTGATTCTGCTGCTCTACGTATCGCTACTCGATTTCTGGCTGGGCGGCCGGATCGCCCGGGCGACGAACCCGCGAACGCGCAAATGGCTGACGGCGGCGAGCATCGTGTCGAGCCTGTCGTTGCTGGTCTTTTTCAAGTACACCAATTTCTTTTTGAATGCGCCGGCCGACGCCGCGGCGCTCTTCGGCGTCGATTGGCGCCGTTTCAATTTGCCGATCCCGCAGCCGCTGGGCATTTCGTTCTTCGTGTTTCAGACGATCAGCTACATCGTCGACGTCTACCGCCGCAAGATCGAGCCGTGCGAAAAACCGCTCGACTACCTGCTGTACATCGCCTTCTTCCCCCGCATGGTCGTCGGGCCGATCGTCCGCGCCGGCCGGTTCCTGCCGCAACTGGACGCCGCGCCGCGGCTCACCAAAGAGCGCTTCGGCCTGGCGCTGTTTTTCTTGATTTGCGGCTTCGTCAAGAAACTGATCTTCGCCGAATTCGTGCGGCTGAACCTGGTCGACAAGGTGCTCGACTTGCCGACGATGTACTCGGCGACGGAGGCGTTGGCCGCGGTGTACGGCTCGGTGCTGCAACTGTATTGCGATTTCTCCGGCTACATGGACATCGTCATCGGCATCGCGTTGCTGTTCGGCCTCCAGTTGCCCGACAATTTCCACTTTCCGTTCAAGGCGCGGAACAATCGGGCGTTCTGGCGCGGTTGGCACATCACGCTGTCGACCTGGCTGCAAGACTATCTGTATATCCCGCTCGGGGGCAGCCGCGTCTCGCATTCCTGGAAGCTCTATCGCAATTTGATGATCACCATGGTGCTTGCGGGCCTGTGGCACGGCGCCGCATGGACCTACGTCCTGATGGGCGTGTCGTTCGGCCTGGGCCTCGTCGTCACCCGTCTCTTCCAAGGCAAGAAAGGCCCGCTGGACTACCTGCCGGGCGAGTCGAAGTTCCTCTACTTCGTCGACGTGTTCACGACGTTTCAATTCCTCGCGTTCACCTGGGTCTTTTACAAGGCCCGCGACGTAAGCAACCTCGTCGACGTGCTCAGCCGCTTGACGCCGTTTCTCGCCGGGGCGCCGAATTTCCTGATCGTCAAATTCGGCTGGGCGCTGGCGCACGGCGAGGATCTGCGGCAAACCGTGATGGACCACGCCTTGTTTTTGAAAAAGGCGCTGCTCGGCGTGACGAACCTGCCGCTGGCGGTCGTCGGCGTCATGGCGCTGGGCGCGTGCGGGATGTGGCTGCCGGAAAAATGGTACGAAAAAAGCAAAGCCGTTTTCGTGCGCCTGCCGTGGCCCGTGCAATTGCTGATCGCGGCGCTGGCGATGCTGGCGATTTACAAGGCGACATCCTTCCAGGTGACGCCGTTTGAATACCAGCGGTTCTGACCGTCGCTTGCATTCCGGCGATGGTTGCCTTTCAATGATAACGCTATCGGTCGACAACGGTTCGACCGCAACAACTGGAGGCGTCCATGCCGAGCCGACCAAAAACCGCCATCGCCATCGCTCTGTCCGCCGCGCTGCTGCTGACCGCCGCCGTGCTCGGCGAGCCGCGCGGGGCGGCGCAAGCGGCAGGCGACGCCGCGGCGATTCTGCAGCGCATCGCGACCGAACGCGGCGAGACTACGCGGCCGCTGGAGTACGCCCAAGGCGCACATCCGCTCGACAACTTTTTTGCGGCGCTGGCCCGGACCGCGCTGAAACAGCCTGGCGCCACCACTCGCATCGCGCACATGGGCGATTCGCTGGTCGAGATGGACCTGGTGTCCGGCGAGATGCGGCGACGGATGCAGGAGAAATGGGGCGACGCCGGGCACGGCTTCATTCACGTCAGCCGGCCGCAGCCTTGGTATAAGCCGTACGACGTGGTGCACGAACCGAGCGCGGAGTGGATCGCCTACGCGATCAACGACACGAGCCTGCCGGACCGGCATTTCGGCCTGGGCGGCGGTGTCTCGGTCGCGTACAAGGCCAAGGCCGAGGCGACCATCGGCACGGCGGACCGCGGCAAATATGGCCGCAGCGTCTCGCGCTTCGAAGTCTTGTTTCCGATCGAGCCGCAGGGCGGGCCGCTGGAAATCGCGCTCGACGGCAAGCGCGTCGGCACGGTCAACACGGCCGGCTCGCCGCCGCGCGACGCCTATGCCGTCGTCTCCGCGCCTGACGGCGCCCACAAGCTGACGCTGACGGCGATGGCCAAGAACCTGCGCGTCTACGGCGTCATCATGGAGCGCGACGTGCCCGGCGTCGTCTACGATTCATTGGGCGTCAACGGCACCGGAATCGATGCCTACCTGACAATCAACAAGGAACACTGGATCAACGAGTTGCGCCATCGCAACCCCGATTTGGTCATTCTCGGCTTCGGCGGCAATGAAGTGCGCTCGAACTACAAGCCGGAGGCGGTCCGCGGCAACGTCAAGGCCGTCGTAAACATCGTTCGCGGGGCGCTGCCGAACGCTTCGATCCTGCTGGTCGGGCCGCTTGATTCCGCGGTAAAGCAAGGCACGTCGATGGTCAGCCCGGCGATCCTGCCGCAAATCATCGCGGCGCAACGCGAGGCCGCCAGCGAATTGAAGATCGCCTACTGGAGCCTGTTCGACGCCATGGGCGGCGCCGGCTCGATGGCCCGCTGGTATGAAGCCAGTCCGCGCCTCGGCGCCGGCGATCTGGTGCACCCGACCCCGAAGGGCGGCGAGGTGCTCGGCGACATGTTCTTCCGGGCGATGATGCAGGGCTTCGCGGAATATCTCGAACGCGCCGGCGTGCCGGCCGCCGCGGCCCCGCCGCCGCCGGCGAATACGATGGAGCGAGTCGACGTCAAGTAGTCGGTCATCGGCAATAAGGCCTGCCGCGAGAGCGGCATGTATCTGTATCAGGCGGACGGCACGACCCTGAAATTCGACGACGCCAGCAGCAAGAAGATCGTCGATTTTCTGGGGAAGAAGGACTCCAAACTGCAAGTCACGGTGAAAGCGACGAAAAACACCGACGGTTCCTACGCGCTGGTCTCGATCGCGAACCAATAGCGCCGCCCCACGAGGCGGGAAATCCGTAGCATCGAGATCGCCTAGTCACCTCCATTGGCGTGCGGTTCACGGCGCGTTTTCGGCCGGAGACAACAGGTCGCGGCGCAGATAGATCAGGAAGTCGAGGCGGTCGACGATCAGGCGGTATTCGGCGTCCAGCGCCGCCGCGAAGCTGGGAAACTCCGCCAGGGCGGCTTGGCTGTCGCGCCGGCCGCCGTTCTGCGGCAGCAGGCGGTCGTTTTTTCGGATGACGACGAACTCCGGCGGCGCGGCGCGGAAGCGGCCCAGGAAATCCTGTCGCGCCCACTCGTCGGCGCGCAACAACGCGGCGTGATTCCAGTAATTGTCGAACGGCTTGAGCCCGCTGTAATGCCACAACCCCGGCTCGGCCCCCCAGACAAACGCCCGCCATCGACCGCGGGCCCGGCGCTGCAGCACGCCCGAGATTGCGCGCACCGCCGGGTATGAAAACGAGGTGTCCGGATCGACGAAAACCCGGCCACGATCGACAATGTTCGCGCCCGCCAGGTAGAAACGAAAATAAGTCCATTGCCGCCGCGCGCCGGCCCACGGGCTAAGGAACAACAACACCGCCGTCACCGCAACGGCCGCGACACGATTGGCGCCGTTGCCGGCGGTCTGCGCCTCGAGCCGCGCGGCGATTTCGGCCACGATCACGCCCGCGCCGATCGCCAGCGGACCGAAGAGGAGCGCGCGATCGCCCGGCCAGCCGAATGCCTCGGCGCACAGGGCAAATCCGAGGGCCGAAAGCAGCAACGGAACGGCGGCGGCCCGGCGGCGCGGCGTGCGCCAGACCAGCCCGGCCAACAATAGCACCGTTAGCCACTCCGTCCCCGAATACGACGCGGGGCGTGAGAATCCCAACGCGGCGAACGTGGGTACGAGCGCGCGGTAGGCCGTCGCCTGGCCGACCGTGAATGCTCCGGCGACAAACAGCGCCGGAACCGCGAGCAGGAAGGCAATCAACAGCGCGGCGTCGCGGCCCACCCGCGGGCGTTCGGCGCCCGGCCGCCATTTCTCGCAGGCGATACAGACGACGGCCGCCCAGGTCGCCGCGGCGGCGAACAGCGCGGCGACGCCCAGCGCCAACCCGGCGGCTGCCGCCCGGCTACGCGTGCGATTCTCCCCCGCCGGCCCCCAGAAGCCGAACGCGGCGATCAGCGGCAGCAGCGCCAGCCCGGCCGGCTGCAACGATCGCGTAAAGCCGCCCGCCGTGCAGTGCATCGCAAAAATGACGGCCGCCGGAATCGCCGCGGCCGGCTGGCGCGACCATTCGGCCGCGGCCATCGCCAGCGCCAACGCCGCCAGCGTCATCCAGAGCCATTCGGCCCGGCGTGCGTCGTCCTCGAGCGGGCCCGCGAGGCGGCGCGCCGCCAACATCCAGAGCGTCATTCCCGCCGGCTGCCCCGACCACGCAACCGCGCCGGCCGGCGAGCCGTCACCGATCTCCCGCGCGGCGACGGCGTATTGCGCCTGATCGCGCCCGAACGGCAGGGCTTGCAACGGCGCCAGGATCGCCGCGGCCAGCGCGGCGGCCGCGAAGATGGCGACCCAAGTTCGCCATCTGGAGCGGGATTCGGGATTCGGGATTCGGGAATTTCCGCGCGTGTCACTCGGAGCCGCGGAGGGCGCTGCAGAGGATGAGCCTAGCAAAGATTCTGTGCGGCTTTGCGCGTCGGAGCCGGTCCCGAGCGCAGCCGAGCGATGTGAGGCCCGAAATTCCGCATTCCGCATTCCGCATTCCACATTCGGCCTCACCGTTGCCCGGCAAGGTGGTCGATGATCGCGTCGACCTCGTCGGCGCCGGGCCGCTGGCCGCCCGGGCCCGCCGGCGGGCCGCCGCGGCGCATTTCCGCGATCTTCTGAAACAGCTCCTCGTTGCTGCGGGCGGTGAACACGCGCCAGATCCACGCCGCGTCCGTCTCGTCCAGCGGCGTGAATGCCGCCCACGCGGGCGAGCCGAGCAAGTCCTTGCGCAGCAGGCCGATGACGCCTTTGGCGTACGTCTCGCCGCTCCAGCGGCCGCGCTGCAAATCCAGCCACCGCTCGGCCCCGCCGCGGCGAATCGGCAGCCGCTCGTCGAGCCGCATCCAGACCAAGGCGTACTCGCGGGCTGTGCGCGGGTCGGACAGCAGGTTCTTCTGCGCCTCGGCCCCGATGTTCGACATGATCCACTTCTGCAGGCCGTCGACGCCGGCAGGCATCAAGCCGGGCCACGACAGAATCAACTGCGGCGCGCGCTGCATCACGTAATCGATGTCATATTTCTCGTGCCCGGTGATCCCCACGCCGGTCGGAGCCGGCGCGTGCGCGATATGGACGTCGGTCAGCCCCACCAGATCGAGGATGTACCGGTGCGAGAAGTAGCCAAGCGCCCCGATCGGCACCGTGGCGATCACCGCGTCCGGCGGCGTGTCGGCCGGCAGCATCGCGGCGATGCGCTGCCAATCCTGCGTGTTCTGCACGATGAATTCGTGCACCAAGCCCTGCGGCGGCACGCGGCCGATGAAGTAGACGAATTGGCAAACGATGAACAGCGCGGCGGCGATGGCGATCTTGACCGGTCGCGGCCGCTCGGGCGCGGTCGCGCGGCGCCGCCGTTTTCGCCGCCAAGCGACGCCGCACCACCACGTGGCCAGCAGCATCGGCGCATACGACGGCAGGAGAAAGCGGTGGAAGGAGAAGAAGTCGCCGCCGACCAGCAGGCAGTAGCCGAGCGACGTGGCGACCAGCGCGAGCATCAGCTTGACCCACCGCGGCGCGGGCGCCTCGCGACGCGCGGCGATAAACGCCAGCAGGCCGAAGCACGGGACGACCATGCCGAACAGCCAACGCACGACGTAGCGCACGCCCGACAGCGTCAGCGAAAGGCTGACAGTCGTCACCTTGGCGTAGAAGGTGTTGGGCAGGAAATAGCCGAAATAGCTCCAGCGCCACAGCCAATAACCGCCGAAGAGGCCGATCACGAGGGCGCAGTAAATTCCGGCGTTTTTCCAGTCGCGCTTCCCGCGGTCCGCCCACCACGTGCTGATCGCCAGCGTCGGCGCTACGAGAATTCCATCGGGACGCAGCAGGCCGGCGGCGACCGTCAACAGCGCGCTCGCCCACGGCACGGTGTTTTTCTCGCGTTCGCGCAGGTGCACGGCGACGGCCGCGAGCCACGCCAGCGCCACCAGCGGCATTTCCATGCCCGAGAACGTCCACGCCGCGCCGGAAAGGCCGAGCAGCGCAAACGCGGTCAGGAAGAGGCCGAGCACGCCGACGCGCGGGCCGCTGAACTTGCGGATAAAACTCCACAGCAGCGCGACGACGCCGGCCCAGGCGACGATGTTGAGCGCGACGGCGACGAGATCCAGCCGCGCGGTCAGCCAGGAAAACGGCGCGAGCAGCGCCATGTGCAAAAAGGCGGTGCAGCCCTCGACGCGTTCGCCCGGGTTGAAGGCGATGCCCTGCCCGTGCGCGAGGTTGCGCGCGTAGGCGTAGGTGATCCAAGCGTCGTCGACGATGCCGAGCATCGGCGAAATTTGCGACAGGATCGCCAGCGCGGCGACAAAAAGCAGAAATGGCCTGAGGTTTTTGCTCATGGGGATCGTGCGCCGAACCATCGGCGATTATAGTTGCGCTTGTCAGCGGATGTCCATGTGGTAAAAAGTGAGCAACCGAGGAGTTTGGCGATGAACCGTCGGATTTTGTGCGCCGGGCTGCTGGCGCTGTTGTGGCTGGCGACCGCGTGCGCCACGGTCAGTCCGTTGGCGACGTCGCCGAAGGACACCAAGGCGCTCGCCGGCACGTGGGAAGAGGAATGGCCGGGCCAGACGACCAAAGACCGCTACCGGATCGACGTCAATGGCGACGCGATCGCGATTATGCCGCTGGTCAACGCCGACAAGCAAAAAACGCGAAATATTGTCTTTCAGCAAAAACAGCTTACGTTCTACTTGGACATGGAAGACGGCGCCGTCTTTTACGACTTGGTGCTGATCAATAAGGACGTGTTGTCGGGTCGGGCCCGCGGAGGCCGAAGAAATTTCGATGAACCGGTCGTGTGGTATCACGTCCATGAGTGAAGGGCGGGTGGAACAAAAGCCCGTGGGAGGCGGCAGGTGCACGCGGCGATACGGCAAGTTCTGACATCCCTGGCGGTCGCGGCGGTTTTGGCGGCGACCGGTTGCGCCACGATGGGCGCGCCGCGCGTCGCCGACGCGCCGGCCGCGGCTCACCAGCCGGCCGTCAAGGATTGGGAAGGTTATTGGATTGAACAATGGCCGGATTCGGACCAGGCGGACCGCTTCCGGATTTCGCTCTCGGAAGACGGCGTCACGATTCAGGTCGAACCGTTGACGAACGCGGACCGCCAGCGGTTGGCCGATTTGCATTGGGACGGCAAGGTGCTGCAGTTTACCAACTACGCCGACGATCGGCCGATCCTTTACACGCTGGAAATTGACGACGCCGGAACGGAGTTGAGCGGCGCCGTACGCGCGCCCGACGGCGAAGAGAGCCCCATTCACTGGATCAAGGAAGGCGCCGTACGCGCCTCCGGCCCCGCGACCGCGGCCCCGGCGAAGTTGGCGCGCGTGGCGCTCGACGACTGGTCGGGCAACTGGGAGGAGTCCTGGCCGGATCGCGCGGAGCGGGACGTCTACCGCGTGCGCGTCGCCGGCGGCGAACGGCTGGCGCTGGAGGCGATGACCAACGTCGAGCGGCAAGACGTGACGCGCTTGAATTGGAACGGCCGGCGGCTGGCGTTTCTGCTGCGCTTCAACGACGACGAGATCGCCTACGAAGTGTTCCAGCTCAACGCCGACACGCTGGTCGGGTTGGCGACGCTGAGCGACGGCACGGTGCATCGCGTCGTCTGGACGCGCCTCGGGCCCGCCTACGACGACGGCAAGCCGGCGGCGAAGCACTGGGCCGGAAGCTGGAAGGAATTCTGGCCGGGCCGCAGCGACAACGACCTGTATCAGATCAAGAGCGACGACGGCAAAGGGTTCGCGGTGCACGCCGTGACCAACAGCACGCGGCAGACGCTGGCCGGCCTGCAATTGAAAGACGGCAAATTGACGTTCGAACTCGCGTTCGATCAGAACGTGATTGTCTATCAGCTCGAGCTGGACGACCCCAACACGATCCGCGGCACAGCCCGTCTGCCCGATGGGCAAACGCGCGCCGTCGCCTGGGTCCGCATCGCGAAATAGCCGCGGCGGCCTAGTTCGAAGTTCCCGGAAGTATTAAGGCGTTGAACCGGGATATCTCTTTGCTAAGGCAGGAGATTTTCCTGCAAGAATCGCGCTAAATGTACC
>CAZHPN010000127.1:0-18726 GCA_964534375.1 uncultured bacterium | reverse complement strand
CGGCGGCCCTGGCCGCACTGTTGCTCGTCTCGATCGCCGTGCGTTCCCTAATCGGGCGGGCCGGGGGCTACGAAATGCCGACCACGGCGATGACCGCCTTCGCCGTGGCCGCCGCGGCCTTCGCCGGCAAGGCCAACGGCGGCGTGTGGTCCGATCGCTTCGGCTGGCTGGCGACCAGCGTCGGCGCGCTGCTGATTTCGGCGCCGCTGTTGGCGTTTGGCGGCGACAACGCCGTCGCGATCATCGTTGGTCTGTTCATTTTTCAAATGACGATGCCGGTGACGTTGGCGGCGACCGCGGCGCTCGTGCCTGGCCGGCCGGCGTACGCGTTTGGTTTGGCGAGTCTCGCCTACATTCTCGGCGCGTTGCCGACCTACTTCAAAGCCGTGTCGGTCTGTTACAACCCGGTGATTTTCCTGGCGCTGATCCTGGTGTCGATCGCTGCGCTCGTGGCCGGCCTGCGTCCCTTGCGGCGGCTGGTTTTGATGAAATTCGACGATGGTCAGGCGTGACCTGTCCGCGAAAAAGAGGTTTTTAAAACAAGAGGTTGCGACTTGCTTTGGGCGTGTCGAAGTAGGGGAAACGATACGGATTGACGAGTCCGTCCGTCCCGACATATATTGCCGTTCGGGCTCCGGCCCTCGCTTTCGCTTTCGAAGACCGGTGGACCTCGAATAGGTGGCGAACGTGGAACGGCAGGAACGCGACAACCAACGCAAACAGGCGACGCGGCACAATCTGTTGCGCGCCGCCAGCCGCGTTTTTATCCGCAACGGCTATCACAAGACGCTCGTGTCCGATATCGCGAAAGAGGCGAACGTCGGGCAGGGCACGTTTTACCGCCATTTCCGCGACAAGCGCGAGATTTTCGGCGCGCTCTTCGACCAGTTCACGGCGCAAATGCTGGCCGAATTCATGCCGATGTCGGCGGTGCTGCCGGCGGACACGCGCGAATATGAAGAAATGTCGCTGTCGGCTATGCGGCGGGCCGTCGCGGCCGCGGAAGAAAACCTCGATTTGTTGCACGTCTTTCTCGAGGAAGGGCCGTCGATCGACCGCGGTTTCGAAACGGAACTCGAAGACGTGCTGGAGCGATTCGCCGACATCGCCCAATTCTATCTCGATTACGCGATTTCCCGGGGCTTTGCGCGGCCGTGCAATTCGCGGGTCGCGGCGGAGGCGGTGGTGGGCGTCGCGCTCCGATTGTTGAAGAGCAACGCGGCGGGGCGGCTGTCCGACCTGCAACGCGAGCAGTTGATCGTCGACGGGGTCGACTTTGCCTTTCGGGGCTTCGGCCGTTACCCCGCCGTGACGGAAATGAAAACCGGCGGCTAAACACGTCAGAACAAAGGGGAACGAAGATGGCCAAGTACCGCGATAAGACGATTCTCATCACCGGCGGCGCGGCGGGCATCGGTTGCTGCATCGCCAAGAACTTCGCGAAGGACGGCAGCCGGCTGATCCTCACCGACGTCAACGCCAAGGCGCTGGCGGACACGAAGGCGAAACTCGTGGCCCACGGGGCGAAGGTCGACACGTACGTGGTCAACGTCGCCGACCAGAAGCAGGTCGAGAAATTGGCGGCCGATGTGCTCAAGAAGTACGGCCGGCTCGATGTGCTGATCAACAACGCGGGCGTCGGCTACATGGGCGAGATCGCGACCACGCCGATCGAACAATGGCGGCGGCTGATGGACGTCGACTTTTGGGGCGTGCTTTATCACACGTACGCGTTTCTGCCGTCGATGATCAAGAACAAGGGCGGCCAGATTATCAACGTTTCTTCCGGTCAGGCGTTTTTCCAACTGCCGACCTGGGGCCCGTACGCGGCGATCAAGGCGGCGCTGGGCGTGTTTTCCGAAGTGCTGCACTGGGAAGTGCGGAAATACGGCGTCAAGGTCACGACGGTGTATCCGTACATGGTGAACACCGGCCTTTATGATGATATCCAAACCGATACGGTCGGCGGCAAGCTGTCGATGATGCTGCTGCCGTTGTACTCGCAATCGCCGGAGACGGTCGGCAAGATCATCTACAAAGCGGTCAAGAGCGGCAAGCACGTCGAAATGGTCAACGTGCTCAACACCTTCGCCAAGTACGCGCGCGCCGTGTCGCCGGTCGGCAACATGATCAGTTTCTTCAGCGATCTGTTCCTGACGCGCAGCAAATCCGCCGGCGGCAACGGTCAGACCGCGGCCTGACGGCAGGCGATTTTCAGACCCGGCGGACCGGCCGCCCAACACGCGCGCAAAGGAGCGGCGAACCATGGAAGCTTTGCAAAAATATCGCGGCATGCCCGGCGGCTACGAAACGGCCAACGCCTTCGATGTCGCCTATTCGGCATTGACGGTCGGCTTGGTGTACGTGCTGGGCGCGGGAGCGAAAGTCCTGGGCGGCGCCAAGCGCTGGCGGCCCGGCGAGAAACTGCAAGTGCTGTTCTTGGCTTACTCGGGCGCGCGCAATACGGGCGCCGAGGTGCGCGTCGCCGAGTGCATCCGCCAGACGCAACAAGTGCTCGGCGCGGAAAACGTCGACATCAATATGACGACGCTCGACCCGGAGCAGGCCGCGGAATATTTCCAGGGCTACACCGTCAATCTGCGCAAGTTCAACACGGTGTTTTTCGGCGGCATCTTTCGCGAGGTGCTGAAAAACCACGTCGTCGTGCTGGTCGAAGGCTCGTGCTGGAAGGAAAATTTCGCGACCGCGCTGCTGTTGTACTTTCTGTACGGCGCGGGCCTCGCGCGCCAGCTCGGCAAGCCGTGTTTCTCGTACGCCGCGGACGCCGGGAAAATGAACCGGATCAACAACTACGCGTCGTGGCTGCTCTGCCGCGACATGAAACTGATCACCCGCTCGGCGCCAGCGACGCAGGTGCTGGCGGACATCGGCCTGACCGGCGCGACGACCCGCGTCGACACCGCCTGGTCGATGCCGACCGAGTCGCCCGAATGGGCGGACGAGGAATTCCGCAAGCTCGGGTGGGACGGGAAACAGCGCCTCGCCGGCCTGGCGTTCCAGAATTATTTCATTTGGCCGGTGCTGCCGAATGTGCCGGCGTTCGTCAAGGCGAAAATCACCGGCAACGTCGCCAACCAGTACAAATCGATTTATTTCTACGACTACCACGACGCCGATCGCCGCAAGTACGAAGCGTTTCGCGATCTCTGCGCCGCGTACCTGGATTGGCAGGCGGAAACGTACGATACGCAGCCGGTCATCGTGGCGATGGAGGCGCTCGACGACGTCGCCTGCCGCGACCTCATCGCGCACATGAAGCGCAAGGCGATTCTCATCTCCTGCAAGGAATACGTCGGCGCGAAAATCGGCGCGCTGCTGCGCCGGTTGGCGATCCTCACGACCACGCGTTACCACGCGATGGTGCTGTCGATGCCGGGCGCCGTGCCGTTCATCGGGCTGTCGCGCGACGAGCGGATCATGGGCGTGATGAAGGAAATCGGCGAGTACGAACGTTACTACGTCGATTACCGCGCGGAAAACCTGGAAGCGGCCTTGCGCGACCGCGCGGCGGCCATCCTCGGCGAGGCGAACGAAACGGCGCGCTATCGCCAGGCGATTGCGGACAATTTGCCCTATTACTATGCGCAAATGGCGATGTTGGGGCTGGATATCCGCCAGTTCATTCACGAGAAGTTCCCCGAATTTGCGCTGCCGGCGATCGACGAGAACGATCCGCAGAACCTCGTGCCGTGGACGCCGCCGGAGCATCTGGCCGCGACGAAGGAAAGATTCGTCGCGCTCAAGAAAGCGGAGGGCCGGTAGTTTACCGGCCGGAGCGGTGTTTTTTTGACAGGATCGACGGGATCAAAAGGATCAACGGGATCAATTTCTCGTAACTCTTATGTTGTGCGAGATAGCGACGTCGGCGATCGTTTGCACATCTCCCGCCGCTCACTGTTCACTGTTCACGGTTCCTTGTTCACGGCTCGGCCGTCCTCATGACTCGAATTGCCCTTGTCGGACTGATCGCGATTCTCGTCGCCGTGAATCTTGTGTGCGTGTTTGTCGATAAGACGCCGTACGTTCAGGATTCCGGCCGCTACCTGATTCTCAGCCACTGCTACTTCGAGGCCTGGGCCGGCCGCCAGAATTTCCTGCACTGCCACCTCGATCGCACCGATCAGAAGCCCGACATCTGGCTCGCGGTCGGCGCCGCGATGCAGCAGATTTTTTTTCGCCTGGAGCGGCAGGACGTCGTCATCGTCGCCGAGCAGATCTTTTTCGCGATCCTGCTCGTTGCGGTGTATGCGGCGGCGCGGCGCCTGGCGCCGGAGGGACCGCCGGCGACCGCGCTGCTGGCCGCCTTCGTCACCGGCGTCTCGCCCGTCGTCTTCGGCATGTCGAAAAAATACATGGGCGACCTGCCGCTGGCGGCGATGGTCTGGACCGCTTTCGCGTTGCTGCCCGCCGACTTTCGCCGGCTGCGGCGGGCGGCGGCGTTCGGCGTCGCCTGCGGCCTCGGCCTGCTGATGCGGCCGACGTTTGCGCTGTTTCTCGTCGGGCCGGCGCTGTTGGCCTTCGCCGCATCCTGCCGCGCCAAAAATGATCGCGGTCGGGCGCTGCTGGGCGCCGGCGTGGCCGGCTTGGCGGCGGCGGTCCTGGCCGCGCCTTGGTATCTGGTCAATTTCCGACACAGTTACCGGCAATATTTCGAGTTCGGCGAAAATCTGCCGCGATCGTGGCGCGATTTCGGAGGCTTGTCCGGCAGCTACTTGCGGTTGATCGGCGCCGAGCAGATGGGCTGGGTATTCGCGGCGCTGGCGGCGCTCGGGCTCGCGCGGCTGCTGGCGGTCAAGGAGTTGCGGGCGCGCTTTGGGCCGCGGCTCGCCGCCGGGTTCGCCGCGGCGGCCGTGCCGTTCTTTTATTTGGCCTCGGCGCGCGTCGCGTTCGCGCGGTACGCGATCGGCTGGGTCCCGTTTCTCGCGCTGCTGGCCGCGTTCGGGTTGCTCGCCGACGCGGCGCCGGCGGCGCCGCGGTCGATTGCGCGGCGGCGCTCGGCGGCGTGGCTGGCCGTCGGCTGGGGATTGTTTCAATTCGGTTTCATGAGTTTCACGACGCGGCCGTGGACGGCGCGGCCGCCGCTGCTCGAACGCGTCATGGGTTTTCCCGGATATCAGCATTTTCCGGGCGACACGCACGTCGGCTTGTTCCGCCTCAACCGCGTGGGTTGGGGCGATCGCGAATTCTGCCGCGCCATCGACGAACTGCGGCCCGGGCAGATTCGCGTGCTGCTGCTGACCGACCGCCCGTGCGGCGAGGCGATCGCGTTTCAGGCGGTGAAATGGTGCATCGTGTTCGACGAGAGCCGGACGCAGGAAATTCGCACGGACCTCGCCGGCGACCGGCTGGCCGCGGCGGCGGCCGCGGCGCAGCGCTGGCCGCACCTGGTGCTGCTGCACTACGCCGACGAAGCGCGGCTGGCCGAAGCGGTCGCGGCGTTCGGGCTGGAGACGCCGGGCCGTTATCAACGCGTCCTTCGCCAGCCCGCGGCGGACGGGTTTGTGGCGCTTTATCGCAATTCGGCGCCGGAGGCCGGCGCGCCGCCGCCGCCGACGATCGCCGCGCCCGGCGAATGCGTCGACTACGGGAAATGCCGCGAGTGGTGCGTGAAGATGGTCGACACGGCCGAGAAAAGATGATACTGCGCCTCTCCCTCCGGGAGAGGCCGGCCGCAGGCCGGGTGAGGGCCCTCACCCCCGCCCTCTCCCAAAGGGAGAGGGAGCCGGGCGCTCAAATCACCGACGCCGGATCGACATCCAGCCGAAACGTTCCCGCCGGCAGCTTTTCGCGTTCGAGGCGCGACCAGAGCCGGCCGCAGAGGCGGTGCAGGCCGGCGGGTTTTTCCGCTTTCAGCAATAGATGCCAGTGATATTTTCCGTGGACGCGGTGCAGCAACGACGGCGCCGGGCCGAGCGTCGCGGCGCCGGGAACGTCGGCCGGGTCGGTGGCGGCGTGCGCGGCGCGGGCCGCCGCGCGACAGGCCTCGACGCCGGCGCTCGCATTCGCTGCGGAGATCCGCAGCGCGGCGAGACGCGCCGTGGGCGGATAGAAGAGCTTCGCGCGGCGCGGCGCCTCCTGGTCGAAAAAGCCGACGTAATCGTGGCGCGCGGCGGCGTCGATCGCGTAATGCTCGGGCTGGAACGTTTGCAAGAGCACGCGCCCGGGGCGGTCGGCGCGGCCGGCGCGGCCGGCGACCTGGCTGAGCAAGGAGAAGGCGCGCTCGGCGGCGCGAAAATCGGGCATGACCAGCGCCGCGTCGGCATCGACGACGCCGACCAGCGTCACGCGCGGGAAATCGTGGCCCTTCGCGACCATCTGCGTGCCGACGAGCACGTCGGTTTCGCCGCGCGCGAAGGCGGTCAGGATGCGCGCCAGATCGTGCTTGCCGCGCACGGCGTCGCGATCGAGCCGGGCGAGCCGGGCCTCGGGGAGCAGCTTGGCGACCTCGTCTTCGAGCCGCTCGACGCCCATGCCGCCGAAGAACAGTTGCACGCCGGCGCAATTGGGGCAGGTGGCCGGCGGCGGCGCGGCGTAGTTGCAATAGTGACAGCGCAGTTCCGCGCCCTCGGCGTGGTAGGTGAGGGCGATATCGCACAGCTTGCAGGTCAGCGGCGTGCCGCATTCGAGGCAGAAGGCGTAGGTGGACCAACCGCGCCGGTTGAGAAAGAGGATCGCCTGTTCGCCCGCGGCGAGGGTCGCGCGCAGGGCGTCGGCCAGCGGCTGCGAAACGACGCGCCGTTCGCTGGTCTGCTTGAGCGTCGCGCGCGGTTTGTTTTTCTCGGGCGGCGCCGGCGGCGCTTTGGGCGCGCGGGCGCGGCGGGCCATCTCGTCGCGCATGTCGACGATCTCGACCCGCGGCATCTCGCTCGCTCCCGGCCGGTGCGTCAGTTGGTGCAAACGCATGCGGCCGGCGCGCGCCGCAGCGAAGCTTTCGAGCGCGGGCGTCGCCGAGCCCAGCAGCACGGGGCAGCGGCGCAGCGCGCCGAGCTTCAGCGCCATGTCGCGCGCATGGTACATGACGCCGTCTTCCTGCTTGAAGCTATGCTCGTGCTCTTCGTCGACGACGATCAGGCCCAGCTCGGCCAGCGGGGCGAACAGCGCGCTGCGGGCCCCGACGACGACGCGCGCCTCGCCGCGCCGCAGGCGCCGCCACTGGTCGTAGCGCTCGCCGTCGGAGAGGCCGGAGTGGTACGGCGCGATCACCGGCCCGAGCCGCGCGATGAACCGGCCGAGAAATTGCGGCGTCAGCGAAATCTCGGGCACGAGCACGATCGCCGTCCGGCCGCGCGCCAGGCAATCCTGCGCCAGCCGCAGATAGACCTCGGTCTTGCCCGACCCGGCGACGCCATAGAGCAGATGCGCCTGATTGCGGCCCGCGGCGACGTCCGCGGCGACGGCGTCGACCGCGCGCCGCTGTTCGTCGGTCAACTCGACCTCGGCCAGCGCCAACTCCGGCAGCGAGCAGTCGACGTTGCGGTAGACCTCCTGGTCGGCGGCCTCGACGAGGCCCGCGTTCGCCAGCAGATTGAGCGCCGGCCGCGGATCGGCGACCGCGGCCTTGATCTGCGCGAGGTTCGACCAGCAGGCGCGGCCCGCGAGATATTCGAGCACGGCCTCGCGCTTCGGGGCGTGGCGCGTCAGCAACTCGCGCGCGTCTTCGATTTTGACGCCGGGCCGCAGCCGCCAGACCGTTTCCAGCTTGCGTTTCGCCGTCAGCGGGGCGAGGCGCGCGCGGGTTTCGAGAAAGCCCCAGCGCACTAGCCGCTGCGCATCGCGGTTGACCTCGCCGCCGACCCGCGCTTCGAGCGACGCGGGCGTCAACTCTTCGCCGCCCGCCAGCGCGCCGAGCAGGCGCCGGTCGCGGTCGTCGAGCAGCGGCCCGGCGAGGGCGCTCGCGCCGGCGTCGGTCAGCGCCCACACCTGGCGTGTGCCTTTGAACAGGCCGGAGGGCAGGGCGGTGCGCAGCACCTCGCCCAGCGGCGCGAAATAGTATTCGGCGATGAAGCGGTAAAAGGGCAACTGCTCCGGAGCGAAAACCGGTTCCGGATCGGGGATGTCTTCGAGGTCGCGCAATTCGGCGCGCGGCGATTCGGCGAGCAAATCGACGATGAAGCCGGTCAGCGCCGCCCGGCGCCCGAACGGCGCCTGCACGCGCACGCCGATCCGCGCGCGGCCCGCCAGCCGCGGGGGAATCCGATAGTGGAACGTTCCGGCGACCGGCAGGCCGACCGCGACATCGGCGATCGGGGCCGGCGCGTCGGGCGATTTGGTCATGACGTTACTTTTTGTCGGCCAGTCGGCACAGCAGGTCGTGCACGCCGTCGTGCAGTTCGGGCCGCTTGAGCGCGAAGCAGAGGTTGGCTTCGAGGAAGCCGTAGATGTCGCCGGCGTCGTAACGGTCGCCTTCGAACTCGTAGGCGAGAATGCCTTGCTGGCGGTTGAGGCGGATCAGCGCGTCGGTGAGTTGGATTTCGCCGCCGACCCCGGGCTGCGTCTTCGCCAGAATTTCGAAAATCTGCGGGGTCAGGATGTAGCGGCCGATGATCGCCAGGTTCGACGGCGGATTGCTCTTCGGTTTTTCCACCATCGTGCGGATTTTCCAAGTGCGCGGCGCGACCGGTTTCGGCGCGGGGTCGATGATGCCGTAGCGGCTGATTTTTTCCGGCGGCACGCGGAACGCCGCGATCACCGGCGCGTCGTGCGCCTCGGCGACCTTCGCCATCTGGCCGATGCACGGCTCCTCGGCGTCCACCAGGTCGTCGCCGAGCAGCACCGCGAACGGCTCGTCGCCGATGAAATTGCGCGCCGAGAGCACCGCGTGGCCGAGGCCGAGGGCGGTCTTCTGCCGCACCGAGTGCACCTGCACGGCGCGGCCGATTTCGCGCACCATCCGCAGACGCTCTTCATCGTGCTTGTTTTCGAGAAAGAGCTCGAGGCCGACGTCGATATCGAAATAATCCTCGATTGCGCCTTTGCCGCTGGCCGTGACGAAGACGATCTCGCGGATGCCGGCGCGCCACGCCTCCTCGACGATGTAGTGCACGCTCGGCCGGTCGACGATCGGAAACAATTCCTTCGCCACGACCTTCGTCGCCGGCAAAAACCGGGTGCCCAATCCCGCGACGGGGATGACGGCCTTGCGGACTTTCACGTGGCCTCCTTGCAGGTTGGCGGTCGAAACACCGCCAACTTAACTTCTTTGGCCCGGGATTTCAACGCGGCCGACGATGGAACCGCGAAGGCACAGGAAAGGAACCGAATATGGCCGAGCGGTTGTGTTTTGGAACCGCGAATGCACGCGAATGCACGCGGATAAGAACTGTTCATGATTAATTTTTGAAATTGGAGTGTGGTCGCAGTTTAATATCTCAGACTGTTCCGTGCTTATTCGCGTGCATTCGCGTGCATTCGCGGTTCCAGTTTATTCGTTCGCGGTTCCAGATCATTCATTTGCGGTTCCATTTTCGCAGGCAATCGCATTCGCGGTTCCCAAATCATCATCCTTCCTTTTCGCGGTTTCGCGGCTTGTTCATCTCCGCGAGCATGCTTTCGATCCGATCGAGGCGGGCGTGAATGCCGTCGATGTCGTGCCGTTCGAGGCGCTCCTCGCCGTGGATCGCTTCGATTTCCTGGCCGACGAACCAGGTTGCGACGCACGCGGTGAACGTGCCGATCAAGGCGACGCCGGTGATCATCAGCACGACGGCGACAACGCGCCCGCCCAGCGTGACGGGAAACTTGTCGCCGTAGCCGACGGTCGTGACCGTCGAGACGGCCCACCAGAGCGAATCCTGCTCGTTCTTGATATTGGAATTCGGCGCGGTCTCGAGATACAGCATCGCGACCGAACCGGCGACCGCCAGCACAAAGGCCATGAGCAAGGCCGCGGCCAACACCGATTTGGATCGGAAGCGGAAGAAGAAACCCGCCAACGCTTTGGCCGAGCGCAGGGCCCGCAACGCGCGAAAAATGCGCACGACAGGGAACAGCCGGCCGACGCGCAGGGCCGGCACGACCGGGATGCTGGACACCAGGTCGATCCAACCCCATTTCAGGAAGGCCCATTTGCGGTCCGCGGCGTACAACCGGACAAAGAAATCGGCCAGAAAAACCACGCAGATGACCGTGTCGACGATGTTCAACAGCCCGGCGACCTCGGGCGGCAGAAGCATTGTCGCCTGCGCCAGCAACGCGGCCAGGACATACACGCTGAGCACCAGGATGACCAGGTCGAACGGCGAGAGGTGGTTTTTTCCGTGCGGCAAAGCCGGCATCGTCACGGCGCTGTCTCCGCGAAAAAGGGGCGGCAGGGCCACGCCGGCCCCGCGCCCCACGGCTCGTTCATTGGCAGTTGAGCAAGGTCGCGAGCTGGGCCTGCGTGATGCACGAACAGACGGCGCCGTTCAGGGCGGCGCAGGCTTGGATGTAAACCGCGGAGCCGCTGCCGGCGCGCCAATCGCCGTTGCACGTATTGTTTTCGAGGACGCTGTCCCACGTGTCGGGGCACGAGGTGAAGCCGATCAGCGGGCAGTTGTCGGAATTGCAGTCGCACTTGGGGCAGTTTTCCAGATTGGGTTCGCTGCTTTTGCCCTCGTTCACATAATAGTGAGTCATCGTGTGCAGGTCGTTGTTGCCCGCGCACGCGAACAGCAACGCTGCGCCGCAACAGCCCAGGATCGCCGCAATCAATGACCAACTTTTCATGGCGTCGCCCTTTTTCTTCCGAGTCGGTGGTTTTCAACATCATGGTGCCAGGAACGAGCGGTTTTGACAAGTTGCTCGAAAACCACGTGGCGTAATGAAAGTTGCGTCAGCGGACCATAAAGAAGCAGGGGCGGCAACACCCTAACAAGCAAGATCGTCGGCGCCCCCCCTGCTCGATTCCGCCGCGAGTTCCGACGACCGTTGCCACAGCGGTTGCAGCGGCGAAGCGGGCAATCCCGACGCCGGCGCCGATGCCAGCGCCGTCGCGCCGGGCCGCACGCAGAAAAACAACGCAAAAAATAACCTTGCCGGCTCCGGCTGTTTTTGGTACGTTCAGAGCGCTCGGCGACGCGATGGTTTTGGCAATGGGGGCCGTCGTCGGGTCGGTGGTTCCGGACGGATGATGGCGTTGCCCGAACCTGGAGGTCGGAAATGCGTACAGTCCTTATGCTTGCGGCCTTTTTTCTTGTTCCCGCTTTCGTGTGCGCCGACGGCTCGCCCCCGCCGCCCGACGACGACACCGAGGAGGACTGGTTCGGCTGCAACGCGCTTTGCGCCGGCGACCTCCCGGAGTGCCCGCATCCGCTGCCGTGCAACCCGGGCGCGCTCTGCCTGCCGGCGTGCCGCCAAGCGCGCGCCTTTTCGGCGTGCGCCGATGCGCCGTGCCCCGATTTGTTGACCTGCGTTTGCGAGGCGATCGGCAGTCCGGCCGACGACGACACCGTGCCCGCGCACGACTCGCCCACGCATCATCACTCCGGCTGCGGCATTGTCGCCGCGAACCCGGACTTGGCATTGTTCCTCATCATGACGGCGATCGGCGTGTCAGCCTTCGCGGTTGGCCGCCGCGCCAAGAAATAAGGAAGGCTGTCATGCGAAGAGTTCTTATTGCGCTGATCGCGATTCTGGCGCCCGTTCTCTGCTTCGCCGACCCGATTGGCACCCCGACCTGCGATGAGGTTTGCCCGATGTTGCCTTGCGTCGTTCCCAACTGCGTTGCGCGTTGCAACGCCACAGACGCGCCGGATAATTGTTGGGGGTACCTCTATGGAAGCGACGGCCAAATCACGCAACAATTCTTGGATTGTGTTTGCTCGTACATGAGCGCGCCGCTTGATGACGACAACACGCCCGACGATGACAGTGACAACGACTCCGGCGGCGACGACACGAGCCCCGCGCGGCATGGCGGGTCGAGCCATCAGCGCAGCGGCTGCGGCGTCTTCGCCGGCAACACCGATTTGCTGATGTTTCTCTTCATGACGGGCATCGGCTTGGCGGCGTTGGCGCTCGGCCGGCGCGCCGAAAAGAAGCGCTAACGGCGCGCGGCGCTCACTCCGGATAAACGAACTCCAAGGCCAGCATGACCGAATGCATCTGGTGTTGCCCCACGTCGATGCGCAGCGGCGGCTTGTCGCGCTGATTCATGATGCCGCCGATCGCCAGCGGGTCGGTCGTGCGGTGCTCGACGAGAAAGCTGTTCTGCTCGAGGAGCGGCCCTTCCACCTGCCACGAGGTCAGCTTGCAAAGGCCCTTGTCGATGGCCCGGCCCAGTTCGCCGGCGGCGCGTTCGTCGTGCTGCGCCACGGCCAGCCGCCACGCGTTGATCAGGCCCTCGTAGGCGTAGCCGGTGTTGGCCGGCTTGTTCAGGATCTGGTGCGTGTAAATCTGCCACCACGCCAGGGCCATCACCGTGTCGGCGTAGGCTTTCGCCTTCTCCCAGCCGGCGTCCTGATATTCCCAAAACGCCATGCTGCCCCACTGGTAAAAGCCCTTGGTCATTTCGGAGTCGGCCTTCTTGCGCCAGGCCTCGATCGTGTATTTCGGCGCGGTGCGGGCCGCCGCCTTGATTAAAATCGGCAGGTACTCGGTCTTGTGCAGATACTTGGCCGCCTTCGCCAGCGCGAGCTGCGACTCGCCGTCGTAATACGGCGTGGGCTCGCCGATGCGCTCCGCGAGTCCCCGTTTCGCGGCGAAACTGAAGTCGCCGGCGGGCGTCTGCACGGCCTTGATGAAATTGAGATATCCGAGCAGATGGCGGTCGAGTTCTTCCCGGCGCGCGGGCGTCAAGGTCGCGTCGGAACGGAGGTATTCGATCAGCGCCAGCGCGACGAGCGCCACGGCGCCGGTTTCGACGTCGTTGCGCCCCAGATAGGAAAATCCCACCGCGCCGTCGGGGCCGGACCATTCGCTGCGGAAAAAGAATTCGAGGCCCTTGTCGAGCGCGGCCCGCGTTTTGTCGGTCGGCGCAAACTGGTGGCACAGCGCGACGCCCCAGAGCGCGCCGGCCTGCCGCACCTCGTTGTCCTCCTTGCTCTGCGTCTGCGCGACGAAATCGTATTCGTAGTTGAAGTTGCCCTCGGGCTTCTGGTTGTTGACGAGGTAGTTGCAGCCGAGTTCGCGCGACTTGAGCAGCACGGCGCGGGTCAGTTGGCGTTGGTATCCCGCCGCCGAACGCCAACGATCGGAGGCCCGCACCCGGCGGATCTGCTCGCTAAACGGCAGCCATTTCGCCGGCAGCGTCGACGGGCCGAAGAGGCGGTCCTTGTATTTCAAGAGCACCAGGCCGACGGCCGTGCCGACGATCACCGCGAGCACGATCTGCCCGATCCATTTCGCCATCGCTCACTCCCGCCTTTCTGCCGCCGCGGCCGGCCGCTGCGAAACCAGCGCCAGCCCGCCGACGATCAGTGCAAAGCCAACGCCCTCGCGCCAACCGACGGTCTCGCCCAGAAACACGGCCGCCAACCACGCCGCGGAAAGCGGCTGCAGCGTGTTGTACGACGCCACCAGCGACGGCGTCGACCGGCGCATCGCCCACGTGTTCAGCGCATAATTCATCGCCGTTTGCATAAATACAATATACGCGACGCCGACCCACACCAGGCCGGGCGTCGCGCGCACGTCGATCGCCAGCGTGGCCGGCGCCGCCACGGCCAGCACGCCGATGCCGCCGAACAGGAACGACCAGGCGACCACGGTCAACGGCCCGAGCCGGCGCAGCAACGGCCGTTGCCAGACGAGGTAACCCGAGTAACACAGACTGTTGCACAAGATCAGCAAATTGCCGAACGCCTGGCTGCCGCCGAACGTCAGCCGCGCCGGCCCGATCATCGTCAGCGCGCCGGCGACCGAAAGACCGACGCCGCAGCCTTGCCAGAAACCGATGCGTTCGACGCCGACGAGGAACGCGATCGCCGCGGTGAACACCGGCGTGCCCAGTTGCAGAATCGCCCCGTTCGTCGCCGTGGTGAATTTCAGGCCGAACATGAACAACAACTGGTTGGCGAAAATGCCGAGAAAACCGAGGCCGACCAAATGCAGCAGGTCGCGTTTTTGCGGCAGCGTGCGCTCGAACCCCCACGCCAGCAACAACAGCAGCGGCGTCGCGCCCAACACCCGGCAGCCGCCGACGGCCAGCGGCGACAAATACCCGAGCACGTACTTGGCGAACACCGCCGCCGCGCCGAAGGTGAATTGCACCCACAAGAGCGCCGCGTGCAGCCGCCAATCGAAGGGCTTGCGCGAGTCTTCCACGTTCATCCCGCAGTTCGAATTGCGGCGAAGGATTGGCACGAAAAAAAACGCGTGTCTAGCCCGCGCGGCCGAATTCCTTGGGGGCGATGCTTGCCATCGCCCTTGTTCGTGACGGCGAACGCAAGGTTCGCCCCTGCGTTCTGCCGCTCGCCTTTTTGACTTGCCCGCCCGCGCCGTTTATGCTGCCTTGTCGATCCAACAACGCGGCGGAAAAATAATGAGCACGCGCGGGATTTTCCTGGTCGCCTTGGCGCTGGCGGCGACGCTCGCGGCCTGCGGCGGCAACGCGGCGAGTTCCACGCGTCATCCGATCGTCGACGACGACGTCTCGCCCGGCCATGACGACGACAACGACAACGACGTCTCGCCCGATGACGACGCCTCGCCCGATGACGACGATCAATCGCCGGACGACGATGACAATGACAACGACGACAACGATGACGACAACGACGTCTCGCCCGATGACGACGCCTCGCCGGCCGACGACGACACGTTCGATTCCGACCAGGACGGCGTCAGCGATTTGCAGGAGCGCCTGGACGGCACCAACCCCTTCGATCCGAGCGACGCGCTGGAGTGGCATCCGCACGAGTTGACCACGTATCCGCGCCTGTTCGCCGATGCGGCAGGTTGGCAGGCGGCGAAGGCGGCGATTCAGGCCGGCGACCCCGACGCCACCCGCTTGTACAACAGCATCAAGGCCCAGGCCGACGCCGCGCCGCTCGTGCAAACGCCGGGCGATTACAACTTCCCTTACGACGAAGTGAACGGCCAGATCGCGGCGAGCGCGGCGTTTGTCGCATTTTACCTAAATGACGCGACCTATGCCGCGAAAGCCGCGGCGACGGTCGAGGCGTTTAACTTCGAATTGTCGGATTACTCGCTGGCCGAGTGGGACCTGGGCACGATTCACGGCGGCATGGCGCTGACCTGGTGCAGCCTCGCGTTCGATTTGCTCAAGGGCTTCAACCTGATCGACGCGACGGACGAAGCCGCGATGACGACGGCGGTGCTCAATTATGCGCACGTGTTGTATCACCTGTACGTCGAACTGCTGATCGGCAAACTGCTCAACAACAACCACATGGTGCGTCTGAGCAGCGGCCTGGGCATTACGGGCATGACCTTCAACATGCAACGCGAGGCCGCGGTTTACACCAACCTGGGAATGACGCTGGCGCCGTATATCCAATTCGATTTTCAAATGCCCGAGGGCGGCGGCACGGCCGAAGGCCCGTATTACCTGATTTATTCGCAGGGCAATCTGCTGCCGTGGATCGCGGCCTATCATCGTTTCGCCCAGGGCCGTTCGTATCTCTACAAAACGGACTGCCGGCCGCACCTGCTGCCGTGCGCGACGACCATCGACTCGACCGTCGATCTCGCGGTCGATCCGCGACTGACGGAAATCCTCGATTGGCAATTCGGCCTCTCGCTGCCCAACGGCTACTGCCCGCCGATCGCCGACTCGAACCTGTACTGTCCGCATCCGGGCGTCATCGCGGCGTTGTTCAACCGGCCGGACTTCGCCTGGCTCTACCGCCAATCGCCGGCCTGCTCGCTCAACGACGACGGCCTGGCGCTGTTGTTGCTGCCGTTGCTGCCGCAAATGCCGGCGCCGGCGGCGCCGACCGTCGGCCCGAGCATCTTCAAGCCGAATGCGGGCCAGGCGGTGCTGCGCAGCGGGTGGGGCGCCGACGATTTCTACGGCCTGTTGACGGGCGAAAACGGCAAGGCGCGGCTCGACGGCCTCGGCCATAAGCAGCCGGACGCGTCCAGTTTTCTGCTCTACGCTATGGGCGAGATGTTCGCGATCGATTCCGGCTACGGCTCCTACGCCGACCGCTGGCCGGTCATGCAGCCGAAAAACCACAGCTTGATTCTGGTGAACGAACTCGGGCCGTCGTTCGGCTTCATCGAGTTCGACGTCGACTCCAACGCCTATCTCTCCGAATTCTTCGACGTGGCGCCGTTTCATTCCGCGCGCGTCGACACCGCGTACCAAGGCGCGACCATCGCCCGCCGCCTGGTGCTGATCGACGGCCAATATTTCGTCACCTCGGACGTCGTAACCGCCGCGAGCGCGCAAGACTATGCGTGGCTCTTGCAAACCCTCGCCGGCGGCGACACCGACGGCGTCTTCACGCTTGAGGCCGACGGCGCGCTGATCGAACGCCCGAACGGCGCGATGCGCACGTATCTGCAGAGCGACAGCGCCTCGCTGGCGTTGAGCCAGGTCGTCGAGGACCACTCGTTCGCCGACGGCCAACTCGACACGCATGCGGTGCTGCGCGGCGACGTGTCGGCGGCCAACGCGCGTTTTCTCGCGGCGCACGTCGTCGCGACCGCCGCGAGCGCGCTGCCGCCGACCACCGCGTATCGTCAGGGCGACTTGCTCGTGTATTACATTGACCTGGAAGACACGATCGACGCCGTGATCGCCAACCCCGGCGGCGCCTACCAATTGGCGGCCGCCGACGGCTTCCCCGGCGATGTCGCTTCCGACGCCGAGTTCGTCTGGGTGCGCGTCGACGCGAGCACGGGCGAACTCCTCGCGTCCGAGTACCTGGCGGGGACCTACGTGAACTACACGCCGGCCGTGAAAGCGGCCGCCGCGCCCGAGGCGGCGAAACGCCCTTGATTTTCCGCATCAACTGGACTATTTTTCCTCGCTCGCTCTTATTCCAGTCGAGCAAATGTCGGGTGAAACGCTTTAGATTCAATAAATTGGCCAGCTTACCAGGTCGTACGAGGAGTGATTCATGAAGGTCATTGAATCCGGCAAAATCCGGAACGTCGGATTGTTCGGCCACGGCGGAACCGGCAAGACCAGTTTAGCCGAAGCGATGTTGTTCAACGGCAAGGCGACGACCCGTTTGGGGCGCGTCGAAGACGGCAACACGATCATGGACTGGGAACAGGAGGAAATCGCGAAGACCTCCTCGATCAGCACCGGCATCGGCTGGTGCGATTGGCAAAAAGCGCGGCTGAATATCCTCGACACCCCCGGCGACGCGAACTTCGCCGCCGAAAGCCTCAATGTCATGAAAGTCGTCGATCTGGCCTTGATCGCGATCGACGCGGCCAGCGGCGTGCAAGTGCAAACCACGCGCTTCTGGGAAGCGGCCGTCGAACAGAAACTGCCCCGCATGTTTTTCATCAACAAAATGGACCGCGAGCGCGCCAATTTCGAGCGCGCGTTGGGCGAAATTCAGGAATCGTTCAAGGTGACGTTGACGCCGCTGCAGATTCCGATCGGCCAGGAAGAATCTTTCAAGGGCGTGGTCGACCTGCTGGCGGGCAAAGCCTATTTCTACGCGGCCGACGGTTCGGGCGCGACGACTGTGGGCGAAATCCCGGCCGACCTCAAGAAACAGGCCGACGACTTTCGCACAAAGGCGATCGACGCCATCGCCGAAAACGACGAAGAGTTGATGATGGCCTACCTCGACGGCCAGGAACTCTCGCCCGAGGCGCTCGCGAACGCATTGCGCGAAGGCTGGAAAAAAGGCGCGATCGTGCCCGTCCTGTGCGGCAGCTCGACGAAGAACATGGCCATCCAACCGCTGCTGGAATTGATTGCGGAATCGGCGCCCAGTCCGCTCGACCGCGCGCCGCTGGCCGGCTTCAAACCCGGCGCGGCCGAGGAAAAAATCGAACGCGCCGCGGCTGAGACGGAGCCGTTCGCCGCGGTGGTGTTCAAGACCATCATCGACCGCCACTCCGGCAAGATCAGCATTTTCCGCGTCTTCTCGGGCGGCGCTGGCGTCGATTCGCAGGGTTTCAACCCCAATCGCAACGGCAAGGAGCGCTGGGGCCAGATTTTCAAGATGGCCGGCAAGGAGAAAGAGGCGATCGAACGCGCGGTTTGCGGCGACATCGTCTGCGTCGCGAAGCTGAAGGACACGAGCACCGGCGACACGCTGTGCGACGAAAAGAACGTCGTGCAGTTCAAGTTGCTGCAGTTCCCCGAGCCGTCGATCAGTTTTGCCATTCAGGCCAAAGCCAAAGGCGACGAGGAAAAAATTCAAACCGGCCTGCTGCGCCTGGCCGAAGAAGATCCGACGATCCGTTTGCGCCAGGACAGGCAGACGCAGGAATACATCCTTGAGGGCGTCGGCCAGGGCCACCTGGAAATGACGGTCGAGAAACTGCGCCGCAAATACGGCGTCGAAGTGAACCTCGCGACTCCGAAAGTGCCCTACAAGGAAACCATCAAGGTCGAGGCCACCGCGCGGTATCGCCACAAGAAGCAATCCGGCGGCCGCGGCCAGTTCGGCGAATGCGAGCTGATCGTGAAGCCGCGCCCGCGCGGCGCCGGTTATGAGTTCGTCGACGACATCGTCGGCGGCGTCATCCCGCGCCAGTTTATTCCCGCCGTCGACAAAGGCATTCAGGAACGGCTCGTGCGCGGCGTCATCGCCGGCTACCAGATCGTCGACATCGCCGTACACTGCGTCG
>CAZHPN010000126.1:0-18824 GCA_964534375.1 uncultured bacterium | reverse complement strand
CGGCATGTTGCCAGAAAACGGGAGCGTTGTCACTCTATTTTGCGAGAGTCAGTAATACAATTTCTCGCCAACCCTCAAAAGAGTGGCGTTTGGTCGCTGACGCTTCAACCAACCTCCGAATCGGCCCGGGCCGTCGATAAATTGCTAAATCTTGATGACGAGAATATGCGTTTTTATCGATCGCGTTTTATTGCGAGGGATGACGACGAATCCGCTAACGCTCCGGCGACGATTGTGCCGAGGCTTTTCGCTTACCTTCGATATATCGTGGCTAGGCAAAGAAAGGGACAGGCCAATCCGCGATCTATAGAAGACAGAGACTCCTTCAAATACCGTCGCGTGCTTCGTCGGCAAGACATGGTCTATTCGCGATACTGGCGAGATTTAAATAATGAGCCGACGCAGCTAAGTCCGGCCAAAAAAAAAGCGCTCGCCGCCGCCGCGTTGTTCTATGGCAACAAATTCGGGGACTGCCGGCTCCAACCGGTCCCGGAGCGGTTGTCGGCGCTCGACGTTTTTTCAACCAGGGACCGCCAATATTTCCAGGCGCAACAGGACACGGACGGCCGTATTGTGGTTTACGCGCTCGCGGAGGACGACTGCGTGTTGGTCAAGAAGCTTTTCGATTTACTGCCGGTCGCGAAATATGAGAGCGAATTGCGGAAGGTGTTTTCTCCCGAGGCGCAATTACTTTCGATGTATATGCCATTGTTGAAATTGGCGGCCCGTCAAAATATTTTTCGCGACACCTCAGTTTTAGGCGCGATATCTCAAACACTGGGCGAAGTTCAAGAAAGCCGCTTCGTTCATGCCATTCGCGCCGTCGGTATCGGAGCCGAAGAACTGATCGTCGAAATCTTCGAAACGTATCTTCGTGACAAGGCACCTGAGACGCCCTTGGGGAATCTGCTTGCGGCACTCAATTCGGGAATCCAAGAGGTACAGGGAAAAGCGGCTTCAAGACCCAAAAGAAATGCCCCTTTCGACGACCTAAAACGGAAGCTCGGCGAACATCTAAGCAACGAAAAGCAAAAGACCAGCGCGAATACAGAGGTGTGCGGACTTTTTGAAGCCGTTCTTCATGACATTCTTCCTACGATCAACCAACTTTCTTCGAGGATAGCGGAGCTTGAAGAGGTCGCAATCAAGCCCCAGAAAACGCTTGTTTTTCCGACCCGTGTCAACCGGTCGTTGTCGGAACTTATTCCACTCAGAAACAAAGTGTCACACCGTGTCGATCGTCTCGGATCAACGGGTAGTGTAACGTATCTCGAGGCGGCACTTGCGCTGAAGTCGTACATCGTTCTGGCGCTTTGGTGGCAAGAGGAGCGAAGGCGAATTGACTATCGGGCTGAAATGAAAGCAGCGATCGGCCAAGCGATTGAACGAAACAAGGCTGACTCGAAAGACTATTGAACCGCAAAGCGCCCGCCCGAACTCTGTCTAGGGCGGGCAATGCGAGGGATACCCATAACCGCGCAGGTTAAGAAGCCCCCGCGTGAAATCGCCGGACACAACACCAATTTCCATTCTTGTCGTCCGTCACCCCGCCCGCGGCGGGGGCGAATCCGAAAAAGTCGCGTTCGAGCGGACGCAGACGGATAGGCAGCGAACAGCGAACAGCGAGCAGGGAACAGCGAGCAGCGAACAGCGAAGAGCGAACAGCGAGCAGCGAGCAGCGAGCAGCGAACAGAGAACAGCGGCGGCCAACTGGTGGTCAGTGGTCAGTGGTCAGTGGGCGGCCGGCCCGCCGAAGCCGGGCGAAGGCGGGTGGGCGGGGGGCAGCG
Organism: uncultured bacterium; assembly: GCA_964534375.1. Taxonomy (GTDB): domain Bacteria; phylum Lernaellota; class Lernaellaia; order Lernaellales; family Lernaellaceae; genus CAZHPN01. Next base: position 17,037 of record CAZHPN010000126.1, on the reverse strand, counting down.
AACAGCGAACAGCGAGCAGCGAACAGCGAGCAGGGAGCAGCGAACAGCGAACAGCGAGCAGCGAACAGCGAGCAGGGAACAGCGAGCAGCGAACAGCGAACAGCAAACAGCGAACAGCGAGCAGCGAGCAGCGAACAGCGAGCAGCGAACAGCGAACAGCGAACAGCGAACAGCGAGCAGGAGCGGCGAACAGCGAGCAGCGAAGAGGGTAGTGGGGGCTGGGGTCCGGGCAGTTCACCTGTCGAGAGCCTCCGGGTCGAGCGACAGATCACGCCGGCGGGGCGGGACTCGGGGTTCGGGATTCGGGATTCGGGATTCGGGGGCCGGGTTCCGGGTTCCGGGTTCCGGGGACCGGGATCCGGGCAGTCAACGCATTGCACGAATTAGGCAGATTTCTGGTCTTGAATGACGGCGGCGCCGTGAAGCGGGCGACGGGCCCATGTAGCGGCGGCGCCCTTCGTTGCAAGCGCCGGCGGCGGCGCGCTCCGTCTCGCACGGAACTTGCTGGGAGCGCCGACGTCCCCGTCGGCGACGAAAGATCATTGAACGCCGACGGGGACGTCGGCGCTCCCAGCGAGTGCAACGCCGACGGGCGGCCGGCGGTCCCACGGCGGGTGGGGATACCCGCGGGGGCCGCGCCTTCGGCGCGGGAATCGCGCCTGGAAAGGCGCTCTTACAGGTTCGGGATGACGCATCGGCGGAATGATGAATGTTGAATAGAGAATTGAGAATCGACGGCCCTCACGCAACACTTTCGCACGGAACTTGCCGGGGCCGACGTTTCCGTCGGCGACGCAAAATCAACAAACGCCAACGAGGACGTTGGCGCTCCCGGCAAGTGCAGTGCCGGCGGGACGCCGGCGGTCGCAGCAAGCACAGCCGAGGGCGGCTGCGCCACACACGGGTTAACGCGGGCAGCGCCCCCCGCCCGGCCGGGCGGGGGCGCACGATTTCCCTTGACGCGCCGCCGGCGGCGCGTTATACGTAGACCGGTTGGTCTGTACAAGTGGTCGTGACAAACGGTCGAACCACTTGGAAGGCGGGGCGGCGGCGGACGGGCCGCGGGAGCGGGCAGATGGCGCGGGCGCGTTTTTATCGGGCGAAGCCGGAGCGGCAGGAAGCGTTGATGCAGGCCGCCGCCCGGGAATTCGCGGCGAACGGTTATCAGGGCGCGTCGCTCAACGGAATCATCGAAACCGCGGGGCTGAGCAAAGGCGCCTTCTACTACTATTTCGACGACAAGGCCGACCTGGCGGCGACGACGCTCGAATACACCTACGAACACACGATGCAAGTGCTGCGCACGGTGGAGCTGCCCGGCCGGGCCGAGGAGTTCTGGCCGGCGTTCGAGCGCCTGGTGCGGGGCTCGTTGGCCGATCTGATGCGCACCCCCATGCAGGCGGAATTCATCGGCCAGATGGCGACGGCGTTTTTCCGCCACCCCGAGTTGACCGGGCGGCTCGCGCCCCTGATCAGCGAGGCGCGGCTGTTTGGCGAGAAGCTCTGGGGTCACGGCCAGAAGATCGGCGCCGTGCGGCGGGATTTCCCGCCCGAACTGCTCAACGCCTTGATGCAGGCCGTGAAAGAGGTGTTGATCCGGTTTTGCTGGCCGGGCGAAACCGCGGCCACGCGGGAAGAGCTCGATCGTTATGTTTCGCTGCAAATCGATCTGATGCGACGGATCGCGGCGCCGCTGCCGGCGAAACGAGCGGCGCCCAAGAAAGACCGGAAAGTGAAAAAGGAGACGGGCCGATGAAACGCTGGTTCCCGATCGGAGTTGTTGCCGCGCTGGCGGCGCTGTCGGCCGTGTGCGCGGGCGGCGTCGTGCGCGCGGCCGGCGCACCGCCGGCCGACGTCATTTCTTGCCCCGCCGGCGCGGACCACCCCGACCCGGCCGTGCTGATCAAACGCTTCGAACAATTGCTGCGCGGCCAGTCGATGATCGCGACGATGACGATGACCGTCAAAACGCCGTCGTGGACGCGCAAGTTGAAATTCAAAGTGTGGTCGAAGGGCAAGGACTACGCGCTGGTGCGCATCCTCGAAGGCGCGGCGAGCGAGACGGGGATGATGACCCTCAAGCGCGAGAAGCAGCTTTGGACCTGGCTGCCGCAAGCCGGCCGGCTGATGAAATTGCCGTCGAGCATGATGGGCGATTCGTGGATGGGCAGCGATTTCACCAACGACGACCTGGTCAACGGCTCGAGCCTCACCGACGATTTCGATTCGTCGTTCGTCGGCGTCGTCACGCAGGACGGCCGCGAGGCGTGGAAGGTGTCGCTGAAGCCGAAGCCCAATGCGGTCGTCGTTTGGGGCCGCATCGAGGCGCTGATCGACCGCCAGAATTGCGAGCCGCTGGCGGAATTCTATTATGACGAAGACAACAAGCTCGTGCGGCGGATGTTGTTCGCCAATTATCGCCAATTCGGCTGGCGGATGATGCCGATGAAGATGTCGGTCGTCCCCGCCGAACCGGGGCACGAAACGGCGATCGATTACGAAGACGTGCAATTCGACGTGGCCGTTCCGGAAAACACCTTCAGCCTCGAACGGCTGCGGCAGGGGCGGTAGACCATGCTGTTGGCGATGGCCTGGCGCAACCTCTGGCGCAATTGGCGGCGCACGATGATTACGGTCACGGCGCTGACGCTGGGCGCGGGCGGGGTCTTCTTTCTGAATTCCTTCCGCGAATCGATGTTCACGCAGATGGTCGGCGAAATCACCACCGGCCTCGTCGGGAACCTGCAGGTTCACGGCAAGGGCTATCAGGCCGACCCGGAAATCGACAACGTCGTGCGCGACCCGGCGACCGTCGAAGCGAAACTGGCCGCGACGTTGCCGGGCGCGAAACCGGAGCGGCGGGTCATCGGCTACGGGCTGGCGGGCGTCGGCGACAACTCGTCGGCGGCGCTGGTGATCGGCATGCCGGCGGATCGCGCGCGCGCCGAATCATCTACGCCGGTGGTCGAAAAAGGCCGCGGATTGATGGACGATGCAAAGGCAGCAAACCTGGATTCCCGCCTTCGCGGGAATGACGGACACGAAAAAGAGGCGCTGCTCGGGCGCGATCTCGCGCAGCAACTCGAAGCCGGGCCGGGCAGCGAGTTGGCGCTGCTCGGGCAGGGGGCGGACGGCTCGGTCGCGAACGACCGCTTCACGGTCGTCGGCGTCGTCGACGCCGGCAGCGCCGAGATGAACGGCAGCGCCGTGTACTTGCGGCTCGCGGACGCGCAAACGTTTTTCGGGCTTGGCGCGGGCGTCAATGAAATCATCGTGCGGCTGCCGGCGGCCGAAGAAGACGTGTCCGGCCCGGTGGACTCGTTGCGCGCGGCGCTCGATTTGAAAACGCTCGAAGTGCTGTCGTGGAGCGAAATCCTGCCGGAACTCAAGGCGATGATCAAACAGAAGCGCGAGCAGCAGCGGTATATCGATCTGATCATCATCCTGATCGTCGGCCTGGGCGTGCTGAACACGATGACGATGGCGACCTTCGAACGGACGCGCGAATTCGGCGTGATGGCCGCGCTCGGCACGCGGCGGCGCAATATTCTCGGGCTGGTCGTGACCGAGGCGCTGCTGCAAGGCGCGATCGGCTGCGCGGCCGGGCTCGGCATTGCGCTGGCATTCCTGTATGGGGAGGGCTCGCTGCACATGGGCGGCATGGGCCAAAGCGACATGATGGGCGTGCGGATGCCGTCGGTGGTCCAGTTGGGCGTGCAATCGGCGGCGGTGATCAACGCCGTCGCTACGGCCTTTATTACAGTTCTCGCGGGCGGTTTGTGGCCCGCCATTCGCGCCTCGCGGCTCAAACCCGTCGAGGCGATCAGGCACGTCTGATGGGCTCATTGCTGAAAATCTCGTGGCGCAACATCTGGCGGAATCGCCGCCGCACGCTCATCAACATGAGCGCGGCCGGCTTCGGCCTGTTCCTGATCATCGTCTTCACCGGACTGACCGACGGCATCATGGCCGACGGCAAGCGCAGCCTGGCCAACACCGGCATGGGGCACGTCGAAATCTACGCGCCCGGCTGGCGGCTGCAGCACAAGGCCGGTCAGGCGCTGGCGAACCCGGCGGCGCTGCTGGCGAGTTTGCCTTTGCCGCCCGGCGCGCAGGCGGGGGCGCGCGTCGTCGCCCGCGGCCTCGCGACCAGCGCGCACGGCGGGCAGGGCGTGCAGATCCACGGCGTCGATCCGGCGGTCGAAGCGCGGCTGGCCAATTACGCGGCCGACCTCCGGCAGGGCGGGCCGCTGACCGCGGACGACGCGCACGGCATCCTGGTCGGCGAGGAACTCGCGAAACGCCTGCAATTGCGGGTCGGCCTGAAGGTGCGGCTGATGGCGCAGCGGGCCGACGGCGAGATCGGCGCCGACCTCTACCGGGTGCGCGGCATTTTCCACTCGATTTCGCCGAACCTGTCGCGCGGCGTCGTGCTGGTGACGAGCGCGTCGGCGGAAACGCTGCTGGGCGTGGGCGACGTCGCCCACCAGATCGTCATCCAGTTGCCGCGCCCGGACGACGCCGACGCGGTGGCGGCGCAACTGCGCACGGCGCTCGGCGCGAATTATGACATTGTGACCTACGGCGAGCTGCTGCCGCTGCTGAAGACGATGGAAGCGACGTACAAAGACATCATGATCGTCATGGCGCTGTTCGTTTACACCCTGGCGGGACTGGGCATCCTCAACACGATGCTGATGTCGGTGCTCGAACGGACGCGCGAGTTCGGCGTGATGCGCGCGCTGGGCAATCGGCCGCGCTACGTGGTGTCGCTGGTGCTGGCCGAGGCGTTCTGGATCGGCACGATCAGCGCGGCGGCCGGGCTGGCGCTGGGCCTGCTCGTCACGCGGCTGGGCTCGGCGCAGCCGCTGATGGATTTCGGCAAGACAATGGGCGAGTCGTTCGAACTGGGCGGCATGGTCTTGAAAACCGCGTTCCGCACGGAATTCTCGCCGCTGGCGGCGCTCAAGGCGTCGATGGCGATTTATCTGTTGACGTTGGCGGTGGGCTTGTATCCGGCGTGGCGCGTGTCGCGTATGCGGCCGGCGGAGGCGATCCGCGCGGCGTAGCGGGGCGGGAATGAAATTTTTTCACCGCGAAGACGCAAAGAGGGCCAAGGAATAAAGGAGGGCGTCATGCCCGTCGTGCAAGTGCAGAATGTGGTGAAGTCGTACGAAGACAACGGGCGCATCGTGACGCAGGCGTTGCGCGGCGTGGACATGACGGTCGAGCCCGGCGAATTCATGGCGATCGCCGGGCCGAGCGGCTCGGGCAAGACGACGCTGCTCAACCTGATCGGGGCGCTCGACTCGGCGACCAGCGGCGTGGTGCGCGTCGACGGCCGCGACTTGTCGCAAATGTCGGACGCCGCATTGGCCGACCTGCGGCGCGACCGCATCGGCTTTGTGTTTCAGGCGTACAACCTGATTCCGGTGCTGACCGCCTCGGAAAACGCGGAGTACGTGATGCAGCTCAAGGGCGTCGCGCCGGCGGAGCGCCGCAAGCGCGTGGCCGAGCTGTTCGCCGAACTCGGCTTGCAGGAATTCATGGACTCGCGACCGCCGAAGATGAGCGGCGGCCAGCAGCAACGGGTCGCCATCGCGCGGGCGATCGCCGCCGAACCCGCGGTGGTGCTGGCCGACGAGCCGACCGCGAACCTCGATCAGGCGACCGGCCGCGCGTTGATCGCCATGATGCGCAAACTCAATCGCGAACGCGGCGTGACGTTCATCTTCTCGACGCACGATCCGATGGTGCTCGAACAAGCCGACCGCGTGGTGCGGCTGGTGGACGGCAAGGTGGCGTCCGACGACCGAAAACCGGCGGGGAACTGAACCCGATGCGGCCGGCGTGGTCTGCGTGGGCCGTGGTCTGGCTCGTGCTGGCGGCCCCGGCGGCCGGCGCCGCGGCCGAGCTGTGGACCTCCGCGAACGGCGATTCGGCCTACGAGTTGAGCGGTTTCTATAAAACATTCGGCACCTATTTGCATATGCAGAGTTCGCTCGTGCAGGGCGTGAACGCGTTGGAGGCGCTCGAGGCGAAAGCGGCGGCGGCGCTGCCGGGCCTGCCGTCGAGCTTGACCGGCCAGCCGACGCTGCCGGACGACGCGTTGGAATCGACGCACATCTTTCGCGTTTGGACGCGTCTGGCGATCGCCAATCGCTTCCAATTCGAAGCCGCGTACGAGTTCGCCGCGTCGGCCGCCCCGGCCGCGTTTCTCGGCGGCATTTCGGCGCTCGGCAGCGCCACGCCCGGCGTACAGACGGCGATCGCGCCGGGCCGCCGGCTCGTCGACATCAACGCGACGATTTACGAGAAAAACAATTTGCTTTTGCAGCAGAACCTCGATCGGCTCGCGGTCCGCTTCGCGCTGCCGCGCGGCGAGATCGTCGCCGGCCGCCAGGTGCTCTCGTGGGGCACGGGCCATTTCTGGAACCCGACGGATTTGCTGAGCCCGTTTGCGCCGACCGACGTCGACAAGGAGGTGCGGCACGGCGCGGACGCGTTGCGCTACTCGACGCCGGTCGGCTCGACCGCGTTGATCGACGTCTTGTGGCTGCCGCAGCAGCGCGGGCCGGATCAAGGCGGCGTCGTGCGCGCGCAGGCCAACGCCGGCGGTTTCGATTTTTCGGCGTCGGCGGCGAAATACGTCGACGACGTGGTGTTCGGCGCCGACACGATCGGCGACGCGGGGCCGATCAACGTGCATGCGGAAGCGGCCTACACGCTGGGCCTGAGCGGCCTCTCGCAAAATCGCGCGGTCGGCATCGGCGACCGCTTTCTGCGCGCGGTCGCGGGCCTCGAAGCGCATCCGGAAAGCAGCATCACCCTCGACGCCGAATACTATTTCAACGGCTACGGCGCGACCTCGGTGGCGAATTACTTCGCGAAACTGCGCAGTCCGCGGGAAGTGAACGGCGAAGTTTTCGGGGCGGGGCAGGAATACGTCGGAATCGGCGCGGTCTGGAAAGCGACGGATTTGCTGACGCTCAACGCCACCGTGATCGCGAACCTGCAAGATCCCAGCGCGATCGTTTTGCCGGTCGCGGAATATTCCGTCGCCGACAACGTCGCGTTGCGCGCCGGCGGTTATATCCCCATCGGCCGCACGCCCAACGCGGCCCCGCTGCAGCAACTGACGCTGGCCGACCTGCTGACGCAAAGCGCGGCCTTCAAACGCGCCTCGTCGACGCTCGGTCTGCGCAGCGAATACGGCGTTTCGCCGGCCGGCGCGTTTGTGGAATTGGCGGCCTATTACTGACGCCGGCGATGCATTTTTTGTAGGCAAAACAGCCTCTTGCCAGCCGCCGACCGAAACGCTAAAATCTGCTTCCGTTTTTCGCGGTGGATGAACACAAACCGTTGAAATCTTGTGTTTTTTGTTCTCGGGGTGACCTGGCTGAACCATCCGTGCGGGAAATGCTTAAGATTGCGGTGCGCATCGAACGCCTACGGGCGAGCGAAATAAATGCGAAAGGAAACTGGATTAATGACCGAAAACACCAACCAACCTGAGAACCCAACCGGGCCGGCGATTCCGCCGACTCCCGCGGCGGAAACGCCCGCCGCCGAACCGACCTTCGCGGATTTGCTCGAGCAAAGCCTGGCCGCCACGGGGCAGGAGGGCGAGGTCGTCACCGGGCGCGTCGTGCGCATCGAGAACGAGCACGTGCTGGTCGACATCGGCTTCAAGAGCGAAGGCTTCATCGGCCTGCACGAATTTCGCGACGCCGAAGGCAAGATCACGATCAAGGAAGGCGACGCCGTCGAAGCGCTGATCGAAGCGATCGAAGACGAACACGGCGTCATCGTTTTGTCCAAGGAAAAAGCGGACAAAATGAAGATCTGGGACGAAATCTACAAAGCCTACAACGCCGACGGCGTGGTAAAGGGCAAAGTGGTCTCGCGCGTGAAGGGCGGCCTGTCGGTCGACATCGGCGTGCGGGCGTTTCTCCCGGGCAGCCAGGTCGATCTCCGGCCGGTGCGGAACATCGAGAAGTTCATCGGCCAGGAAGTCGAATGCAAAATACTCAAGTTCAACAAGCGCCGCGGCAACATCGTGCTGTCCCGCCGCGCGTTGCTGGAAAAAGAGCGCGAGACGTTGCGCGCCGACACGCTGCAGCGGTTGCAGGACGGCGCCATCCTCGACGGCATCGTTAAGAACATCACCGATTACGGCGGCTTCATCGACCTGGGCGGCATCGACGGCCTGTTGCACATCACCGACATGAGTTGGGGCCGGATCAATCACCCGTCCGAGCTGTTTGAAGTCGGCGACGAAGTGCGCGTGATCGTGCTCAAGTACGACGCGGAGCGGCAGCGGGTCAGCCTCGGCTACAAACAGATTCAGCCGGACCCGTGGAACGAAGTGATGCAGCGCTACAAGGTCAGCGACAAGGTCAAGGGCAAGGTCGTCAGCCTGACCGACTACGGCGCTTTTGTAGAGTTGGAAGACGGCGTCGAAGGCCTGATCCACGTCTCCGAGATGAGCTGGGTCAAGAAGATCAAGCACCCGAGCAAGATCCTGGCGATCGGCGACGTGATCGAAGCGGTGGTGCTGGACATCAACGTCGAAGCGCGCCGCATCAGCCTGGGCCTGAAGCAAACCGCGGACAACCCGTGGGAGAAGATCAAGGAACGCTATCCGATCGGCACGCGCATCCTCGGCAAGATCCGCAACATCACCGATTTCGGCGTGTTCGTGGGCATCGACGAGGGCATCGACGGCCTGATTCACATCAGCGACATCTCGTGGACGCAGCGCATCAAGCACCCGGCCGAGATGTTCAAGAAGGGCCAGGAAGTCGAAGCCGTGGTGCTCAACATCGACTCGGAAAACGAACGCTTCTCGCTGGGCATCAAGCAGATTTCCGAAGACCCGTGGAAGCGCGTCCCCGAGAAATTCCACGTCGGCAGCATCATCGAAGGCGAAGTGATCAACATCACCGAATTCGGCGCCTTCGTCGATCTGAGCGACGGCATCGAGGGCCTGATTCACGTCTCCGAACTTTCGACCAAGAAGATCGAAGACCCGAGCAAGGTGTTCAAAGTCGGCGACAAGCTGATGGTCGAGATCATCAAGATCGACGAGCGCGACCGGAAAATCCGGCTGTCGCGGCGGTCGATCGAGGAGAATCGCGAAAAGGCCGATATGGCCGAGTTCATGCAGAAACAGGGCACCAGCAAGGTGCACATCGGCGACTTGATCGCCCAGGCCCAGACGCAGCAGGCCGCCAAGGACGAACCGGAAAAGCCGGAAGCCGAGGCGGTCGCCGCGGCGCCGGAGCCGGAACCGGCGGCGACGTCGGCCGAACCCGAAGCGCCCGCGGTCGAAGAGCCGGCGGCGGAAGCCCCGGCGGCGGAAGCCCCGGCGGCCGAAGTCCCGGCGGCGGAAGTTCCGACAGAGTCCGAAGGCGAAACGCCCAAAAGCGAATAGGCGAACCGGCGTCGCCGCCGTCACGACAACGAAACCCCGCGGCGGCGCGGCGTGAGCCGCGCCGCCGACAGCGTAAGGCGCGCGGTCGCCCGCGGACCGCGTGCGAAGCCGCCCGGCGGCAGGAGAAGCGGTGAGAAAGCACCCGATCCTCTTCGGCTTTCTCGTAGTCGGCCTGGTCGCGGCGGTGTTTTTCGTGCTGGTGATGGCCTCGTTCTCGGCGCTGGGGAAGACGAAGAAGTTTTCGACGACCGTCTGGAGCGACAGCGAGGAAATCGGCGTGATCGACATCGTGGGCGTCATCGAAACCAGTGAGAAGATCACGGAACAAATTCGGGATTACGTCGAGGACGACAACGTGCGCGGTCTGCTGGTGCGTATCGACTCGCCGGGCGGGGCGGTGGCGCCGACGCAGGAGATTTACAGCGAGTTGCGCAAGGCGGCGAAGGCGGGCAAACCGGTGGTGGCCACGCTCGGTTCGACGGCGGCGTCGGGCGGGTATTACGTGGCGTCGGGGTGCGAGACGATCGTCGCCAATCCGGGCACGCTGACCGGCTCGATCGGCGTGATCATGGAATTCATGAACGCGGAAGGCGCCCTGGAAAAACTGGGGCTGAAATCCGAGGTCGTGAAATCCGGCAAGTTCAAGGACACGGGCAATTTTGCGCGGCCGATGACGCCGGACGAACGACAGATATTGCAGGAGACGATCGACGACGTCCGCGAGCAATTTGTCGACGCCGTGGCCGAGGGGCGCGGCTTGGCGCCGGACGACGTCGAACAAATCGCCGACGGCCGCGTCTTTTCCGGGCAGCAAGCGCTGGACCTGGGTCTGGTCGATCGCCTGGGCACGTTTTACGATGCGGTCGATGTGTTGAAAGAGAAACTCGGCGTCAAGGGCAAACTCAATTTGATTTTCCCCAAGAAACGCAAACCCGATTTTCTCGACTATTTCTTCGATCGTTTCGACGATCGTCTGCAAAAGTCGATCAAGGGTCTTGCGGCCTCGGGCGCCGGCGGGCGACTTTATTTTCATTGAGACGGAAGGGGTTCGCGGGATGACCAAGAGCGATTTGATCGCCATTCTGGCCGATCGCATTTCGGGCAAACGGAAACGCGACGCCGAAGTGATCGTCGAAACCATCTTTGAACGAATGACCAACGCGCTGAAGGAAGGCGACCGCATCGAAATCCGCGGGTTCGGCAGCTTTCATTTGCGCGAACGCCGCTCGCGGCTGGGGCGCAATCCGAAGACCGCCGAAAAAGTCAACGTGCCGACCAAGAAAGTGCCGTTTTTCAAAGCCGGAAAAGAATTGAAAAAGTTGGTCGATTCGCCGAGCGCCAAATGACCCTCGCCCCGCCCGGCCGCGCGCCGAGCGTGGCGGTCCGCGTCGGCATTCTCGCCGACACGCATTGCGCCGCGGGCGACGACCCCGCGCCGTATCGGCGGCTGCTCGCCGGGCCGTTCGCCGGCGTGCAGTTGGTGCTGCACGCGGGGGACGTCGGCGACCTCGACTGGCTCGCCGGCGAAGCCTTGCCGGGCGTGGAATTGCGGGCGGTCGCGGGCAACTGCGACGAGCCCGGCCCGCGGCTGCCGGCGAAACGCATCGTCGAAACGGCGGGGCGGCGCATCGGTTTGATCCACGGCTGGGGCGCGCCGACCGGCATCGTCGAGCGCGTGGCGGCCGCGTTCGCCGGCGACGGGGTGGACGCGGTGGTGTTCGGTCACACGCATCAGCCTAGTCTTGAAACTATTTGCGGAGTCGCCTACTTTAACCCGGGTTCCCCCACTTGCCCGCGCGGGTCGGAGCCGTCCGCCGGTTTGTTGACGGTCGCCGAGGGCCGTCTTACGTGGCGGCGGGCGCGTTTCGAGTAGGCACGGAGAACAGCATGGACACCATCCAGGCCCCGTGGCGGATCGATTACATCAAAGGCGAAAAAAGCGGCGGGTGCATTCTGTGCGACGCCGCCAAATCCGACGACGACCGCAAATCGCTGGTGCTGGCGCGGGGCGCGCTGGCGTTCGTCATGATGAACAAATATCCCTACACCAACGGACACCTGATGGTCTCGCCGTATGCGCACATCGGCGCGATCACCGAGATCCCGCCCGAGATGTGGACGGAAATCATGACCCTAGCCCAGCTGGCGGTGCGTGCGCTGGAGGCGACGGCGCAGCCGCACGGCTTCAATCTCGGCATCAACGTCGGCCGCGTGGCCGGCGCCGGCGTGCAGGACCACCTGCATTTGCACATCGTGCCGCGCTGGACCGGCGACGTGAACTTCATGCCGGTGCTGGCCGACGTGCGCGTGGTGAACGAACATATCGAAGAAACGTACCTGGCCTTGGCGCGGGCGCTGGCCGCGTCGAAAACGTCGAGCAACCGATGAGGGCGGCGGCATGAAACGAGCGATGGTCGTCATTTGGGCGTTTTGTTTTATCGCGCTGGTCTTTTTGGGCGTGCTGGTCGTGCATTCGAATTGGGAAGAATTGACGCACTCGTTCAACTGGCGCATCTCGTTCCCGTACTTCGGCGCCTATCAAATCAAAGCGGCGTTCAACGTCGGCACGTACATGGCGCTGTGCATCCTGCTCGGCGGCGCGGCGGTCGCGCTGATGACGCTGGCGACCGTCGTCCGCGCGACGCTCGAAACCCGCAAGGCGCACCGCGAACTCGACGATTGCCGCGCGGAATTGGCCCGGCTGCGCGGACCGGCGGAGGACGACATCGTCTACCGGCCGGCGCCGACGGGCGACCAGAAAGGGTGACCGCCGCGCTGGGCTCCCCCACGGTCAGGCGAATGAAGACCAACGCTTACTTCCTGACGGCCGCCTTCCTCTTGATTTCGGCGCTTTGCCTGCGATGGCCGGCCGCGGCCCGCGCGAGCGATCCCGAGGCCGACCGCATCCTGCAAATGTATCAGACGCAGCAGACCGCCGCGGCCGATGCGGCGGCGGACGCATATCTGACGGAGCATTCGGCGAGCGACCAGCGGTGCGCGCTGCTGCTGGCCGGGGCGTCGGCGGAACGGGCCTTGTTCGACGCCCGGCCACGGCTGCGGCGCACGGCCGACCAGTGCGCGACGGCGCCGGAAGGGGCGCGGGCGCTGGCCGAGCTGGCGCAACTGCTGCATCTGGCCGGACAGGACCGCGCGGCGCTGGCGACGTGCGACGAATTCGCCGAACATTACCCCGATCATGATTTGGCGCCGCACGTCATGCTGCTGCGCGGCGCGGCCGAGTTGAGCCTGCCGGCGGGGTCGGTCGCCGGCGACGCCTATCAGAAATTTCTCGCGAAATGGCCGGACAGTCCGCGCGCCGCGGAGGCCTTGGCCGGGCTCGCGGAAAGCAGGATGCGGCAAGGCAATTGGCAGGCGGCCGAGGCCGCGTATTTGCGGGCGCTGGCCGCCGCGCCGGACGCGTTGGATCTGCCGGCCGCGTATCTCAGCCTGGGCCTGGCCGCGGAAAAGCAGGGCCGCAAGGACGCGGCGCGCCGCTACTATCGCGAATTGACGCACGACTGGCCGGACGCCGACGCGGCCGTGCAGGCGCGCGAGCGTCTCGAGGGCGCGTTGGCGGTCGGGCAAGCGCTGGCGGCGACGCCGCCGGTGGAAAAGGAAAAGTACGCGGCGAGCGTCGGCGTGTTCCCGTCATTGCGCGACGCCGAACGCGCCGCCGAGAAATTCACCGCGGCCGGCATGCGCGTGCGGTTGGTGCTGCACGGCCGGCAGTGCGAGTTGATGGTCGGCGAGTTCGATTCGGAGCCGTCGGCCGCGCTGTTCGCCCAGGAATTGACGAAACGCTTCCAGACGCCGGCCGCGCCCGCGCTGCTTCCATGAACTCCCTCTCCCGTTGGGAGAGGGCCGGGGTAAAGGAAATGGATCGAATCGTCGAATGCGTGCCGAACGTCAGCGAGGGCCGCGATCTCGAAAAGATCAAGACGATCGCGGACGCGATTCGGCGCGCCGGGGCGAAAGTGCTGTCCGTCGAACCGGAGGCGACCTACAACCGCACGGTCATCACCTTCGTCGCCGAGCCGGACACGGCGGTCGAAGGCGCATTCGCCTGCGTGCGCGCCGCCTGCCAGTTGATCGATATGCGCGGTCATCACGGCGAGCACCCGCGGATGGGCGCGGCGGACGTCGTGCCGTTCGTGCCGGTGCGCGGCGTGTCCATGGCCGACTGCGCGCAGTTCGCGCGCAAACTCGGCCGGCGCGTCGGCGACCAGATCGGCATTCCCGTTTACCTGTACGGCGAAGCCGCCCGCAAGCCCGAGCGCCGCGACCTGGCGGCGGTCCGCAAGGGCGAGTACGAAGGCCTGGCGGAGCGGCTGGCCAACCGGAACTGGGCGCCGGATTTCGGCCCGGCGAAATTTGTGCCCGAATCGGGCGCGTCGGCCGTCGGCGCCCGCCAATTTCTGATCGCTTACAACGTCAACCTGGCGACCGCCGATGTCGCCCTGGCGAACCGTATCGCGAAGGCGATTCGGACCTCCGGCCACAAGCAAGGCGAACGGCAAATTCCGGGGCTGTTTCCGGCCGTCAAAGCGATGGGCTTCATGCTGCAAGCGGGAACGCGGACCCTGGCGCAGGTGAGCATCAACCTCGTCGATTTCACGCAGACCAACATGCACGTCGTGTTCGAAAAGGTCAAAGAACTGGCCGCGGCGGACGGCGTCGCCGTCACCGGGTCGGAGATCGTCGGCCTCACGCCGCTGGCCGCGCTGGCGCAGGCCGGCCGGTTTTACGGCGGCGCGGGTCTCGACGACCGCGCGGCGGCCGACGCGGCGGCGAAGGGATTGGGCCTCGCCGATTTGGCGTCGTTCGAGGTCGTCAAAAAAGTCCTGGAATATGTGATCGAGGCCACGGCGTAGGGCGAGCGGGATTCGGGGTTCGGGACTCGGGATTCGGGATGCGGGATTCCGGCTCGGCAATCCGCAATCCGCAATCCGAAATCCGCAATGTTTCAGGAGCTGATGATGACAAAATTGGTTGATCTGCCGCTTGAGGAATTCGTGGCGCTGTTGGCCTCCGACGCCCCGGCGCCGGGCGGGGGCAGCGCCGCCGCGCTCGCGGGCGCGCAGGCCGCAGCGTTGATGGCGATGGTCTGCCGCCTGACGATCGGCAAGAAAAAATACGCCGCGGTCGAGGCCGAGGCGACGCAGGCGCTCGCCGAGTTGGAGCAGCGCCGCGCCGAGCTGCTCGCGCTGATCGACGCCGACGCCGAGGTCTACAATGGCTTCGGCCGCGCGCTGGCGATGCCGAAAGAAACCGACGAGCAGGCTGCGGCACGGCGGCAGGCGATGCAGGCGGCGGCGCGGCAGGCGGCGGACGTGCCACGGCGCACGGTCGAAGCGGCGGCCGGCGTCGCGCGGATCGTCGTGCGGCTGTATGCGAAGACGAACAAAAACTGTCTATCCGACGCCGGGACCGCCTTGCATCTGGCGTGGGCGGCGGTGCAAGGCGCGTCGTTCAACGTGCTGATCAATCTTCCGGGCACGGGCGACGAGGCGTTCCATCTGACCCACGTGGCCCGCTTGCGAGACCGGAACGACGAAATCAAACCGCTGTTCGAACGCGCCGCGGCCGAGATCGCGGACCTGTTGGGCGCCTGAGCCGCCGCCGCGCGACGTTCCCGATTTCGGCGCTTTGCGGTTGCCGACTGCAGTTCATCGCGTTTATGCTGGGGCGAACGGACGGAACAGTACACTCAGAAGGATGTGCACGGTTTGGAATCCGCGACGACAAAACTTTCCTCGCTGAGCATGCGCGAATATCGGCGGACGACGATCGCGATGCTCGGGGCGCGGGCGGCGATTCTGTTTTTCGTCGGTTTGCTGTGGTGCGCGTCGTGGAATTTCCAGCTCGTCAACCCGCAGACGATTCCCTTCGGCGCCTGCATCGGCATTTTCTTCGGCGGCGTGCTGCTGTTTCTGATTCGTGTGATATTCCGGCGCAATCTGTCATACTCGCTCTTCGCGTTGCTCATTGGCGACCTGACGGCGATCACGGCGCTGCTCGTCCTGACCGGCGGCCTGCGCAGCCCGTTGCTGGTCCTCTTCTTCGGGCCGATCCTCGTCAATTTCTATTACGGCAACACCTTCTTCGTGAAATTCGCGGCGGCCGGCACGGCCGTTTCGCTGGTGATCGTCGCGCTCCTACGCCGGTTTTACGCCCCGGCGTCGTTTTTCGGCCCGGGTTGGACGTTCACCGCCGCCGACTCGTACCGCGCCGTGATCACGCTGATCTATGTCGGGCTCGCGCTCGTCGCCAACTGGGCGGCGTTGCGGCGGCGGCAGGCCGCCGAGAACCGCATCGGGCTGCTCGAGCACCGGCTCGTCGGGGCCGACGAAGAGTTGGCGCGCGGCTTTCACGACCTGGAAGCGGCGATGGAGCGCACCCGCGCCGACGCCCAGCAGATTCAACTATCGCGCCAGCAATTGCTGCGCGCCGAACGCTTCTCGGCCGCGGGCAAACTGGCGGCGGGCGCGTTGCACGATCTGGCCAATCCGCTGTCGGTGATCGTCAGCGACGTGGAAATGTTCGTGCTCAAAAACGAGGACCGGCCCGAAAAGGCGCGCGAGGTCATGCGCCGCGTGCTCACCAGCGCGCAGCACATCAGCATGCTGCTGGACAACCTGCGGCTCCTGACCAAGCAGCGCGGCGATCTGGTGTATACGCCCGTCGACGTCAATCACTTGATCATGCGGTGCTTGTCCGCGCTCGAACCCGTGCGGCGCCGGCGCGGCGTCGTGGTCGACGCCCATCTCGAAGAAAACGCGCCGAAGGCGCTGGGCATCGAGAGCCAGTTGGAACAGATGGTTTTCAACCTGCTGGCGAACGCGTTCGAGGCGATCACGCGGCCGGGCGGTCGGGTGGCCGTACGCACCCACACGACGCCGAACTGCCTGGTCGTCGAAGTCGAGGACGACGGCGAGGGCATCGCCAAGCAGCACCTGCGCCGGATTTTCGAGCCGTTTTTCACGACGCGCGGCTCGCCGAGTTCGCTGGGTCTGGGCCTTTATTCCGTATTCGCGATCGTCGAGGAGCACGGCGGCGGGATCAGCGTCCGCAGCGAGCCCGGCGTGGCGACGGTCTTCACCGTCGAGGTGCCGTTGCAGCCGACGCGGCGCACGGCGGGCGAGTGACGTAGGGCATGGCGAAACTCACGCTCGCGGAAATCTTGCAGCGGTGGCGGGCCGACCGGCGGTTCATGGAGAACGTGCGGGCGATCAAAGAGCTGCCGGCGTCGCCGGGCGCGTTCGCGCCGTACCCGGCCTGGGTGCGGCCGGAGCTGCGACGCGTGCTGACCGAAGCCGGCATGGCCCGCTTGTACAGCCACCAGGCCGAGGCCGTCGACGCCGTGCACGCCGGCCGCGACGTCGTGCTGGCGACGGCGACGGCGAGCGGCAAGACGCTGTGCTACAACCTGCCGGTGCTGCAAAAAATTCTGGAAGAGCCCGAGGCGCGCGCCCTTTACATGTTTCCGACCAAGGCGCTGGCGCAAGACCAGATGCACGAGATTCATCAACTGATCGGCCGGCTGGGCGCCGACATCAAGACCTTCACCTACGACGGCGACACGCCCGACGACGCGCGGCAGG
>CAZHPN010000125.1:0-18868 GCA_964534375.1 uncultured bacterium | reverse complement strand
CAGACGCCGCCGCCCCCGGCGCTCGCCGTGCCGCCGCCGCCGCCGCCGGGCGCGCCGCCGCCGGCCGCCGCGACCGGCGCCGCCGCGGCGCCGGCGACGCCGGCCCCGGCCGTCGTGCCGCCGAAGCTGGAAACGCTGAAAACGCCGCTGGTGAGCGCCATCCTCAGCAATCAACTCGCCGGCGCGTTCCTGAAATGGAACCTGTTGGCCTACAACCTCACGACGGCCGACAAAAAAGCGCCGGAATTCGAGCGGCAGAAGGTCGATCTGGCGCCGTATGAGCGGGCGTATGCGAACAAGCGCGCCCACCCGCGCAAATTCGCCGACCAGTCGCAACTGGTCTGCGCCTTGAACAAAATGCAAGGCCTCGACGGCGCCGGCGCCTGGCCGATCGTCGAGTCCGCGCCGGACCACGTGACTCTCCGCCAAACGAGCGGCGGTCTGACGGTGACCAAAACCCTGCGCTTCCGCACGGCCGGCGATCATCCCGACGACCTGCCGTACAACGTCGACGTCGAGATGACGATCGCCAACGCCGCGGCCGAGCCGGTCACCGTGCAGCCGTTCTGCGCCGTGTACGAGCAGGTGGTCGAGGATACGTCGTCGTTCTTCTACCGCGATTACAACCAGATGCTGCAGGTCAACGACATCGAGGGCAGCCTGAAGGCGACGCAGATCGGCAAGGTCAAGCTCGACATCGACCAACTGCCCACCTTCTGGACCGGTTTCGCCGACAATTATTTCGCGGCGCTCGTCGGCCCGGACCAGGACACGATCAGCGTCCAGAACGCCCGCGTGAAGTTGCAGCCCGCCGGCGAAAATATCCTCGAAGCCCGCCTGCTGGCGGAGGCGTCGGCGGTGGCGCCGGGCCAGGTCAAGCGCGTCGTGTTCAAAGCCTATCTCGGCCCGAAGCTGCGCGCGTACATCACGGCCGGCGACAACGGCCCGAAATATCATTTCGACAAATCGATCGACTTCGGCTGGTTCGACGTGATCGCCCGCTACCTGATGGTCGCCTTGATCTACCTCGCGAAGCTCACGGGCAACTACGGCGTGGCGATTTTGATCCTCACGATCATCATCAAGATCTTGTTGTTCCCCTTGCAGCACAAGAGCATCAAGTCGATGAAGGCCATGCAGAAGCTGCAGCCCGAAATCGCCAAGCTGCGCGAAAAATTCAAGGACAACAAGGAAAAACTGAACACCGAAATGATGGCCTTGTACCGCGCCAACAAGGTCAACCCCGCCGGCGGCTGCCTGCCGATGCTGCTGCAACTGCCGATTTTCGTCGCGTTCTACCGCGCGCTCGGCTATTCCATCGAGTTGCGCCACACGCCGTTCGTCGGCTGGCTGCAGGATCTCTCGGCGCAAGACCCCTACTACATCACGCCGATCCTGATGGGCGTGACGATGTTCGTCTCGCAGAAAATGACGCCGACGACCGGCGACCCGGCGCAGGCGCGCATCATGCAGATCATGCCCGTCATGTTCACCTTCATGTTCCTGAGTTTCCCGGCCGGCCTCGTGCTCTATTGGCTGACCAACAACATCCTGTCGATCGCGCAGCAGGCGCTGACCAACAAGTTCCTGTTCCCGGATTCGCCGCCGACGCCGATCAAAGCCGGAGGAAAAGATTCCCATGACTGAAACGACCGACGCCAAGCAGGAGTTCACCGGCAAGACCATGGATGAGGCTTTGGCCGCCGCCGCACAGGCGCTCGGCGTCGCCGCCGAGAGTCTCGAAGTGGAAATTCTCGCCCAACCCGGTTCGTTCTCGTCGTTGTTCGGCCGCAAGGTCCGTATTCTCGCCGGGCTGAAGGCGGAGGTTCCTGGCGACGAGTTGCGGTTCAGCCGCGCGCCGCGCGCCGTCGGCTCCGGCTTCGATCCGGTGGCGGCGTTGACGCACATCGCCGCGGCCGTCGCGCCCGACGCCCGGGTCGACGCGCGCGAAACCGACGAGCACTTCATCCTCGACGTCAAAGCCGCCGGCAGCGGCGTGTTCATCGGCCGCAAAGGCGCCACGCTCGAAGCGATTCAGTACCTGATGACCCTGATGTCGCAAAAACAGGGTTGGGGCGGCAAGCGCATCCTCGTCGATTCCGAGCGCTACCGCGAACGCCGGATGGAGGCGCTGCGCGAAAAGGCCCGCCAGCTCGCCGACAAGGTGCTGACGTCCGGCCAGCCGCAGCGCACCGAGTTGCTCGACGCCGCCATGCGCAAGATCGTGCATTCCGAAATCAAGACCTTTGCCGAACTGCGCACCAAGTCGATCGGCGAAGGCGACCTCAAACGCGTGCAGATCATGCCCGCGAACGGCGGCCGCGGGCCGCGCTAGTCGCCGGCGCTCGGCCGTTTCGGCCCGCTTCCCCGACGCCGGCCCCGCGGGCCGGCGGGGTCGCCAGGCTCTCCGCGCCGCCGGCGCGGCCAGGCGCAGGGGCACAGCGCGCTGGGCCCTCAACGGCCGCACGACGTGCGGCCGCACAAGCCCGCCCTTTTGGACGGTTGGCTGGGGGCCGTCAATTCGCCATTCTCCATTCAACATTCGCCATACAGCCGTTGCGCCCACTGGCGCGGCGGGACCGCCCCTTTACCGTCACTATTTAGGGCATGAAAGATGAAACACAAAACAAGCCCATTGGCGCGGCGGGACCGCCCCTTTACCGTCACCCCCGGTTCGACCGGGGGTCCAGATGGAGCGCCAAGGGCGCGATACATTATAGCCTGGGTCGGAGGCCGTCGGGCCGCAGGCCCAGGAAAGCCGCCGTTCGTATCCATCCCAACAATCCGGCGCGCCGACGGTGCGCGATATCGCAAACTTTGGCGCCGGCGGCGCCGTCAATTCCGCAGGAACCGTTCATCATACGAGAGGCCGTGCTGCCGCAGCGGCATACCGCCTCCAAGCCGACGACGGCGTGTCGCGCGCCGATGGCGCGCGGGACGAATGAATAATAACGACGCCTTTTCGTCCTGGGCCTACGGCCTTCGGCCTTCGACCCAGGCTATTATATTTCGCGCCGTTGGCGCTCGCGGCAGTCGCAAAGCCCCAGCGGGGCGCAGGTTAATAGCCCAGCGATTCATCGCTGGGTATGCGCGCCAGGCATGTCTTTTTTTGAACAGGGCGGGGCTCAAACGGCCCTTCGGCCCGCTTGAGCCCCGCCCTGTTCTCATAAGATATGATGTTCCCTCGAAACCCAGGAATAAAATTCCTGGGCTATTGGCCTGCGCCCCTGCCGGGGCTTCTCCGCGCCCTGCGACTGTCGATTTTCGTGTCGCCAGCCGCTTGATTGATGCGCATGAGATGGCGGAAGCCGCCCGACTCCCAGAACTCCCAGAGTTCCCATAACTCCCAGCAGTCTTCTCGACGCAGGTCCCGCGGGCCAACGCGCCTCCCAACCGCGCGGCCGCGCCTTTCCCTCGCCCCATTGAAAACCCGCGCGCCGATTATTATTTGTTCCTTATGAAAACTCGAAAATTTGCGGCAAGGCTGTGGGTCGCGGCGGCGGCGTTTGCCGTCGCGATGTCCGTTGCGCCGAACGCGTGGGCGCTCAACTACCAGCAGTATCCGATCGGCGAGCACGCGGCCGGCCTGGGCGGCGCCTACATCGCCATCTCGGACGACGCGTCCGGCTGCTACTACAACCCGGCCGGGCTGGCGTTTGCGACGAACAGCAGCTTGAGCCTGAGCGGCACGGTCTACGGCTTCACCAGCGCGCGGCTGACCAACGCGGTGACGATCGGCAACGCTGCGGGCAGTTTGAACGTGGACACCTACTACGCCATCCCGTCGCTGTTCGGCACGGTCTATCGCTTCGGTTCGCTCAGCTTCGACGACAAGGGCCCGAAAGACAACGTCGTCGCGCTCTCGATTGTGGTTCCGGACTACTTCGACTACCGCAACCAGACGAAGTACACCGGCGGCGGCACGCTCTTTACGAGCCAGTATCAAAACCAGACGTATTGGTTCGGTCCGTCGTACGCGCGGCGGCTCAGCGAGCATTTCGGCGTCGGCGCCACGCTCTACGGCATGTTCGGGCAGGAAATGTTCAACAGCAACTTCACCGGTTCGTTCGGCCCGCAGAATTTTCCCGTGCTCACGAGCAAGCTCGACATCGCCAGCAACACCACGACGGACATCAAGACCCTGAATCTGCTGCTCGAAGTCGGCGGCGCGATGGTCTACGGCGATTTCCGCTTGGGCCTGGTTTTCCGCTCGCCGTCGCTGCAGGCCTGGGGCCAGGGTTCGGAGGCGGATTCCGGGCTCGCCGCCTACAACGGGCAAGCCTCGGTGACCAAGGATCAAACGAATTATCGACCCATTCGCCACGACTCGCTGATGGCCGGCCTCGGCTTCGCGTGGGCGCGCCCGCTGCATTACACGGCGTCCGTGGATGTGAAGTATTTCGGCCCGGACAACTACCAGGACGCCAGCGTCGCGTCCGTCGCGTCGCACGTGAAGGTCAACCAAATCGCGAATCTCAATGTCGGCGGGGAATACGTCATCCGCGAGACGGTGCCGCTGCAGGCCGGCTTCTACACCAACTTCTCGCCGTACGCCAACGCAAAAATCGACACCTACGGCGCGACCTTCTGCACGGGCCTCATCCACCTGCAGTCCACGACCACTCTCGGCGTCAATTATGGCTGGGGCGCGGGCAAGGTGTCGATCACCAAACTCGCCCAGCGCGGCCAGACCATTACGTCCGTGGCGGGAACGGGGAATGTGACGATCGAGACGGCCAATGTGCTGCTGTCGACGGCGTACCGCTTCTGACCCGGCCGGAAACGGTCAGCGCGGAAACGCGTTCAGCCCGATCCACCGCGCCTGATCGCCCAATTCCTCTTCGATGCGCAGCAATTCGTTGTATTTGGTGATGCGCTCGCTGCGGCTGGCGCTGCCGGTCTTGATCTGCCCCGTGTTGCAGGCGACGGCCAGCGTCGCAAGGAAGGCGTCGCACGTCTCGCCGCTGCGATGGCTGACCACCTGCGTGAAGCCGGCCTCGCGCGCCATGCCGATCACTTCCAGCGTTTCGGTGAGCGTGCCGATTTGATTGAGCTTGATCAGAATCGAGTTGGCGGTCTTTTCCTTGATGCCGCGGCCCAGCCGCTGCGGATTGGTGACGAAAATGTCGTCGCCGACGATCTGGATCTTATTGCCGAGCTCCGCGTTCATTTTCGCCCAGCCGTCCCAATCGTCTTCGCCGAGGCCGTCTTCGATCGAGAGGATCGGGTATTTCGCCAGCCAGCCTTTGTACAGCCCCACGATCTGCTCCGCCGGCGCCCCTTTGATGCCTTCCGCCGGCAGCGAGTAGCCGTCGTCGCCCAGCAGCCCGCTGGCCGCCGTGTCGATGGCCAGGTAAATGTCTTTGCCCGGCTTGTAGCCGGCCTTTTCGATGGCTTTCATCACCAATTGCAGCGCCTCTTCGTTCGACGCGCAGTTCGGCGCGAAGCCGCCTTCGTCGCCGACGCCGGTCGCGTAGCCCTTGTCGGCCAGCACCTTGCGCAACGCGTGAAACGTCTCCACCCCGTAGCGCAACGCCTCGCGGTACGACGGCGCGCCGGCGGGCACGATCATGAACTCCTGCACGTCGACGTTGTTCGCCGCGTGCGCCCCGCCGTTCAGAATGTTCATCATCGGCACCGGCAGCAGCCGCGCGTTGTCCGAGCGCGCGATCGACTGGTACAGCGGCACGCCCGCGGTCAGCGCCGCCGCGCGCGCCGCGGCCAGCGAGACGCCGAGGATGGCGTTGGCGCCGAGTTTCGACTTGTTCGGCGTGCCGTCGAGCTCGATCATTCGCTTGTCGATCGCGGCCTGGTCCTCGATATGCCGGCCCGCCAGCGCCTTGGCGATGATTTCGTTGACGTTGGCTACGGCTTTGCGCACGCCCTTGCCGAGATAGCGGCCCTTGTCGCCGTCGCGCATCTCCAGCGCCTCGTGGACGCCGGTGCTCGCGCCCGACGGCACGGCCGCGCGGGCCATCGCGCCGGTGTCGAGCCACAGATCGACTTCCACCGTGGGGTTGCCCCGGCTGTCGAGGACTTCGCGCGCGTGAATGCGGGTGATCTTGGCCACAACGAATCTCCTTCAAGTCGGCGAGGGCGAGGTCGCGCGGCGGCGTTTTCGGCGGGCCGGCGCGGTCAGTTCGCGAACACTTTTTCCGCGATTTGCACGATCAGGTCAACCTCGGCTTCCGTGATGACCAGCGGCGGCGCGAAACGAATGGTCGTCCCGTGCGTCTCTTTGCACAGCAGCCCTTCGTCTTTCAGGGCTTCGCAAATCACGCGGGCGTTGCATTTGCCGGGCCGCAGCTCGATCGCCAGCAACAGGCCTTTGCCGCGGACCTCTTTGATCCGGTCGCACTTGATGCCGCGCAGGCCGGCCAGCAGCCGTTCGCCCATCGCTTTCGCGCGTTCGGCGAGATGCTCTTCCTGCAGCACGCGCATCGCCTCGCGCGACACCGCGCAGGCCAGCGCATTGCCGCCGAAGGTCGAGCCGTGTTCGCCCGGACGCAGCAGGCCGAGCACGGCCGCCGAGCCGACGCAGGCGCTGATCGGCAGAAAACCGCCGCCCAGCGATTTGCCGAGGGTCATCAGGTCGGGTTTCGCGCCCTCGTGCATCCAGGCGAACATCGCGCCGGTGCGGGCGAGGCCGACCTGGATTTCGTCGCAGATCATCAACACGTTGCGCCGCGTGCAGATCTCGCGCACCCGTTTCAGATAACCGGCGGGCGGCACGATCACGCCGGCTTCGCCCTGAATCGGCTCCACGAGAAACGCGACGGTGCGGTCGTCGATCGCGGCCTCGAGCGCCGCGCTGTCGCCGAAGGGGATCGTCGCAAAACCCGGCGTGTAGGGGCCGAAGTCCTCGCGATAGAGTTCCTCGGTCGAAAAGCTGACGAGCGTCGTCGTCCGGCCGTGAAAGTTGTTGGCGCAGGCGATGATTTTGGCCTCGTGCCGCGGCACGCCCTTGGCGCAATATCCCCATTTCCGCGCGGCTTTCAGCGCGGTCTCCACCGCTTCCGCGCCGGTGTTCATCGGCAGCGCCATTTCCATTTCGCACAGCGCGGTCAATTCCTGCGCCCACGGGCCGAGGTGCTCGCTGTGGAACGCGCGGCTGCTGACCGCGAGACGGCCGGCCTGGTCCGTCAGCGCCCGGAGCAACCGCGGATGGCAATGGCCGTGCGACACGGCCGAATAGGCGGAAAGGCAATCGAGATACCGCCGGCCTTCGACGTCGGTCACCCAGACGCCCTGGCCCGCCGCGAGGACGACCGGCAGCGGTTGGTAGTTGTGCGCGCAGTATTTTTCGGTTTGCTCAATGATGCTTTGGGTCTTGGACACGATGCGTTCCTTCGCGAAAAGCCGCCGATTGCAGCCTGCGCGAACGTAATCAGCGCCGCAAACGGTGTCAACACATCCAAGACGGCCGCCGGCGGGGCGAATCAAGAACGATGGCAATCTGTGCAATCCGTGTAATGTGTGGACTGCCCGAATCCCGATTCCCGATTCCTGAGCCCCGAATCCCGCGTCCTATTTTGTGGCGCAGCGGCCCTCGGCTGTGTTTCCCGGGACCGCCGGTGTCCCGCCGGCGTTGCACTTGATGGGAGCGCCTAGCCTGCCCTCGCGAAGGCGGGGGCCCCGTCGGCGACGGAAAATCCATAAACGCCAACGAGGCCCCCCGCCTTCGAGGCCGTCGATTTTCCCCTGACCGGCCAAAAGTTGGAAAACGAACTTGTTCGTGGCCGCATTATTTGCCGCTTATTCCAGCGTGGATCGCGTTTACGGGATTGGCGAGACACCTCGGCGGACGTGCGGCGCGCAGTGATCGATTTATCGACAGTCTCCGTCGCGGGGGCAGGCCTTCGCGGGGACGGGCTCTGGCGGTCCCAGGAAGCACAGCCGAGGGCGGCTGCGCCACAACGGATCAGGGCGGGCGGGGACACCCGGGATAAGGAAGCGTTATCAGACATTGAAGAAACGTTGACAGCGCGCGGCGACCGGCGGACAATCGCCAACAGAACAATGGTCGTACGACGCCGGGTCCGCGAAAACGGGTATGGCCGGCGCCGGAGGAAACGTTCGATTGTAAAAACAGGAGGTGTTGCCGTGAACCGCCGCAGATGGAATCTGTTCTTTTTGTTGACCGTGGCGTTGGTCGCTTGCGCCGCCGCTAGCGGCTGTTCGTGCAGCAGCGGCAGCGAGGCGACCCTGCAGGTGAATGACGATGACGCGTCGCTCGACGATGACGCGTCGCCCGACGATGACGCATCGCCTGACGACGACCATGACGACGATGCGTCGCCCGACGACGACGACAATGACGACGATGCGTCGCCCGACGACGACGACGACAATGACGACGATGCGTCGCCCGACGACGACGACGACAACGATGACACGGCGCCGGCCGATGACGATGTGTCGCCCGGCTTTGTGACGATTCCACACGGCACGTTCACGATGGGCAGCCCGACGGATGAGCCGGGCCGGGGCGGCGACGAAAACCAACATCAGGTGACCCTGACGCGGGATTTCGAAATGAGCATTTACGCGACGCTGCAGAGCCAGTTCACCACGCTAATGGGCTGGAACCCGAGTTCCTACAAGGCCGACTGCGGCGGCGATTGCCCGGTCGAGTTGGTAAGTTGGTGGGACGCAGTAGCGTACGCGAACCAACTTTCGCTGGCCGATGGCTTGCCGCCCTGCTACGTCCTGACGCAGGTGGTCTGCCAAACCGGCACCAACGTCGGCGACGACTACATGCAATGCGAGAGCGCCATATACAACGGCATTATGAACGGCGCTTGGACGCTCAACGGCGTGGACACGGTTTACGAATGCACGGGCTACCGGCTGCCGACCGAGGCGGAGCGGGAATACGCGACCCGGGCCGATACGACTACGGCCTTTTACGACGGCCCGATCACCGAGGTCGATTGCAGCCCGGTCGATCCGAATCTCAATACGATTGGCTGGTATTGCGGCAACGACAATGAACACGTCCGGCCCGTCGGCGAGAAACTGCCTAACGCGTGGAGCCTTTACGACATGAGCGGCGACGTCTGGGAATGGGTGTGGGACGGATACGCGACCTACGACGCCGGGCCGGATACGGACCCCGTGGTGGATCCGGCGGTTGGCGCCGCCCATGTGCTCCGGGGAGGCTGTTGGGACTGCGCGGCCAGCGGCTGCCGCTCGGCGTATCGCAGCCACGACCCCGCCCTGGGCTACCGCGCCGGCTACGTTGGCTTCCGCGTCGTCAAGACGGCGCCGGCGCCCTAGGCGCTGACGCCCAGGCGGGTCGATCGTTTATGGAGAAATTCGGGCGACGCGGCCAATTCTTCATTCTCCATTCCGGTCCAGTCGATGAAAATCGCGCGGCGTAAGAAAATCCTTGCCGCGCCGCGCCCACCGCGGTAGAAAAGTTCCTCGACGGAAGGAGCCGCAAAGTGGCCCGTTACAGTTTTGAGGATTGCGTCGCCATCGTGGGGAAGCTCCACGCGCCGGACGGCTGCCCGTGGGACAACGAGCAGACGATCGAATCGATCCTGAAGTACTTTCTCGAAGAAGCCTACGAAGCGCTCGACGCCGCCGACAAGCGCGACTGGCCGGGTCTGGCCGAGGAACTCGGCGACACGCTGTGGGAGATCATTTTCCTCGCCCACGTGGCGGAAGAAGAAGGCTATTTCACGATCGCCGACGTGCTGCAAGGGGTCGGCGAAAAGATGGTGCGCCGCCACCCGCACATCTTCGGCGAAACCAAATTGCGCAGCGCCGAGGAAGTGGTCGAACAGTGGGCCAAGATCAAGCAAGCCGAGAAGAAGAACGCGACGTACGCCGGCGAGATGGCGAAGGTTCCCGCTTCGTTGCCGGCGCTGCTGCGGGCGTACCGCGTCAGCGAGCGCGCGGCGAAAGTCGGCTTCGACTGGGAAAACGCGCCGCAGGTCTGGGCGAAGGTCGAAGAGGAAAAGGGCGAGTTGGCCGAAGCGATGGCGTCGGGCGACCGCGCAGCGATCGAGCACGAGCTGGGCGACATGATTCTGGCGCTGGTCAATCTCGGCCGGCATCTGGACATCAACGCCGAAGACGCGGTGCGGCGGGCGTCGACCCGCTTCGTCAATCGCTTCGCGGAGGTCGAGCGGCGGGTGCGCGCTCGCGGCGAAACGCTCGCCGGCAAGCCGATCAATGAACTCGAAGCGCTGTGGCAGGCGGCCAAGAAGAAGATCGGCTGATGGCGGTTATTCTTCCACAGTTTTTGGGGAATAGGCTGTGGACAACAGCAGCGGCGGAATCCGGTTTTACTGGAAAATTCGCAACTTGGGGTCCCATGCACAAAAAATGTGCACACGGAACGCCGCAACGACGGTTTTCGCTTCGCTGAAAACGTAAGTCGGGCGGGGCAAAAGGCAAGAAGGCAACATGGGTTGGCTGTCGAAAATGTGGAGCGGGAGCGAACCGCCGCAGGCGTCGTTCGAGCACGTCAGCGACGAGTCGTTCGCGGCGTTGGTCGCCTCCGCGGAGAAGCCGATCATGCTGTTTCTCTGGAGCAGCACGTGTCCGTATTGCCGCAAGATGGCGCCCAACGTCAAGAACGTCCTGGCGCGCCATCGCGACGAACTGATCGGCGTGCACGCGAACACCGCCGAGGTTCCGGCCATCGTGCAGGAACTCGATTTGCGCGGCGTGCCGGCGACCGCTTTTTTCGCGGACGGCCGGCTCGTCGAGTTGATCGGCGGCTTCCGTCCGGAAGAGGTTCTCGACCAGGCGATCGCTGCGCATTTCGGCGCTCGGAAGGGATGAAAGGAATCAAAACCGCCGAGGACGCAGAGGACGCGGAGGTCGGCAGGATTTAATGATTTCATGTTTTCTGACCGCAAAGACGCCCCTCAACCTCGCTCGGGGCAGGCGCCGGCCGCAAAGGTTTTGTCAATCGAGTCAAATCCAAACCTCCGCGTCCTCTGCGTCCTCGGCGGTTTAAGCGGCGATCCTCATTGTCCGCCTCGCCCCGGCCCCTCGTAGCTCAAATTCGCGAATTTCAGCACCAGCGTCTTGACCCCGTAGCGACCGCTGTCGAACGCCACGGTGGCGCGCGTGAATTCATCGTGGCCGGTGGTTTGCAGCAGCGTGCCGCGGCCGAAGGTCGGGTGGCGGACGCGGCAGCCGGGTTTCCAGATGCTGACGTTGACGTCGGCGTCCTGGCTGTCGCTGTCGTCGTACACCGGCTCATTTGCCGACGCGGCCGGCGGCGCGCTCGGCCACGACTGCGCCGCCGCGCGGTACGAGCGCCGCACCGGACCGATGTCCTCGACGGTGTCGGGCGGCAGATCGAACCAGAACCGCGACAGACGGGTCGGCGTGGGCGCGCCGCCGAACGAACTGCGCATCGCCGCGGCCGTCCAGAACAGGCGTTGTTTCGCGCGCGTGACGCCGACGTAACACAAGCGCCGTTCCTCTTCGAGTTGTTCCGGATCGCTCACGCTGCGGCTGTGCGGCAGCAATCCTTCTTCGACGCCGACCATGAACACCGCCGGAAACTCCAACCCTTTCGCGGAATGGAGCGTCATCAACGCGACGGCGTCGGCGCGTTCGTCGTATAGGTCGGGGTCGGAGAGCAGGCTGACTTTTTCCAGAAATAGCGGCAATTCGGCTTCGGCGCCCAATTCCTTTTCGAAATCTTCGACGGATTTGAGAAGTTCGCGGACGTTCTCGAGGCGCGTCTTATCTTCGATTTTCTTGCTGTCTTCCAAAACGCGCAGGTAGCGCGAATCGGTCAACAGGCGCGCGGCCGTCGCCGAGGGCGTTTCGGGAATCGGCAATGGTTCGCGGACGAACAGGCCGGCGAAGCGCCGCAGTTCGTCGCGGGCCTTGGCGGAAAACCCCTCGCCCTCGCCCTCGCCGACGCGCGCGCACACCGCGACCAGCGAGACGCCGTTCTGCTCGGCCATTTCCTGAAGGCGTTCGATCGTGCGGTCGCCGACGCCGCGCGGCGGCACATTGACGACGCGGGCGAAGGCGGCCCCGTCGGCGGGGTTGACGGCCAGCCGCAGATAGGCGACGGCGTCTTTGATTTCCTTGCGATCGTAAAACCGCGTGCCGCCGACCACGATGTACGGTATGCCGCGTTCGATCAGCTTTTCTTCGATCATCCGGCTCTGGGCGTTGATGCGGTAAAAGACCGCGATCTCCGCGGCCCGCAAGCCCTGCCGCAGGCGCAGTTCGTCGATCGTGGTCGCCACGTAACGCGCTTCGCTGTATTCGTCGTCCATCTGACAGCGGACGACGGCGGCGCCGGCGGGATTGGGCGTATCCATCTTTTTCGCCTGCCGGCCGACGTTCTGGCGGATCAGCGCGTCGGCGGCGCGCAGGATGCGCGCGCTGCTGCGATAATTCGTGCCGAGGATCACGACTTTGGCGTCGGGGAAACGCTTCTCGAACTCGAGGATGTTGGCCAGCCGGGCGCCGCGCCAGCGGTAGATCGACTGATCGTCATCGCCGACCACGGTCAAATGGCGATGCTCGTCGAGCAGTTGGTCGAGCAGCAGATACTGCGCGCGATTGGTGTCCTGGAATTCGTCGACCAACAAGTGGCGAAAGCGCTGGCGATAGCTGGCGCCGATCTCCGGATTGTCGCGCAGGAGGCGGATCGCCTCGACGATCAGATCGCCGAAATCGAAAGCGTTCGCCTCGCGGACGCGCCGTTCGTAAAGCTTCGCCAACGCCAACAGCCGGGGCCGTTCATGCGCCAGCGCGCCCGGCAAATGTTCGGCCGGCGAGACCGCCTCGTTCTTCGCCAGGTCGAACCAATGGGCAATCTGCCGCGGCGGCCATTTCTTGGGATCCAACTCGACTTTGCCCAGCAACTCTTTGATCAGCGTTTGCTGATCGGCGTCGTCGTAGATGACGAAACCCGGCTCGCGGCCGACGCGCTCGGGATGGGCGCGCAGCAGGCGCGCGCAGGCGCTGTGGAACGTATGAATCCACATGCCGCGCGCGTGGCGGCCGACCAGTTCCTCGACGCGCCGCTGCATCTCCCCGGCGGCTTTGTTGGTGAACGTGACCGCGAAGATCTCGGAGGGATGGGCGCCGCGCTCCGTAAGCAGATAGGCGATGCGCCGCGTCAGGACGCGCGTCTTGCCGGACCCGGCGCCGGCGAACACCAGCAACGGGCCGTCCGGCGCGGTCACCGCCTCGCGTTGCGCGTCGTTGAGATCCTGCAAAATCAAGCTGCCGACTTCGGTCATGTGCGCTCCGGCGAAAGGCGCATCCTACGAGGCTCGAGGGCCGGCAAGCAAGGGGCGTAGGAATGCCGCAGGGCGAATGCGGAATGCGGAATGGACCAGGGCGGAACCGTTGCCCAAGAACAACCGACGGCTGGGCGGGAGCGCTTGGCCAGCAGCGGGCGCCAGTTTCTTGACGCAGGGGGTCCCCGCGGCCCGTTCGCCGCTTGCCGCAACGGCGGCGTTTCCGGCCCTCGCTCCTGCTCCGTCTGTGGTTTTCGCTTGACCGGCGAAGGCAAGAATGGTCTACTGGCAGGATTGAATGGCCGTTCAGTCCTTACGCGGAGAACCGATGATTATGATCAGCGTCCAACGTCTACGCTTGCCCTCTGGCATGCCGGCCGTCGTTCTTTTGCTGGCGGCCGGCGCGCTGTTGCTGTTCTCGCCGGCGCCCGTCGCGGCGCAATCGATCGAGCCGGCGTTCGCGGTTCCCATGAACATGGCGGCCGCGCCCGGCATGGTGGAATCGGGGGACGCCGGCAAACAGGACGAGCCGGGGTCGGCGCTGGGCGATTACGGACGATGGATCAAACGCGCGGAAAAAATGGCGCTGACGGAGCTCGATTTCTGGGGCGCGTCGCAGACGATGCCGGAGGGGTTCCTGGTGCCGATGTTCGGCTACGGCACGATGCGCGCGGCGCAGCGCTTCGACAACAACCGGCACCTGATCGACATCATCCCGGTGTTCCACGTCCCCGATCCGTTTCGCCTGTATAACGGCGAGCATTTCTTCGATTTCAACTTCAACGCCCGCGGCACCACGCGCGGTTACTTGTTCGCCCTGATCTACGGGATTTCCGACCACGTCATGATCGGCGTCAACACCCTGTTCGCGGACATCAACATCTCGATGAACCCGATTCTGCTGCCGGGGTCGTGCGAGCGCATGGGCGTCGCGACGTTGAACGATTTCTACAAACTGCTGGTGCAACTGGGCCGGCCGGTGCCGAAACTGAGCTACAAGTCCAACCCGCTCGACATGGGCGACACCGCGATTTTCGTCACGTGGAACTACCTGCGGCAAGAGTACGTCGCCGCCGCGATCACCCCCAAATTGTATCTGCCGACGGCCCACCGCGCCGCGCCGAACGACAACATCATTTTCGCGCTCGGGCCCGATCTCGACACCGGTTCCTCCGCTTGGGGCGCGGGGCTCAATCCGGTGCTGGATTTCCGCCTGCCGGCCCCGGCCAAATTGGTCTCGTTCTCGTTCTCCGGCGAAGGCGCGGTCTTCGGACAGACCGAGCGCACGAGCCCCAAATTCCTGAAGCCGAATCAGGACGTCATCGATTATTTGACGTCGCAGAAGGTGCAACTGGATCTGTTCCCCGATTTGTCCGACATGAAGCCCCACTACTATTACACACCGCCGCCGTGGATCGCCGCGTCCGCGACGATGGGCATCGGGCCGGCGTCGTTCGGCTATCGTCACGGTTGGGGTTTCATGGGCAACTTCCAGACCAACAGCCCCGGCTTCGTCAAGCTCATCAAGGTCATCGGCCTGGTGGGCAACGGCGACGACGGCCGCATTTTCGGTCAGGTCTCGGTGCCGTTGACGCCGTTGTACATCCCCGGTCTGGCCGTGTTTCACGCCGAGTACTTGACCGACGGCCGGAACACCATGGTGTTCCGCGACATCTACCAGATGGGCGTCGGTTTCCTGATTCCGATCGCGCCGCCGCCGAAGTACCGGCTGCTCGATCGCAATCCGCCGACCGGACCGTCGCAGCCGCAGCAACCGGCTGCGCCGCCCGCCGTGTCGCCGCAACCGACGACGACGCCCGGCGCGGCGGCCCCGGCCGCGCCGCCGGCCGTGTCGCCGTCACCCGCGCCGCAGCCCAGCGCCCCGGCCCCGGCCCCGCCGCCGGCGCCGCCGAAACAACAGGGAGGTATCTGAGCCGTGAAAAAGGTCGCACTGCTCACCGTCTCGCTGCTCGCCGCTTCGTTCGCCATGATCTTCCTCGGCTCGTGCATGGGCCATACGCCGGCGCCGCCGACGTTGCAGGATCTGCTGTACGGCGGCCGGAAGAATCTTTCGTGGGGCCACGGCTCGGTCGCCTACGACGAATATTTGCAGGCGCTGTCGATGGCGCCGGACAATGTCGAGGGCCACTACGGCATCGTGTTGGCGCTCGACAAGCGGGTCTTCTCGAACATCGACGGCATTATCCAAATCTTGAGCGGCGTGCTGCTGGAAAACCCGTCGCAACTCCAATGCGAGCAAGCCTGCGCGCGCCTTGAAGAATGCAATTTGATGCAGGATGCGTGGACCACCAAGGAAACCTGCGTCAAGGATTGCCCCTTCTTCCTGCAACCGTATATGTTCGAAACGCTGATCGACGGCAGCACGTGCTTCCGCATCCACGACGTCGGCCTGGAATGGATCATCCCGACCACCCCGGCCAACTGCGAGAAGTTGTGCAACAACTTGAAACTGTGCGGCCAGATTCAGCCGCCGGTGACATTCGACGTCGAAGACTGCATCACCCATTGTCCCTACTCGTATGTCGAACATCACACCAAGTGCTACATGCAGCACCTGGGCGATTGCAACGGCTACGACCGCAGTTGTTTCGACCACACGACGATCGGCTTGCAGATCCTGTTCCGCTTGATCGACCTCGACATTCCGCCGCAGATCATCGAGAACAGCGATTGGCTGTTCGCGCACCCGAGCGACTACGTGTTCGAGCTGCTCACGTACGACTGGACGCTGGTCAACCCGAAGGTGGATATCGACTTGCACGGCCGGTACGACGGCGGCTTCATGTATCTGTCGCGGACGCTGGCCTACGGCTTCCACGCGTTGCTGTTGATGGCCACGGCCGTCGACCTGGAAATGAATTTCCCGGCGTTCTCGCTGAACTTCACGTACGCCAACCCCCAGGGTTTGCAGCCGATCATGCGCGCGGTGATCCGCACGCTCGAAATCTTGATGTACGACCCCGTCTTCCCGAACGGCTTCCTGATCCTCGACGAACCGTGGGCCATTCCGCAGATCCAACAGGGCGGCCAGGAAGTCGGGTTGATGTTCGCCTCGATCGTCGAAATGTTCGATTTCATGTTCGACGATCACACCAAGAAGGAAGACCTGGCTTTCAGTTACACCGACACGAACGGCAACGGCGACTGGGATCCGGACGAAACGCTGACCATTTCGGGTCTGGGTTTGACGATCACGCTCAACGAGGCGGTCGCCATTCGCAATTTGTCGGCCGCGTTGCGCGACAACATGGCGGAACGAAAACCGTTCCCGATCATCGCCACATTTGAACCCGTGCTGGAGGCCTTCGGGCTGGGCAGCTTCGATTGGGTCGTCGAACTGATCTCCTCATGGTACAACGACACGGGCGATTGGTCGGGGCCGTTCTGGGAACCCACGCGGACCGACTTCCGCGCCTTCGTCATCGTGCTGATCGAGAAGGCGAAGATCATTCTGAGCATTATCGAGCAGATGAACATCACCGCGCCGGCGCCGGACGGGAACACGGCCATGCCCGTGGCGCCGCTCGTCCAGCAGCCGCCGACACACGTGCAGGCCCGCTGACGCCACGGACCCGGCGGACGGCGCCGTCTTGTCCCGCCCGTGCAGGCCTTGACGGCCGGCGGCGGCGGGATTCTGCTGGAGGCGCGCCGCACGCCGCGCCGGCGCGGGCGCGCGAGGGCAAACGATGAAACGCAAAGCCTGGTTTCTCACACTGTTGCTCGTGGCCGCGGCGGCGGCGTTGAGTCGGCCGGCGACGCCGGCCGCCGAGACCCGCGCCGCGAATGAGTTCCGCGTCGGCGCGGCCAAAGTCGACATCACGCCGAATCCGGCGGCCATGCCGGTCACGCTCAACGGGTACGGCGGGCGCGGCGGCAAACCCGCGACCGGCGTCCTCGACCCGATCTATGCGCGGGCGCTGGCCGTGGCCGACCCGGCCGGACGGCGGGTCGCCCTGGTCGTGCTCGACCTCTGTTTCGTCGACAGCGAAGTGCGCGACCGCGTCGTCGACAAACTCGCGCCGCACGGTTACGGCGAGCACAATTTGATGATCGCCGGCACGCACACTCACGCCGCGCCTTCCGGCTACGATCGCCGGCGCATCGTGCAGGCCGTCATGGGGCCGTTCGACCAGCGCATCCTCGACCAGGTCGTCAACGGCATCGTCGCCGCCGTGCTGGCGGCCGACGCCGCCCTGCGGCCGGCCGTGTTGTCGACGGACACGAGCGAACTGCTCGGCATGAACCGCAGCCGCCGCGATCCGGCTTTCGACGTCGGCGTCGGCGGTTTCGACTCCAGTTCGCCGATCAAGCCCGACCCGGTGAAATACCAGACCGATCGCCGGCTGACGGTCGTGCGCGCGGTCGGCCTCGACGGCAAGCCGATCGCGCTGCTGGTGCACTTCGCCTCACACCCGACCGTGTTGTCGCCCGACAACATGAAAATCTCCGCCGACTGGCCGGGCGTGATGAACAGCCGGCTCGAGCAGGACAACGGCGGCACGGCGATCTTCCTCAACGGCGCGCTCGGCGACGCCGCGCCGACGCCGGATTGGAGCACGGTCGCCAAGGAAATCCAAGATATGCACGCGTACGGCGAAAAAATGGCGGCGGCGGTCGAGAAACGCCTGCCGTCGCTGCAGCCGCTGACCGACAAAGTCGTGGGCGGGCACGTGAACCGCACCGATCTCTCGCGCGTGCAAATCCGCTTGTTCGGCGGCATGCCCGTCCACCCCGGTTTGGCCAAAGTCCTCTATCTGCGGCCGGACGCGCCGTTCCAGGCGTTGCGTATCGGCCGGCTGATCGTGCTGGGCGCGCCCGGCGAGCCGACGACGTTGGTCGCCCGCGAATTGGAAAGCTTGTGCGATCCGACGTTCCATTGCTTGATCTCCGGACCGGTCAACGATTATTGGGGATATTTCGTCACGGGCGTGGAATACGAGGAGGGCGGCTACGCGCCGGATTCGTGCTACATCGGCCCGCACGCCGTGACGAAGCTGAAGGCCGCATTCTGGCCGTCGGCGACGATCGTTCAGGCGGCGCCGTAACGCGCGGCGCCGGGTTAAGAATTCGTCACAATGGGAATTATGAGAGGCATGGGACGTATGGGACCTATGGGACCGATATTTTCGACTCACGGATATATCAGTGGCCAGGGCTGCGCACTGACAGGGCGGCCGGTCGCCCCTCCGTGTGCCGCATAGGCTTTAGGATTAAGCGCAGCGACCCTTCGAAAAGCGAATTTGCCTGATTCTTTTTCCGCGCGGACCTCTCCCCCGGCCACGCCCGGCGTGGCCGCGCCCCTCCCCGACACAGGGAGGGGCGAGAAGAAACCGTGGCGAACCCGGGTTGCGGAGAGGTTCTGCACAGTCCGCGAGTTCGCCTTCGTACTTGGTGAAACAACACACGAGGTCTTTTATTCAACGCCTTTCCGCCTACCAATGCGACGTCCGCGTGCCCCTCCCTGTGTCGGGGAGGGGCGGGAAATTTCGGGAACCGAAATTTCCGGGGAGAGGTCTGCGCGAAAAACACCGCGCGGCAAGGCGGCGCGCGCTTAATCTAGCCCAACTTCGCCAGTTAGGAAAAAAATGAGGGCTGA
Organism: uncultured bacterium; assembly: GCA_964534375.1. Classification (GTDB taxonomy): domain Bacteria; phylum Lernaellota; class Lernaellaia; order Lernaellales; family Lernaellaceae; genus CAZHPN01. Next base: position 13 of record CAZHPN010000125.1, on the reverse strand, counting down.
TTTCGCCTGCGGC
>CAZHPN010000124.1:0-19149 GCA_964534375.1 uncultured bacterium | reverse complement strand
CCAAGCGCACGCCTGACGGCCTGCCCGTTCACAGCTTCCACACGTTGCTGAACGTCCTGGCCACCCAGTGCCGCAATCGCTGCCGGATGAAGACCGCGTCCGATGCGCCGACTTTTTAGTTTCTTGACCGGGAACTTCGGTTTAGTTGGGCGAAGAAAGGCAAAATTACGAAACAAAGCCAATTTTTCGGCGCCGGCCGTCCGCGCTTTGGCGCGTCAGCCGGCCTTCGATTCCAGATACTTCTCGACCGTGCGCACGACGGCCGAACCGTCGCCGACGGCGGTGGCGATCTGACGCATCGGTTTGCGGCGGACGTCGCCGGCGGCGAACAGGCCGGGGATTTCGGTTTCGCCGAACTCGTTGGTGACGACGAACCCCTCTTCGCTGAGCGGCGCGAGGTTCTTCAGCCATTTGCTGTTGGGGATCAAGCCGATGAACTCGAAGAAGCCGTGGACCGGCAGCGTGCTGACTTCGCCGGTCTTCTTGTTTTGCACGCGGAGACCTTCGACGGCATTCTGCCCCAGCACTTCGAGCACCACGGAGCTCCAAACGAACTTGATGTTGGGCGCCGCCAGGGCGCGGTCGGCCAGGATCTTGTCGGCGCGCAACTCGTCGCGGCGATGGATGATGTTCACCTCGGAGGCGAAGCGCGCAACGTACAGCCCCTCCTGGATCGCGCTGTTGCCGCCGCCGACCACGCCGACGGCGCGGCCCTTGTAGAATGGGCCGTCGCAGGTGCCGCAGATCGACACGCCGCGGCCGAAGAACTTCTGCTCGCCCGGGATCCCCAGCAGCCGGTGCTCGGTGCCCGTGGCGGCGATTACGACGGTCGCCGCGATCTCGCCGAGGTCGGTCTGCAGCAGGAGGCCGCCGTTCGCCTGCAACGCCGCGTGCGTCTCGCCGAATTCGAAGCGCGCCCCGAACCGTTCGGCGTGCTGGTGCATCTTCAGCGACAAGTCCGCGCCGTTCACGCCCTCGTCGAACCCGGGGTAGTTCTCGATGAGGTCGGTCGTCATCATCATGCCGCCGGGCTGCAGCTTCTCGATCACCAGTGGCTTCAGGCCGGCGCGGGCCGCGTAGATCGCGGCGGTGAGGCCGGCCGGCCCGGCGCCGACAATGACGATTTTTTCGTGACGCACGGTCATATTTTTTCTCCGTCAGGGGCGGTTCGGTCCCCGTGATTTATTAGAGCCGCCGCGGCCAAAAGGCAAGAGGTGCATTTTATTTTCCGAACAGAATGGGAATTATGGGAGTCATGGGAATCATGGGATCTATGTGACCGACCCCTGCGGTTTCGCGGGCATTTTTCACACCAATTTTCTCTGCGTCCTCTGTGTTCCCTCTGTGTTTATAATTCGATCTCACTCACGCCATGCTGTCGGTGGCGCAACGGAAACCGATATGGAAATCGGCGATCAGCGGGTTGTGCACCGGCGACGAGCGGCCGTTGGCGCCGACCCACAGCGGGTCCAGATAGCTCGAGCCCCCGATGCCGAACACGCCGGTCGGCGCTTCCGGATCGCCGGTCTTGTCGCCGTCGGGCGCGGGCTCGAACAGCCATTGCTGCACGTCGCCGAGCAGACAGATGTGGCCGAACGGGCCGCGGTACGGCGCGAACGCGTCGACGGCGCGCGTCGTCGTGCCGCCCAGCAGTTCCGGCGGCGGCCCGCCGTTGGCCCACGGATATTTGAGCGCGCTCTTGCCGACGCAGGCGGCCAGCCATTCGTCGGCTTTCGGCAGGCGCACGCCGGCCCACCGGCAAAAGGCCAGCGCGTCGAGCAGCGTCACCATCACGACCGGATGATTCGCCTTGCCCGGCAGATATTCGCCGTCCAGCCAGTCGACGGGGGCCGGGTGGCCGGTTGCCTTGAGGAACACGGCGTACTGCGCGCACGTGACGGGCTCGGCCGCGAGATAGAAACCGCCGACCGCCACGGCCTTTTCCGGGTGGGCCGGATGCTGGAACGTCGCGCCGTTGACCGGCAGCATGGTGAGGTTCAATTCGGCCCGGGGTCGGCCGGTTGGGGGCGTCGCCGGCGCGACTTTCGCCGGCTCGGGCGGCGCGAGCGGAACGGGCGGCGGAACCGCGGCGGCCGGCGTCGGCCGCGGCGCCTTGCGGCCCGGGCGGGTCGCTGCTTTTGCCGCGCCGGTTGCCCCGGCGTCGGGCGCGGCGGGCGCCGGTCCGGCGGCGACCTGGGCGGGCGGGGCCGCGCCTGGCGTCGTCGGCGCGGAGCGCGCTTTGCCTTGCAGCGACAGCGGCAACGGTCTTTCGGCCGGCTTCGACTCGTCGGCGACGATCGGTTTCGGCGGCGACGCGGGCGGCTTGGCGGCAGCGGCCGGCGCACTTGGTTTCGCGACCGGCCGGGCGGCCGGCGGCGCGGCCTTCGGCGTCGGTGCTGCGGGCCTGGCCGCGGGCGGCGACGCGGCCTTGGGCGTCGGCGTCGCGGGCCTGGCCGCGGGCGTCGGCGCGGCCTTGGGGGTCGGCGTTGCGGGCTTGGCTGCGGGCGGCGGCGCGTCCTCGGCGGTCGGCGTTGCCGGCTTGACCGCGGGCGCTGGCGGCGCGGCTTTGGGGGGCGGCGTTTTGGGTTTGGCCGCGGGCGGCGTCGATTTTGGGGCGCCGGACGTTTCCGGAACCGCCACGCCGAACAACGGGTTTTCCGACGCGTCCAGCAGGGAATCGAACATCGCGCCGCAGTGGACGCAGTAAACGGCTTCGCGGCTTATCGTCGCCGCGCACTCGGGGCATTCGCGGACGCCGGGCGCCTTCGATTTTATTGCGCTTTTGGCGAGGGCGACCTCTTTCTTCCCGAGCCCCATTTGCGTGCGCTCTTCGTCGTAGCCGCGCGACCGCGAACTCTTGTTTTTGTACGCGGAGACGTCAACGACTTTGCCCTCGGCGAGAATGGTGCCGCAGGCTGGGCAGAACACGGCGCCCGGGGTCACCTCGCGGCCGCAATCCGGGCAGTTCGCGGACAGCGGCTTGGAGCACCGCCGGCATACCACCGCCGTCGGGAAATTCACCATGCCGCAGGAGGAGCATTTTCGATTCATTGCCGCCGGTCCGCCGGGTCCATAAAAGCATTTTATGCTAATTCAGTTGCCCGCGCCACGCAACGATATTTCGCGCGTCGTTCGGCGCCCGATTACTTTTTCCCGTCGCCGGCCTCGGGGGCGCCCGCCTGCAGCCGCGCCAGGAGGCCCCGGCATTCGGCTCCGCACGCGCCGGCCGCTTCCGCGCGATGCAAGTACGCCGCCGCCGCCGCCTCGTCGCGTTTGAATAGGGCAATTTTCGCCAGCGCGGGCAGGGCGGCGTCGAGATATTCGCCCTTGGCCGCGGCGGCGGCGAACGCATTTTCGGCTTCGTCGATCCGGCCGCTGGCCCAGGCCGCCGCGCCCAGTCCCATCAACGCTTTCGGATACTCGTGGTCCGTCAGAAAGTCGGCCTGTTCGCACGCGCGGCGTGCGTCATCGGCGCGGCCCGCTTCGAGCAAGGCGGCGCCGAGGTTCATCGCCGGCAGATAATGATCGGGGTTGCGCCGCGCGGCGGCCGTCCAGAGCGACACGTCGTCGTGCCAGATCGCCGCCTGCCGCCGGCCGGCGACGCCGACCACGGCGACGACGCCGATCGCCGCGGCGATCGCGGCCGTGTGCAGGCCGCGCGGCAGCCGAAACGCGCGGCGCAACAGCAGCGCGAGCGCGAGGGCGACGGCGACGCCGGAAAGATACGTGTAGCGGTCGGCGACCACCATCGCCAGCGGCGCCAGACCGGACGCCGGCGCCAGGCACACGCCGTAGAGCAGCGCCGCCAACAGCGGCCGGCGTTGACCGCGATAGGCCAGGACGACGACGAGCGCGCCGACGCCCAACCAGCCGGCCCACGCGGCGACCGTCAACCACAGGCTCTGCGGCTGGGTGTAATACGGGGCCAGGCCGGCGAAATGGAAATGCAGCCCGAGGTACTTCCACGCCGCGATCGGAAAGCCGTGCAGCAAAAAGCGGGCGTCGATCCGCGCGGGCAGCGCCCCGACGGCGCGCACGCGCAGGAAGGCGTAGGGCGCGACCGCCAGCGCCGCGCCGCCCAGGCCGCCGGCGAACGCCCGCTTGTCGAACGGCCGCTCCGGCGCGCGCACGGCCCACACCAGCGCCGGCGCGGCGAAGAGCGCAAACAGCGCCGACTCCTTGCTCAGCAGCGCCGCCAACTCGATCGCGAACAGCAGCGCGCCGAACGCCGCGGCGCCCGCCGGCGAGCGCTGCCGCCGCACCGCCGTCAGCAGAACGACGTAGCCGGCGAGCGCGAAACACCCCGCGAGCACGTCGGTGCGGCCGGAAATGAAGGCCACCGACTCCGCCCGCAGCGGGTGCACGCCCCAAAAAAGTGCGCCGAACAGGGCGGCGAGCGGATCGTCGAGCAGCAGCCGCAGCAGCAAGAAGAGCAGGACGCAGGCGGCGGCGTGCAGCGCCACGTTGGTGCGGTGATAGCCGGCCGGCCCCTCGCCCCACAGGCGGCGATCGACCAGCAGCGTCAGCACCGAAAGCGGCCGAAACAGACCGCTGGCGCGCGACTCGATGTGCGTTTTTTGCCAGAATTCCGCGTGCAGCGCGTCGGCCGGGCGGCCCGCGATGCCCTGCACCTTCAGGTGGTCGTCCCAGACGAATTGGCCGCTCAACGTGCCGCCGAAGGTCAGGAAAACCGCGGCGATCAGGAGCGCCGCGGCGAGGACGTTGATGGCGGCAGCGGATTTCATCGACCTGTGCTCCGCGTCCGCGAGCCGAACCGCGGCCGCGCGGGTTTCATGCGGGCGCCGGCGACTTGCGGTTTTCCCGATAGACGCGAAACAGTTTCGGGTCTTTTTCCAGGCGGACGAACGCCCGGGAAACGGCTTCGCGATTCGCCGGCGCGAGCAGACCGTATTTGGCGATGCCCGCGTCCGGGTCGGCGACCAATTCGGCCGTGTAGGCCGCGAGCTGAGCCGGCTCGTCGCCGGGCGGCGCCTGCTTGGCGGCGGTGGCCGCCTCGGCCGCGGTCTGGGCGCGATGCGCCGCGGCGAGCGATTCGAGTTGCGCCGCCGCTTCGCGCAGCACCGCGCGGCGATTGGCGGGCGCCAGCAGCGAGGCACCGCCTTCGAGCAACGCGCCGAGCACGGGCGAGAGGCGGCCGACAACCAGCAGGCTGAGCGCGAAGCCGGCGAGCGCGCCGGCAGTCAGCCACGGCGCGGCCTCCATGTTGGAATCCGACTGCAACGTCGTCCAGCCGAACAACGCGATCAGCAGTCCGGCGAGCGGAAACAGGAATAGCACCAGCAGCCGCGCCAAGCCGGCGCGCCGGCTTTCCAGCGCCAGGTCCAGCTCGAGCGTGTTGTTCACCTCGCCCGCGGCGGGGCAGACGAAACGCACGACATCGGCCTTGAGCAGCAGGGCCGAGCCGTCCTGCTCGACGCGCCATGTGCGGTCTTCGCACAAGGCGACTTGCCGCCGGCGTTCGAGCGGCGGGCGCCGTTCGACCGTCAGCGCGGCGTCGCCGGGGCTGTCCAGAGACCGCGCCATTTCCCGCGCCAGCGCCGTTTCCAGGTCGCGCAGAAACGGCGTCAGCGGCGCGATGTCGTCGAGATCGTAATGGCGCACCCGCGGCCTCCTCAAAACTTGAACGGCCGACGCGCGTAGCCCGTCAACTCGGCGAACGCGAAACCGCGAACCGGCGCGCCGCCCCACGTCCCTTCGACGCGGCAGGGGCCTTCCCAAACCGGCCGGCCGCCGGGCGGCGCGATTTCCAACTCGGCGGCGTACGCCGTCACGTTCAAATCCGCCTGATATTGCTCCAAGTGCAACGTCCAGGCAACGGGATAGACTGCGTGCGAGGCCCGGCTCGTCCAAAAATGCACGGGTTTGAATTCGTAGTCGCCGCCGCGCAACGTCAGCGTTTCGCCGTCCGGCAAGACCACCGACAACGGGGCGTCCAGGCACGGCGCGCCGTCGCGCCGGCGGGGCGCCACGAGGGTCAACTCGTGGTTGTTGTTGAGCGCCATCGTCAGGCGGTCCAGACCCTGCGTCCCCGCGGGCGGACCGTAGCTGGTGAACTCGTATTCCCAAAAGCCCGGGCCCGCGACCTCGCGCGTCCGGCCGCGCCAGTCGAGCGCGCCGTCGACCGCGACGCGCGGCTGGCCGAGGAAATAAACCGGGGCGCCGTCGCGGCCGCGCCAGTGGTAACCGTTGCGGCCGAAGAGCGCCGTTTTTTTCTCGGGCAGCGCCTTGAGCGCCACGCCGAGCGTCGCGTCTTTGCCGGCGAGGCGCAGGTGCAGGCCGTCGCGCCAGAGGCGCCAATCGCCGAGCCGGATGTCGGTCGCGTCCGCCGCGTCCGCCGCCCCGTCCGTTTCGCGCGTCGCGACGGCGAACTGCCCGTCGGCCAGATCGACCGCCAGCAACTGGGCCGCGAAATGGTTCTCAGCCGGCGCCCGGCCGCGCCGAAAAAGGGCCGGCCAGACCGCGCGCGCGAGGCGCTCGCAGCGGAACAAGACGGCGTACGAGCGCTTGTCGCGATCCTGCGCCAGCGTCGCCAGCCAGTGCCGTTCCACGCGGAAATGCGGGTGCGATGCCAAATCGCGCGGCAGCGTCAGGCCGAGATTGGGGTCGGGGACCGCATAGCGGGCGTCGCCGCGGGCGCGGTCGGCCGCCGCGCGGCAGACCCAGCCGGCCAGCGCGAGCAGCCCAACCGCGGCGACGACGGCGACGGCAACGGCGGCGGCCGACGCCCAGCCGCGGCGGGCGCCGGCGCGATCGGGCCGTTGCGGTTGGGCAGCGGCCATGCGGGTCACGAAAAGCCGTAGAAACGAAGAGGCATGACGGTCATTTGGTCGCAGGCGCCGGCGCCGGCTTTGGCGGCGCGGGCGGCGCTGCAGCGGGCGGCGCGACCGGCGCTGCAGCGGGCGGCGCGCTCGGCGGCGCAGAGGGCGCAACGGCCGCCGCGGCGGGCGCGACGCCGGGCGCGGCGGGCGGGGCGGGCGGGGCGGGGGTCGCGCCCTGCTCGGCCCGCAGCTTGGCCACTTTTTCGCCGATCTTCTCGGCGCAACGGACGACGGTGGGGCAGTCGCTGTCGACTTTCACGCAGCCGCGCAGGTCTTGGTCCAGCACGTCGCGGGCGCAGAGGAACCAGCAAATGCGGCCGCAAACGGCCGGTTGTTCGAGTTTCGGCACGTTGCACTCCTGCGCGCGCCGGCAAAAGGTTTTGCAGGTGTCGATGCACTGCTTTCGTTTTTCCGGATCGAGGTTGGCCGGCGCGAAGCGCGACGGGTCGCCGCCGAACGCGCCCGCGGCGGGTTGGCCTGGCCGCGGCGGCGGCGGATTGAACGGCCGCCCGCAGGTGCAGCCGGCGAGGAAGAGCAGGCCGATCGCGCATATCGCTGCCGCCATTGCCCATAAACGAGGAGGTCCCATCGCTTTCATGCTCTCTCCTTTTGGCGAAACGCCGCAAAAAATAATCTTATTCGGCCGCCGGCGGGGCTGTCAAACCAAGCGCCGAGCGCGAGGCGGGGAGGCGGGAAGACAATAAGGCTGACAGGTGCAAGAATCCCCGCCCGTCACGGCCGCGATTCGTCGCCCGGCGTTGCCGGCCCGTGACGCTTTTTCTGCCCGACGATGTAGATCTCGAAGCTCTCGCGGCGGGTGGCGTCGGGGCGAACGCAGCGCACGGCGCCGTAGGCCTGTTTCACCGCGGCGAGGATCGCGTGGAAATCCGGCCCCTGGAACATCTTGGCGATGAACGCGGACCCGGGTTTGCCCAGCCGCAACGCCCAGTCGAGGGCGATCCGCGTCAGTTCGGCGCTGCGGTCCTTGTCGACGTGCCGCACGCCGGTGGTGTCCGGCGCCATGTCGGAGAGCACGACGTCGAACGGCGCGAAGGTTTCGCCCGGGTCGAACGGGGCCGTCAAATCGGCGGCGAAGGTGCGCACGTTGGTCTTCGGCGGCGCGACTTCGAAGCGGTCGATGCCGATCACCGCGCCGCGATCGCCGACCCGCTCGGCGGCGAATTTCAGCCAGCCGCCCGGCGCGCAGCCAAGGTCGAGCACGCGGCGGCCGGGGGCGAAGATGCGGAACCGGCGGTCGATCTCTTCGAGCTTGTAGACCGCACGCGAGGCGTAGCCTTCATCCTTGGCCCGCTGGGCGTAGTGGTCCCACCGCGGGTCGCCGCTCTTCGGTTTGTTGCGTCCTTTGGCAAAGTACGGCATGCGCAGAGCATAATCGCGGCGCGGCCCGCGCGCCAGCGCTCGTGGTGCCATTGACCGGCAAGCGGCGTTGGTCTTAGCTGACGGCAGCCCGTCGCCGGCGGGCGCGGCTTTTCCTGTGGGCGCGCATGACCCGTTTTTCCAACGCCATTTTCGCCATCATGCCCTGGGCCGCGTTGTGTTTGATCGCCGTTGTTTTCGACCGTTTATTCCGCCGGCGGAACCTCGACGCGCCACGCGGCGTCGTCGTGCTCGCGGCGGCCGTCGCCTGGGGCGTCGCGGTCACGGCGGTGACCGAGTTCCTGAATCTGCTGCGTCTGCTCACTCACCGCGGTCTGGTTGGCGCGTGGGCGACGATACTCTGCGTATTGCTTGCGCTCCTGCTGGTGACGGACCGCCGTGCGGACACGTTCTCCGAAAAGAAATCCGCCGACGGCAACGGCCCGGCGCGGCCGGACGGTTTTGCGCTGTTTTTTCTGGGCGCGGCGGCCGTGATCGTGTTGCTGCTCGGCGTGATCGCCGTCGTCGCCGCGCCGAACAACTACGATTCGATGACCTATCACCTGGCGCGCGTGGCCCACTGGGCGCAGAACCACAGCGTCCGCCATTACCCGACGCACATTCCGCGGCAATTGTTCATGCCGCCGTGGGCCGAATTTGCGATCCTGAATTTTCAACTCCTGAGTCAGTCGGATCGCCTGGCGAATCTCGTGCAATGGTTCGCGATGCTCGGCTGCCTGCTCGGCGTCGCCCGGATCGCGGCCAGCCTCGGCGCCGGCGTCGTCGGACAGGCTTACGCCGCCATTGTCGCGGCCACGATCCCGAGCGGCATTGCCGAAGCGACCTCGACGCAGAACGATTACGTCGCCGCGTTCTGGCTCGTGTGCTTCGTCGCGTTTGGTCTTGAGTGGCGCGACCGCCGATCGGCGTGGCCGGCCGTTTTCGCCGCGGGCGGTTTGGGCCTGGCGCTGCTGAGCAAATCGACCGCGGTGATCTGCGCGTTTCCGTTCGCGTGCTGGTTCGGCGCGTCGCTGATCCGCCGGGCGCCGGCGCGGCAAGCGCTGCGCTCGCTCGCACTCGCAGGCGTGATCGTGCTCGCGATCAACGCCGGGCACGCGGCGCGCAACGTGCGGCTGTTCGGCAGCCCGTTCGCCAGCCCCGCGGAAACGCGCTCGTATCGCAATGAGAGCTTCGGACCGGGCGTATTCGCCGCGGCGTTGGCCAAGAACCTTGCGATCCACTTCGCCACGACCAGCGCAACGGCGAACCAGGCGGTCGCCGGCGCGACGGCGACGTTCGCTCGCTGGCTCGGCGTCGATCCGGACGATCGGCGCACGAACTACAACGGCGCCAGGTTCGGCGTCGGGCCGGCGCGCCGCCAGGAGGACGCGGCCGGCGCGCCGCTGCACCTCGTGTTGTTCGCCGTTGCGGCCGGGATGCTGCTCTTTGGCGGTCGCGAACGGCGAAACCCCGCGGCGGCAAAATTCGCACTCGCTTGCCTGGCGGCCTACGCGCTCTTCGTCCTCTGCCTCCGCTGGCAGCCGTGGCCGAACAAGCAATTGCCGCTCGTCGTGCTGGCGGCGGCCGCATGGGGAGCCGTCATGGAACGGCTTCGCGCCTGGCAAGCGCGAGCGACGGCGGCGATCTTGCTGGTCGCGGCCATTCCTTTTGTCTTCTGGAACGAGGCGCGGCCGTTGGCCGGCGCGAATAATATCTTTACCGTCGACCGGCCGACGCAGTACTTCGCGAACATGAAATTCATGCGCGAACCGTTTGTGGCGATGGCGAAAGTTGTCAGTGATCGCGGCTGCAATTCGCTCGGGCTGGCATGGTCGGACGACGTGCCGGAGTACCCCCTTTGGGCGCTGACGGCCGCGCGCACGCCGGCCGTGCGCATCGAGCACATCGGGGTGCGCAAGGCGACGGCCGCGGCGGATTGGCTGGATTTGGCGGATTATCATCCGTGCGCCGTGATCCAGGCCAACGGGACGCAAGAGTTCATTTTGCGGACCGCGGGGTCGGACGACGAATGGGTGTTTTCGTTGGTTCCGGCGCGCCAACCGTAGGCGTCGCCGCCCGCTGCAAGCAATGGGCATGAGCCCAGACAATTGCCCGCCGATCAAAATTCGCTTTGTCTCGCTCAGGGCGCGAAAACAAGCGGCCCGCGAAGCGGCTGCTCTCGCCGGACCGCGGCCGACATTTCCGCCGGCGGCCATTGCGCCCGAACGAGGCCGCCGGCGCTCACGCGGCCAGTTCCTCGGCCACGGGAAAATCGACGCTGAGCGCGCTAATGCCGACGAGTTCAGGTTGAAAGGACCGCGCCGCTTCGATGATCGGACGGACGCGCCCGCAGTGAAACTGCATGTCGGCAATCCGGACGTCGCAACCCGCGCGCTCCCGCAGATAGGCGGCCAGCGACATGACGCCGAGAGGGTGCGAATGGTCGAGATCGCGTTGGTGCGCGACAGCTTGAACCAGAAGCGTTTTCGGACCTGACGCCATGAGCAACGGTAGCCCAGTCTCATTTGATGGGCAAGCACGCCGGCTTCAGGCCACGCGCAACGCACGCTGGCAACCGGCGATGTCCGCGGGAAAGCTCCGGGGCCCGGCGCGCCGGTTGACCCGACGCGCCGCGGCATTCTAATATGCACCGTCCATTACTGAGGGGAGGCGCCCATGAAGCCCCGGATTTGGTTGCTGTTGGCGGCGACGGTGCTTATTGCCGGAAGCGCCGCGGTTCTGTTGCTCGCCGCGTCGACGCCGGCGCGCGCGGCGGACAGCGTGTGCCTCGACGCGTTGTCCAATCTCTACAACATTTGCAAATTGGCGTTAGGGGGAGACAACGAGTTGCTAACGTTTGCGCAGGCCCTGAACGTCTGCGACGCGGAAACGGACATCGCGACGAAAACCTGCTGGACCAGTTGCGCGATCAACAATACCAATTGCGGCACGATGGCCGCCTGCATCGACAAATGCTTCGACGGGGCGACGATGTGCGGCTTCCTGATTCAACTCGTTTATGTGGACTGCAACTCCGAATTGCCGGCGCCGAACACCGGCGCGCCGATCTCCGAAAGTCAGGCGTTTCAATATTGTCCCGTCGACACCAGCGGCCTGTTCGAATGCTACAAGAACTGCGCCTATACGAATTGGCAGTTGAGCCAGTGCCAGTCGCTCTACGAGTGCGCCAAGACGTGCAAGGGCGCGGCCGACGACGACAGTGTCGTCACCGACGACGACGGCAGCCCGGACGATGACACCACGGACGGCAACCCGCCGACGCTTTCGCATTCGTCGGCGTGCGGGGCGTAGCGGCGGGCGGGACTCGGGATTCGGGACTCGGGTCGGAAAAGTCTGACTTGTCTGACAGGTCAGACTCGTCGGACCCGTCAGACCGACCCCGCGGCATTCCCATTGGCGCCTGCAACTTTCTTCTGATTTCCGGCTTCTGATTTCACGGGGGCGCGGCAAGCGGCGCCCCTGCGCCCGACTTCTGACCTCCGACTTCTGACTCCCCCTCTCACTTTCCGCGCAGGTAGTCGATCATCGGCTGCGTGACCAGCGGCACGACGTCGCCGATCATGTGCGGCATCAGGTTGTCCATCACTTTCGGCATCAGCTCCGGCATCTGCTCGCGCATGTAGCCGGGCATCGGGACCTTCGCCGCCACGCGGTCAAGCATCGTCGGCATGACCTTCGGCATCATCATCGGCAACAGGCGCGGGAAGAGCAGCGGAAACATCGGCTTCATCAGGCTTAGCATGCCGGGGATTTTGCCGGCCAGGCGCATCATCGGCCCCATGCCGAACGGCATCGCGCCGATCAGTTCGGGCCACATCGTGCCCATGAGGTCCGCGAAACCTTGGGGCGTCATCAGCGCGATCATCGCTTCGAAAACGGCCCACTGCGCGCGCACCTCCGGATGCGGATCGGGCAAGTCGTAGCCCAGCGCGTCGGCGCAGAAACGCGCGAGGTCGACGATCTCGATCGGCAGATTCTTCTTGTCGCGCGTCACCCGCAACTGGAACTCGCAGCACGGGCAGGCCGCCAGCACCGCCTGCGCGCCCGCCGCGAGCGCTTCGTCCAGGCGCGTCTTGCCAATCTCGGCGGCGACTGGCGGGTCTTTGATCAGCGTCAGCACGCTGCCGCAGCAATGCGCGGTCTCGCGGTTGTGGTCCATCTCGACCAGCTCGACGCCCGGCACGGCCTTGATCACCGCGCGCGGCTCTTCGTAGATGCCCGAGACCCGCCCCATGTGGCAGGAATCGTGCCACGTAACCACCTCTTTGGCGTGGCCGTTCGCCGGGAACTTGAACGCGCCGGCTTGCAGCTTTTCGGCGACGACCTCACTGTAGTGCTTCGCCTGAATGTGATATTCGAGGCCCAGTTTTTTCGCCCACTCGGGGTAGACGTGCCGCCACATCATGTTGCAGGCCGGGCACGAGGTGACGACCGTTTCCGCGCCGGCCGCGTCCATCGCCGCCAGATTGCGGCGGACCACCTCGGCGAATTCGTCCCACTTGCCGGCGACCAGCATCGGCGTGCCGCAGCAATTCTCCTTCTTGCCGATGTACGTGAAATCGACGCCCGCGTCGTGCAGCAGGCGCACGCTGGCAATGCCGATGTCCTTCTCGACGTAGCTGGCCGTGCATCCCGCGAAGTAGGCGACGCGCGCCTTTTTGCCCAAGTGTTCGTCGCGCAGTTGCTCGGGAAACCAGGCGTCGCGTTCCTGCCGGTAGCCGGCCCAGATGTTGCCCTCGGCCGTCAGCGCCGCCGCCATCATCTCGAACGGCGGGAACGTCATGCGCTTGTCTTCCTGGATCAGCTTGCCGCGCAGCTTCATCCAGGACGGCTCGATCGGCAACGCGGCGCTGCACCGGCGGTTGCACATCTCGCAGGTGGTGCAGACGATCATCGTGTCGACCATGAACTGGCTCCACTCTTCGCGACCTTCCATGTATTCGCGCAGCCAGTACCATTTGCCGCGCGGGCTCTGGCTTTCCCAGCCGCGACCGTAGAACTGGTCGCATTCCTCCACGCAATAGCCGCACTGGCTGCAACTGTACGCGTACCAGGCGACGTCGGCCGGGATGCCGCGCACCGGCGCGGTCGGCCGTTCGCCGATGTCGATCGTCACTTGGTTGCCGAAGGGCCGGATCAGCGGCTCGAGGCGGCAGGCCAACTCCATCGCGACGTTGAGTGCGCTCGAGCCGATGACCTTGCCCGGGTTGAGCAGGCCCTTGGGGTCGATCTGCGCCTTGTATTCGGTCAGCCGCCGGACCCGCGCCTCGCCGAGCACCTCCGCCGACTTGTGCTTGAAGTAGAGGCCCGTCGAGTAGGCGCGGCCGCCGTGCTTGCGGGCGATGCGGATCACCGACAGCGACAGCGGAAAGACGAAGTTGTACGCGAACCGGCGCTGGTCGGCGGGGATAAAGCCGAGGATGACGATCTCCGGCGCGCCGTCGCGGCCACGGCGGACGACCGCGCCCTCTTTGATCACGGGCTTGGTGATTTTGCGCTCGATCTCGCTCATCACGGCGCCCAGCGACTTCAGCGGAATGACGGCCTCGGTCGGGATCAGGCTCGGGCCGAGGCGCTTGACGACCATCAACTTGAACCGTTCGTCCCATTCGTGCCGCGCGATCCGGTCGCTCAGCATTTCGCCGCCGCACTCCTTCACCAGCGCCGGCAGCGCGGCGATGATCGCGGCGCTGTCGCGTTGGCGGAACGCCAGCGTGGCGATATATGCCGATGGCAACGCGACGCGTTCGCCGACCGGGTGGCCCAGGTGCTCGGCGAGCGGCGCTTTGCTTTTCAGTTCGGCCATCTTCGGATTGATGAAGGTCATCGACCACACCGGCAGATCGCGCGCGACGACGCCCTCGATGGCGCGCTGCAATTGCGGCGCCTCGGGAAAGCTGGCGGCGACGATCGTCAGTTCTTCCAGCGGCAGCACCTTGACGGTGAGCTGGCTGATGAAGCCGGTGACGCCCTCGGCGTCGGCGATGAGGTCGAGTTCCTCGCCGCTGAAATTTTTCACCTCGCCGGACGGCAGCACCACGCGCGCCGCGACGACGTTCTCGCGGAACCAACCGGACTCGAACGAGCCGAAACCGGCGCCGCCCTGCGCAAACCAGCCGCCGACCGTCGAGCCCGGCGCGCTCGACGGATACAGCTTCAGCATCAGCCCGCTTTTCGCGAGCGCGCCTTCGAGCTTCTCCCAGACGACCCCCGCCTCGACCGTTGCCGTCAGCGCGGCCGGGTCAACGTCGAGCACCTTGTTCAAGCGGAAGAAATCGACCACGAGGCCGCCCCGGATCGGCAGCACGCCGCCGTAGCCCGACGAGGCTTTGGCGCGCGGCGTCACGGGGATGCGCTTTTCGTACGCCCAGCGCACGATCTCGGCGAGTTCCGCCTCGGTCTCCGGTTGCACGATGCCCTCGGGCGTCGTGCCGCCGACCAGCGGCTTGATCAGGCTCGGCATCGCGCCGATGTCGTGGCTGTACAGCTTGCGCTCGAGCCGGTCGAAACTGACGCGATTGCCGAATTTCTCTCGCAGGAACTTTTGCTCGGCGGCATCGATGGCGGGCATGGCGTGTCTCCTGGCCAGTTGGTTATGTAGCTATATGTCTATATATCTCGATTGGAACTAGCGGTCAAGGGCGTTTGCGGCGCCCGCGACCGCTTAAGCCAACTCCAATATAACGCACGATTCGAAGTGGAAGGTCTGCGGAAACATATCGAACGCGGCGACCGAGTGCAGGCGGTAGCCCAGCGGCGTCAGGGCCTCCAGATCCGCGGCGAGCGTCTGCGGCTCGCACGAAACGTACGCCAGCCGCCGCGGGCGCAGCCCACCGATCGCGCCGCACACGGTCCGGCCCAAGCCGTCGCGGGGCGGATCGGCCAGCAGCAGGTCGAAGCGCTCGCGCCGCCGCGCCAGCTCGGCCAGCGTGCCGCCGACGTCGCCGCCCAGAAACCGTGCGTTTTCGAGGCCGGCGTCGCGGGCGTTCTGCTGCCCGAATTTCGCGGCGCGCGGCCATTCGACCGCGACCACCTCCGCCGCGGCCGCCGCGAGCGGCAACGTGAAATTGCCGACGCCGGCGTACAACTCCAACACGCGGTCGGCGCGCTCCGGCGCCAGGGCCGCCAGCGCGTGCGCCACCAGCGCCTCATTGACCTCGGGATTCACCTGCGCAAAGCAATCGGGCGCGTACCGCAGCAAACGCCCGGCGACGCGCGTCGCGCAAACCGGGTCGGCGGTCTCGCGCAACTCGCCCGCCGCGACCTCGAACCAATCGCGCGGGCTGTCGGCGTCGCGCAGTTCGCGATAGGGGTGCACGAACACGCGGCCGCTTTCCACATCGAGCGCGCCGCGTACGCGCAGCGGCCGGGCGCAATCGGAACCTGACCGTGCGGCGAGCTGGCGCGTCGCGGGGAACAGCGCCGCTTCGAGCGGCTCGCGCATTTGGCGGCACAGGCGCAGCGGCGTCAGGTCGTGGCTGCCGCGCTGTTGCATCGCGGGCTCGCCCGCGGCCGTCGCGACCAGCGTGCTGCGCACGCGATAACGCAGGGGCTGCGGCGACGGCGTCACCGGCGGCGCAAACTCGCCCAATCCGCGCCGGCGCAGTGTGTAGCCGAGAATCTCGCCCTTCGCCGCGCCCTGCGCGCCGTATTCGACGTGCATGAGCTGGCAGCCGCCGCAGACGGGGTAATGCGGGCAGGGCGGCGCGACCCGCACCGGTCCGGCGGCCAGCAATTCGACGAGCTCGGCCTCGAAATAGCGCTTGCGTCCGCCGGTGACGCGCGCGCGCACGCGGTCGCCGGGCGCCGCGCCGTCGACAAAAAACGCGATCTTCTCGAACCCCGCCGCTAGACTCCGGCCCTTGCCCCGGCCCCCCGCGGCAATGGTCTCGATTTCGACCTCGATTTCCTCGCCGATCGCTGGCGTTTTCACTTCGCTCATGCTGCGCCCCCGCCCGGCATTGTAGCAGAGAGGTGTGAAACGCGCCGCGCGGCTCTTTTCTCACGAAAAGCCCGGAATTTGCCACCTCAATTGACGCCACGCGCGTCTTGTCACGAGCGGGCCGCCGGGGGTTTGGCGGCGTTACGGCCGCGTCGCCGCGTGGCGGAGGGCCGCGATCAGGTCGTCGATGGCGCTGTCCTTGGCCAAATAACCCACCGCGCCCGCCTCGTGCATGCGGGCGGCCGTGTCGGCGCTCGCGTGCATCGACAAGCCGACGACGCGCACGGCGGGCATCTCGCCGCACAAGAGGCGCGTGGCGTCGATCCCGTTCATCCGGGGCATCGCTACGTCCATCAACACGACGTCCGGTTTCAACTGGCGGGCTCGTTCGAGAGCCTCCCAACCCTCGGCGGCCTCGCCCACGACGACGAGTCCGGGCGTCTTGTGCAACAGTTCCACCAATCCTTTGCGGACCAGCGTATGGTCGTCGGCGACGACGATGCGGATCGGGCTGGGAACGGTCGCCGGCGAAAGCAGTTCCGTGTCCGACTGGGGCGTCGCTTCCGCCGGCGACGCCCGGTCCGCCGGCGTCAGGGGCGCCGTCAGCGTGACGCACGTCCCCCTGCCGGGCGCGCTGTCAATCTCCATGCGACCGTCGAGCAACGCGAAGCGTTCGCGAATGCTGAACAGGCCGAACGAGCCGGCGGCGTTCCCGGCGGCGTGCGCCGCGGCGTCGAAGCCCTGGCCGTCGTCGGCGACGGCGACGGTCAGGTTCCGGCCGCCGTCGAGCGTCATGGTTACGCGGGCGTTCTTGACGCCGGCGTGTTTGACGACGTTGAACAACAATTCCCGCACGGCCTGAAAGAGCATGTGGCTCACGTCATCGGGCACGGCGACCGCCGGTTCCGGCGCCGTCACCGCGACCGCGAGGCCGTGTTTCTCGCGCATCCACTTGGCGAGCCAGGTCAACGCCGGCGCCAGACCCGCGTCGCTGAGGATCGGAGGACAGAGTTCCAGGGTGAGCGACCGGCTGGCGTCGATCGATTGCCCGAGCAGGTCGATCACCCGCGCCGCCTGCGCTTTGTGCTCGTCCGCCGCGACTTGCTCGCGCAGGGCCACGGAGCCGAGCTTGGCGGCCACAAGAAGCTGCTGGAGTCCGTCATGGAGAACGCCGGCCAATCGCTGCCGTTCGCGTTCCTCGGTGAGGGCCAGCTCCGCGACCAAGGCGCGAAGCTGCGTCGCCCCGCGCTCCAGCTCGGCGGTGCGAGCCCGAATGCGCTGTTCGAGCGTAGCGTTGAGTTCGCGCAATTTATGCTCCGTCCA
Organism: uncultured bacterium; assembly: GCA_964534375.1. GTDB lineage: Bacteria > Lernaellota > Lernaellaia > Lernaellales > Lernaellaceae > CAZHPN01. Next base: position 1,647 of record CAZHPN010000124.1, on the reverse strand, counting down.
CTTGAGCTGGGTGATGTCCGCGACGGCGGGCAGGAAATAGAGCGGCGTTCCGCGCTCGTCGCGAATCAACGAAGTGACGACGTCGCCCCACACGATCCCGCCGTCCTTGCGGAGATATCGCTTTTGCACGCGCGAGGATTCGGCATCACCGGCCAGCAGCGCCTCCAGACTCGCCATCCCGAACTGCGCATCCTCCGGATACGTGATTTCGACGATCGTCTTGCCGATCAGTTCCGCCGCCGCGTAGCCCAGGAAATCGCAGAACGCTTTGTTGCACCAGGTCAAATGCCGGTCGACCGCGACCATCGACAAACCGACCGGCGCGAAATCGAGCGTGCGCTGCAACCTGGACTCGTTGCGGCGCAACGCCTCCTCCGCGCGCTTGAGCGCCGTGATATCCTCGACGGTGCCTTCGTAGTAAAGGATTCGGCCGTCGTCATCGCGCTGCGCGCGTGCGTTTTCCCGAACAAAGACGTCGGAACCGTCCGCCCTGATCCAGCGCGATTCCAAGCCGGAGATGAAACCTTGCTGGTCCAGCAGTTCTTTGAAGTGCGAACGCGGATGCTCGGGCGCGAACCCCTCTGCTTCCAAGTTGCGGTTCTTCAACTCGGCAAACGATTCGTAGCCGACCATCCGGATCAACGCGGGATTGGCCATCAAGATCCTGCCGTCCGGGGTGGTGCGGTAGATCCCCACTAGTGCGTCTTCGAATAGCCGCCGGAAACGTTCCTCGCTGTCGCGCAACGCTGCTTCCGCCCGCTTGCGCGTCGTGACGTCGTTCGCGACGCTCAGCAGGTGCTTGCAACTGCCGCGTTTGTCGAGGATCGGCGTCACCGCGGCCTCGACGCACCTAGCGCCGGAGTCGTCAGTCCAGCAGTGCTCCCAGGTCACCGTCGACTTCGTGCGGCACGCCTCGAGGCAGCGGCTGATCACGAGCGTCGGCGATGGGGGCTGCGTCCTGTCGGCGACCACTTGTCCGACGATATCGTTTTCGGTCAAACCGTAGCGGGTCAGAAACGCCTGGCTGACCGCTCGATAGCGGAAGACCTCGCCTGGCTCGACGTCGATCAGAAACAGGATGCCGGGCGTGTGCGCGAGAATCGCCGCAAGATCCGGCGGCTGCGTTTTCCTACGTGAATTTCGTTCTCGATGGTTCATGAACGCCCCCCCGATTCGACTCGGTGATGACCCCCTCAAATCTTGGTAACTGTGCCCGCAAAACGACCGTCGCCGAATGGTTGGCCGGCGGGGTTGAAACGCACGATTCGCCTGCGCCGATCCAAGACGGCGACGAGCGGGCCGATTGTGCCGAAATTCGCCCCGGTGAGGTCTCGATCCTGTTTCCGTGCGGTCGCCAAACGCACACCCCCGAACGTTGCGAGAGCGGGCTGGTCCATCGACCTATCGTGAACTGAGTGGAACGACCGGCGGCGCCATGTGGGCCGCTCCGATGATGAATCGAGCGATAAATCGACCTGTACGTTAACCCCTTCCTCCGCGAATTCGGCATCGGGGTTTTCCCAATTCTCGCCGTCGAAAAGCCTTAGCCCGTTTCACCGTTACTGTATGGGCAAATTCGCCGCGAGCTTCGCCGCGGCGCGTGTCAACGACTTTGAGACACCAACCCCAAAGAGATTAGTGTAGTTA
>CAZHPN010000123.1:0-19269 GCA_964534375.1 uncultured bacterium | reverse complement strand
TCGAGAAAATCGTCGTTGTCGTCGTTGTCGTTGTCGTCATTGTCGTCGTCGTCGTCGTCGTCGTCGTCGTCCCCATCGTCGTGTTGCGCTGTCGAGTTCGTATGCGATCCCGGAAGGTCGAGTTTGACGGTGCAACCGAGGAACAACGCCACGAGGCAACCAACGCCGATCACGAACTGCATCCATCGCACATATATTGACATTTGCCTTCCTCCCACGTGCGAAACCCACTCGGCGCGCCGCAACTTCCCTAGCGAACGCCACAATCTTTCCGGATCCGAGTCTGGCGCTAAAATCCGCCAATCCCCCCCGCATGTCAAGCCAAAAGCGGCGTTGGCGGGGCGGCACGGTTTGCGGCGCCGGCAACCGACGAGTTTCCCAGACTCCGTTCGGCGCGAACGCCCGCTACTTTTTTCCGACGAATTCCGCGACCGTCTTGAGAAACTCGGCGATCTCGAACGGCTTGGTGACGTAGCCGTCGCAGCCGGCGGCAAGGATGCGTTCGCGATCGCCCTTCATGGCGTAGGCGGTCAGCGCCACGATGGGGATGCGCCGTGCGGCTTCGTCGGCTTTGAGCAGCCCGGCGGCAGCCAGGCCGTCCATGCCCGGCAGCGCGATGTCCATCAAGATCAGCGCCGGCGCCTCGGCCCGCGCCATGGCGATCGCCTGCTCGGCCGATTCGGCCTGCACGACCACGTAACCCGAGACCTCGAGAATATCGGTCGTCAACAGCATGTTGGCGTCGTTGTCTTCGACGACGAGAATTTTTTCACCGGCCATGCCGGCCTCCTCCGCAATCGTCACGCCGTGGTGAACTTCGCCCGGCAGATGCGGTCCAGTTCCTGCAGCAGCCGGTCTTTGTCCGACTTCGGCGCGATGCTCTTCACGTGACTGTACAGGCGCTGCGCCTCGCGCGGATCGAGTTCCTTCGCCGTGAAGACGATGATTGGAATCTCGCACGCGACCGGGTGATTCTGCAGCGCCGCCACGACCTCAAACCCGTTCAGTTTCGGCAGAACCAGATCGAGCACCATCACATCGGGTTGCAACGCCAGCGCCATGTCCACGCCCTGGCGTCCGTCGTAGGCTTGCAGCGCCTGGAAGCCGCGCGCGACCACGTGCGTCGCCAGCATCTCGACCGCCGCCCGATCGTCGTCCACGATCAGCACCTTGGCCGCCCGGCCGTCGAAACCGCGGAGCGTTTCGAGCACGTCGAGCAGTTGATGCTTGTCGACCGGCTTGACCAGCCAGGCCATGGCGCCCAGGGCGAATGCCAGTTGCTGTTTCTCGGTCACCGACACGATGACGACCGGGATATCGCGGCACTCGGCGCGCATTTTCAATTCGGCGAGCGTCTGCAGGCCGTCCTTGCTCCCCAGTTGGATATCGAGCGTGATCGCGTCGGGGCGCAGTTTCGCTGCGGCGCGCAGGGCCTCGTCCGCGTCGAACGCCTGGGCGACGGAGTAGCCGCCGTCCGTGAGATATTGCGTCAACAATTCGGCGGCGTTCGGGTCGTCCTCGACGACCAGCGCCAGCGGCTGCTGACGCTGGCGGCTCGCGGCGGGCCGTTCGCGCGGCGGACCTGGCGTCGCCTCGGCGAACGGCGGCTCGGCCGGCTCGCCGGCCGCCGGGCGGATCGGCACGGTGAACGTGAAGCGGCTGCCGAGGCCCAGTCCTTCGCTTTCGGCCCAGATCAGGCCGCCGTGCATGCCGACGAGTTTGCGCGTCAGCGCCAGGCCCAGCCCGGCGCCCTGCCGCTCGCGCCGGCCCTCGCCCTTGATTTGCACGAACTCCTCGAAAATGCGTTCGAGATTCGCGGGCGCGATGCCGACGCCGGTGTCGGCGACGGCGACGATCAATTCGTGGCCGACGCGGCGCGCCTCGACGGCGACCGAGCCGTTGTCGTTGGTGAATTTCACGGCGTTCGACAGCAGGTTGAACAGGATCTGCTTCAGCTTGCGTTCGTCGGCATCGAGCCGCAGGCCGGCGGCCGACGAATCGAGTTGCAATTCGACGGCAACGCCGCGCATCGCCGCCTTTTCCTTGATCATGAGCAGGCTGGTCTCGAGGAGCCGCGGAATCTCCACGCGGCTCAGTTCGAGTTCCATCTTGCCCGCCTCGACCTTCGAGAGATCGAGGATGTCGTTGATCAGTTGCAGCAGGTGGTGGCCGCTGGAATAGATCCGCTGCACGTACTGCCGCTGTTTGTCGCCGAGCGCGCCGAAATGCTGCAATTCGAGCATCTCCGAGAAACCGATGATCGAGTTGAGCGGCGTGCGCAACTCGTGGCTCATATTGGCCAGGAATTCGCTTTTCGCGCGGCTGGCGGCTTCGGCCGCTTCTTTCGCGCGCACAATCTCGATGGCCATCCGCTTGCGGTCGGAGATGTCGCGCGTCGCGCCGATCAGGCCGATCGCCCGCCGGTTCTCGTCGCGCAGAAAAGCGACGTTGGCCTCGGACCAAATGGTCGAGCCGTCTTTGCACGTCTGTTCGAGTTCGAGAATGCGCGACCGCAACGGGTCGGCGCCGGCCGTCCCCTCGAGCAGCAGTTCCTCGGCGAAGACGTTCAACGCGACTTCGACCGACGCTGGCGCGAGCGCTTCCTCCAGCGATTGCGCCATCGCCTCCTCGACGGTGAACCCCCGCAGCCGCTCGACCGACGGGCTGATGTAGGTAAAGCGGAAATCCATGTCCATCGTCCAGATGATGTCGTTCGAGTTGTCGGCGAGCAGCCGGTAGCGTTGCTCGCTCTCGCGCAGCCGGTCGGCGGCCTCTTTCCGGTCCGTGACGTCGCGCGAGATGCCGAACGTGCCGGCCACGCGCCCTTCCGCGTCGAGCAGCGGAAACTTGGCCGTCGCCGCCCAGGTGACGCGGCGGCCCGGCCAGGTCTCTTTTTCGGCCTCGCGAATGACCGGCTGCCCGCTGCGAATGACGGCCTGCTCGTCGCGCCGCGCGGCGGCGGCGTGTTCGTCGGTGAAAAAGTCGGCGTCGGTCCGGCCGACGGCCTTTTGCGGGTTGTCGAGGCCCAGCCACGTCGCCTGCGCGCGGTTGACGCGCAGGAACTTCGAATCGAGGTCCTTGAAGTAAATGTGGTCCGGGATGTTCTCCATGAACAACTCGAACAGCGCCCGTTCGCGGCTCAGGTCCTGTTCGACCTTGACGCGCGCGGTCACGTCGCGCGCGACGCCCCGGCCGCCGACCACCTCGCCCGCTTCGGTCACCAGATGGAGATTTTGGCCGACCCAGATTTCCCGCCCGACCGGGGTGACGATCGGAAATTCGAGGTAGGTGTCCGCGAGCCGGTTTTTGGCCTGTTGTTGGTAAAAATAGCCGACTTTCTTGCGGTAGTCGTCGCGCACGAAGGCCAGAAAATGCGTGCCGATGATCCGCTCGTGCGGCGCGCCGATCGTGCGCACGGCGACCGGATTGATGTAAATAAAATTCCCTTGCGCATCCGTCTCGAAAATGATGTCCGTGACCGACTCGACGAGTTGCCGATATTTCAGTTCGCTGATTTGCAGGGCCTGCTCGGTCTTTTCATGCGAGCGAACTTCGATTTGCAGGCGGTCGACCATCTGGTTGAGTTCGCGCGTCCGCCGGGCGATGACCGTTTCCATGTCGCGCCGGTGCTTGCGGTTAAGCATCGTGATGCGGTCGCCGACCGCAAACGACAGCGCGATCGCGCTCAGGCACCAGCCGTATTGCGCGCCCTCCATCGCCGACCGGCTGTACGGCAGCAGGCCGAGCACGGTCGCCGCGGTGACCCCCGAGCAGACGAAAAACAGCCCCCAGGCGAACAACAAGAACCGCGCGGCCGTGTTCCCTTGCATCCAACTGACGACGGCGCTCTCGCAGATCGCGAAGATCGCCAGGAACAGCGTCACGCCGCTGAAGTAATTCGCCGTGGTCGCGTCGATGAACGTCCAGCCGGCCGCCGCCAGCCCGAGGCCCATCAGGATGAGATACATGCGGTCCAGCGCCTGGGAGTAGCTGCGGATGTTGAGGAACGACCGCGTGAATTGCAGGCCGGTGAAGATCGTCAGCCCGGCGAAAAAGAGCGGCGCCCAAACCGTCCAGCGCGGCGACTCCGGCCAGAGAATCTCGCCGGCGAAGCCGATCAACGACAATTGGTGCAGCCCGAAGGCTCCCAGAAACAGCAAATAATAGAGATATCGCCGATCGCCCAGGGACAAAAACAGCCAGAAGTTGTAGAGCGCCAGCGCGGCGAGCAGACCGACGTCCGCGCCCATCAGGTATTGCAGACCCTTGTCGGCATGGTCGAAATCCGACGGGTTCCACAGCGACAGGTCCAGCACCATCATCGCCGTGGTTTCGAAGCGGATGTACACGGTCGTCGGCGTCTGCGGCGGCAGCGTCAGCGGGAAGGCCTGGTTGCGGTGCTTGTAGGCGCGCTTCGACACCGGCACCGCGATGCCGCCGACTTCGCGCTCCACCTGCTTGCCGTCGCGCCAGAGATAAATGTCGATGTCTTCCATCAGCGGCAGGCCGTACGCCAGGAGCGTCCGGACCGGGTCGGGACCGTCATTGACCAGCGTGAACCGGACCCACACGGCCGAGGTCGTGATGCCGCGATTGGGTGTTTCCGATTGGCTGGGTTGGAAGCGCTCGGCCGCCGGGCCGACGATCTCGCCGATCGTCGCCTTGCCCGTGCGGTCTTCGAAGATGTCCATTCGCGGGCCGAGATTGATCCCGCCGCGCAGATTGCGAAAATGCACGGGCTCGGCGGCGCCGGCGGTCGCCGCCAGCAGCAGTCCGAGCAGCGCCACGCCCGCCGCCAACGGCAATTTTTTTCGCATTGCGCTGTTTTTCTTCCGGTCGCCCGGAACGACGGCGGCGGGGAAAAGAAACCCTTCTCGGACGCCTGGCCGCAGGGGGAATTTGAACAGCAATTCGCAGGGCGGTCAAGGCGGGAAAACGGTGGCGAAGATCAGCCAGCGCACGAAAAAATGGGAATCATGGGAATTCCGGGAATCATGGGAGTCCTGGGATGACTGGGAATCATGGCAGCCACGACCTTGCCGCGAGGCGGCCTGCCCATAACTCCCAGAATTCCCATAACTCCCAGAATTCCCAGAATTCCCGTGGCCCGGGCGTTGTCTCAGAGCCGCTCGTAAAGCTTTGCGCCCTCGTCCTGGCGCACGAGTCGAAAACGTGCAGGGTCGGCCAGCAGGTTCAGAAATTCGCGCGAATACGAGCCGGCCTTCGCGGCCGGCCAATCCAGCACATGGGTGACGCCCATGGCCGCCAGCCGCGCGTCGATCGCCGGCCCGCCGCCGCGCAGCAGCAGCTCGTCGATCTGCGACGCCTGGAAAAAGCTGTCGGCGATGTATTCCCGGTCGCAAAAGAAACCGCGATTGGTGTGCAAGAACAGCAGCCGCGCGGTGGCGGGCAGGTTCTCGTTGACGTACCGGTACAGCGGCGGCGTCGGATCCGCGGCAATCTGGCGCGCGTAATCGCCGTTCCAGACGCCGAGGGCGCTGCTCAGCCCGCCGATCGACAGCGCGAGCCACACGCCGGACAGCGCCAGCAGCACGCCCTCGACCCAACGGCGGCTGGCGCCGGGCCGGGCGAACCAGTCGCCGAGCGCGACGGCGCAGGCGACGCTGAGCAGGGGCAGCGCCGGCGCGAGAAAGCGGGTTTGCTGCGAGGTCGCGCTCCAGAGCACGAAATAAAGCCCGGCGGTCGCCAGCCCCCAACGGACCACCGGCCGCCGCGAAGCAAGCAGCGCCCACGGAATGAAGAACGCCCAGTGCCGCCCCAGCGCGCCGGCGAAGCGCTCGAAGCCGACGTCGCTGTGCAAAAATACGCGGAACGGCAGCAGCAGGTAATCGAACCAGCGGCGGCCCATGCCGATCGACCAATGCCACTGGTGCAGACGCCGCGTCAATTCGGCGTTCCATTCGATGCCGCCGAACCAGCCGAACAGTTCCGGATACACCGGGTTGCCGGTTTCCAGCGCGCTCTTCACCGCCCACGGCGCCCAGAGCAGCACGGCCGGCGCCGCAAAATACAGCAACGTCTCGCCGGCGATCTGCGCCAGCCGGCCCTCGCGCCGGCGCTCGATGACATAGACGACCGCCAGGCACGCGGCGCCGAAAAAGCCATTGAACTTGCAGCCGGCCAACGCGCCGGCGAACACTCCGGCCGCGAGCAGATGCCGGCGCCGCGCCGCCGCCTCCGCCAGGCTGCGCCGGATTTGCCAGAACGCCGCCAGCATGAAAAAGGCGCAGGCGACGTCGATGTACGCGACGCTGAATTCGTCGCCGACCGCCGGGTTTTGCACGAACCACAGCACGCCGAACAAGGCCATCTCCGGCCGGCCGGCCTCGCGGCACATGATCCGGATCAGCCACAAGCACAACAGGCCGAAGCCGAAATGGACCAACGCCGCCAGTCGATAATCCTTGATCGTCAGCGCCAGCGTGAAAAGCTGCTCCGCGTTCATCGGCCAATGGGAATAAACGTTGAAAGCGATCGGCCGAAAGCCGTGATGGGCGATGGTGAGTTTGGGGACCAAAAGGTGATAAGTCAGCGCATCCCACGCCGGCGCGTGGGCCAACGCCGCTAGAAATCGATGTCCCAAATAGACCGCGACCAGGCCGGCCAGCGCCAACCGCAGGCCCCGAAAGCGCGGCGGCGATGTTCCCACCGGCGGCGCCGTCCCCGCCGCCGGCCGACGGCGCAGCGTCGCGATCCATTGTCGCGCCGCGCCGGCGTGCGTCAGCGCGAACGCCGCGAAGACCGCGACGAGGCCCGCGGCCACCGCGCCGAAACGCAAGATCTGGGCCGCGCTCAGCAGGAAGATGAAATACATCCAAAAGATCATGCCCGACGCGAACGCCAACACGGTGCGCGCCGCCGCGTTCTCCTCGCGCCAGCGAATGAGGCGCAAGCCGGCGGCGCCGGCCGCATAGAAGTTCGCCGCCAGAAAGACAAAATAGGCGAGATACGTTGCAGTGAACTGCATCGCCATTTCAAACCGCGCCGGATGGGTCCGCGTCGCCGCCCGTTGCGGCCGCGGGCGGGCCGGCGGGCGTTTTTGGCTTCGGCCGGCCAACGGTCCACGGGGCATGTTTGTTCATAATTTCGATGAAGGGCATGACCACCAGAATGGCGCCCGCGGTCCAATAGGACGACCACATCGTCGTGGCCACATTCTGGTCGAACGCGATCGGCGTCGCGGCGCCGACGATCGTGCGAAACACGACGATGCCCATGACGTGCAAACCGAGCAGGGGCAGCGAATTGCGGCCGAGGTAGCTGAACAAGCGCGTCGGCGCGATCAGTTGCGCGATCAGCACGAACGCCACGATGCACGTCAGCGACGTGGCGTGAAACCACGGCCAACTGCCGAGCTGGTTGAGGAACAGATAGGTCTGCGGATTGAACGTGCTCAGATAAACGGACAGCGCCAGGAAAGCGGCGGCGATCGGCAGCTTGCCCCACCAGGGCCACGTCAGGCTCAGCCCGAAGCGCCGGCGAAACAGGTAGCCGGCGCCGTAGTAAAAGACGACGGAAAGCGCCGTGTCGAAGTTCCACGGAAGCCGGAGATCGCGCGGGTTCGCGCCGTAAAGAAAACCAACGACCGACAGCGCCGCCATCCAGAACAGCAGTTTGCCCGGCGTTTTCACGCGCCGTTGCAGGAGAAAAAGGACGCTGTCGGCCGAAAACAGGCAGGTGAGAAACCAGAGCGGAATGTTGTACGGCATGAGCGGCGCAATGCCGTACGGCACGCCGATCAGGGCCATCGCGAGCGTCAGGCCGATCGCCGGCTGCGGCGTGTGGAGGTGAAAATTGCTCCAGAGCCCGACAAGGAGCCAGAAGACCCAGGCGACGCCCGAATAGAACAGATACGGCACGATCAGGGCGCGAAACCGGCGCCGGACGAAGGCGCGATAGCTGTCGTATTTCCCCGGATTGAACACGAGGCCGGACGCAAAAAAGAACACCGGCACGAGGATCAGTTTCAGAAACTTGAAAGGCGCCGGCTCGATCTGGTTGTGGCACAACATGACGGAGACGATGCCCATGCCGCGCAGGGCATCGACCCAGGCGACGCGCTGTTCACTCATTCCGTTGCAACCTGTGCGGGCGTCGCCGACCGTCGCCGGCCGGCCGTGCTGTTCGTAATTTCGCGGACGCTTTCGCCGTCAACCCGGCCGCAAAAGTATGCCAAACCCGGCGCGGCGCGACAAGAGCGCGGGCGCCGTCTTTCGCCCGCAGGCGAACATGTTATATAGTCGGCGGACGAAAATGAATACGAACCACAGAGCCACAGAGGACACGGAGTGTTTTCATTTGTCTGTCTGTGATCCCGTAACTCTCTAGAGCCCGCCGTTGACCGCGAACTCGACGCCCTCGCCCAACCCGAAAAAACGCCGCCGGCGCTGGTTCGCGCTTCTCGCTGTCGCCGCCGTCCCGTTCGGGATCTGGCTGTTTGCGTGGTGGCTGAGCGGCAATTTTCCCCACGGCAGCCGGCCGCTGCCGAAAAACGCCCGGTACGTTCGCCGCACCGACATCGATTACCTCGACGGCGCGGCGCCGGCCAGTCAACGGCAGCGGCTCGATCTGTACGTGCCCTTCGGCCTGGGCGAGACGGCCGCGCCGATCGTCGGCCTGCTGCACGGCGGCGGCTGGGCGTCGGGCGATCGCCGCCAGTGCGGCGAGGTGGCCGCGTGGCTGGCCGAACGCGGCGTGATCGCGGCGGCGATCGACTATCGCGTCCGGCCGTTCGTCGCCGCGGCCGACCTGCCCTGGGATGCGGCGCGGGCGACCGTCTGGCTGCATCGCCACGCGGCGCAAATTCACGGCGATCCGCAACGGATCTTTCTGCTCGGCCATAGCGCGGGCGGGCAATTGGCCGCGCTGATCGCCGCCGACCGCAAATATCTCGATGCGCTGGGCGCCCCGCCGAACGTCCCGGCCGGCGTCGTCCCCGTTTCCGCGCCGTTCGACTTGCGCGACATCTCGTCGACCCGGCGCTGGGCCACGCGGCTGACGATCGGTTTCGCGTTCGACAGCGATCTGCCGTTCCGCTGGTCGATGTCGCCACTGGCCCATGTGCGGCCGGGATTGCCGCCGTTTCTCATCATTCGCGGCGCCGAGGACCCGTTCGTAACCCAGCCCGAGGCGGAGGCGATGGCCGCGGCGATCCGCGCGGCCGGCGGCTCGGCGAACACCGTGACCGCGCCCGGCCGCAGCCACATCGCCGTGTTCGTCCTGATGCCCCAACCCGGCGATCAGGCCGCGGCGGCCGTACTGCGGTTTGTGACGGCGCGGTAGGCGACGGCGAAAATCTCAATAGGACCTGCAGGACCTAGGGGACTTATCGGTCGTCTTCGCCGACTCGCCGGTGGCGACTTGGCGCCATACGTCGCCTACGTCTCATGATTCCCATGATTGCCATGATTCCGATTCAGCGCATTTTCAGCGGCGAACGCGTTTTCGCGACGCGCCGGCGCGGCCGGCGTTTCCCTCTCGCCCGTTCTCAGCCGAGGCGCTCGCCTCGGCGAGTTCTTCCAGCAGCAGGCAGCGAATCACCGCCCGCCGGCGCTTCAATTCGGCGCCGTTCACCTCCACAACGCGGCCATTGAGCAATTCCACGCAATACATCGCAGCCCTCTGGTGAACCGCTATGTTGACTTAGCAATTAGCTTGCCAACACGGCCGCGCGCCCGCGCCGTGAATCACGGACAAAAAAGTTATCATTTTGGTCGATTTGACGGGCGACGATGCGACTGCGTCGCAACATGGGCGCAAAAATGAACTTTCTTGTGCGGATATTTCAGCGAAAGCGCTGATTTTTCACGCTGCGGCGCGCTCAATTCGCGGCGCCATTCAAGAAAAAGGGCGCCGTTGCCGGCGCCCTTCCGCGTTGCCAGAAGAACTATGGGGTCAGCAGCCGCAGCCGCCGCTCGAACTCTTGCTCCCGTGGTGAATCGGAGCCGGCGAAGTGTCGTCGTCCGCCGCCGGCGAGGTGTCGTCGTCGGGCGAAGAGTCGTCGTCGGGCGACGTGTCGTCGTCGGGCGAAGAGTCGTCGTCGCCGGCGACGCACTTATTGTCTTGGCAAATCTCGCCGCTCGTCGTGCAATCGACGCAGGCGATTCCGCCCACGCCGCAGTTGTCGTCGGCGATCCCGGGCCAGCACTGGTCGTGATAACAGCAACCGGCCGCGCAATTATCGGCGCCGCAGGCGTTGTCGTCGTCGTTGTCGTCGTTGTCGTCGTCGTCATCGTCCGTGGGCGTTACGCAGACCTGGCTGACGCAGTCTTCGTCCTGCAAGGCGCAATTTGCGCACTGCGTTCCGCCGGCGCCGCAAGCGTCGCCGGCCGTTCCGGCCTGGCAAGCGCCGGTGGTGTCGCAGCAGCCGCTCGCGCAGGTCTGCGGGCTGCAGCTCACGCACGCGTTGTTCTGGCAGAAGTCGCTGTTGCCCGTGCAATCCGCGCACGCGGCGCCGACGCCGCCGCACTCGTTGTTGCTCGTGCCGGGGAAACAGACGCTGCTATCGGTGTCGCAACAGCCGTTGGTGCACGGATATTGGTTGCTGCAGCCGACGCAAAAGCCATTGTCGCAATTGGGGGTCGCCCCGGTGCAGGCGCCGCAGGACGTGGCGGCGATGCCGCAATACTGGGCGTCGTTCTCGGTGTGGCAAACGCCGTTCGTGTCGCAGCACCCGGTCGGGCACGTCACGAGGTCGCACTCCACGCATACGCCGGCGAGGCAATTCGGCGTCGTCCCCGTGCAAGTGTCGCAGGAGAGTCCGCCAATTCCGCAATATTGGGCGTCCTCGTCGGTGTGGCAATAACTGTCGGAGCCGCAACACCCCAGCGGGCACGTGAGCGTGTTGCAGGGCGTGCATTGGGAATAAACGCCTTCGTCGAAGCAATAGGGATTCGGCGGCGCGCAGGCGGAGCAGGCGTCGCCATAATACCCGCAATACTGGGGAGACTCCTCGGTGTGGCAAACGCCGTTCGTGTCGCAGCAGCCGACCGGGCAGATGACCGCGTCGCAGCCGATGCAGAAGCCGGCTTCGCAATAGGGCGTCGGCTGGTTGCACGTGGCGCACGACGTGCCGGCGATGCCGCAGTATTGGGCGTCGTCGTTGGTGTGGCAGTAACCGCTGGAGTCGCAGCAGCCCGTCGGGCAATCCACCACGCCGCAGCCCTCGCAAAATCCCTCGATGCAATTGGGGCTCGGCGGCGTGCACGTGCTGCAGGAAGTGCCGCCGATGCCGCAATATTGGGCGTCCTCATCCGTATGGCAATTGCCCTGGTTGTCGCAACAGCCAAGCGGGCAGGAAAAGAAATCGCAACTCTTGCCGCCCGCTTGCACCGTCGACCACGCGAGGCGATCGATCGGCGCGGCCGACGCCGCGGGCGGGCTCGCCAGCGCCAGGAACAGCACCGTGGCCAGCGCCAAGAGAACGGACGTGCGAATAACTCGGTTGTGCATCGACCACTCCTTCGTGGGCGGGACTACGTCGACTCCCCAACGATAATTTCCGGAAGGCATGCGCCCACCTGTCAAGACGAAATTACTATCGCGTCAGCAGCCGCAGCCGCCGCTCGAACTCGTGCCGCCGTGGCGAGGGGCCGGCGAGGCGTCGTCATCGACGGGAGACGTGTCGTCGTCAACCGTGTCGTCATCGGCCATCGTGTCGTCGTCGGCCATGGTGTCGTCGTCGGGCGACGTGTCGTCGTCCGGCGAATTGTCGTCGTCGTCGGCGCCGGCCACGCAGTCGCCGCCCGAGCAATGCGTGCCCGGGCCGCAGGTCTTGCAGATGCCGCCGCCCGTGCCGCACGCTTCGTTGGTGTCGCCCGCCGGCTCGCACTGCGTGCCATTGCAGCAACCGAGCGGACACTGCGTCTTGTCGCACACCGCGGTGCATTGCTGGCCGGCGCAGATCTCGTTCGCGCCGCACTGCGCGCACGTGGCGCCCTTGTCGCCGCATTGTCCGGCGGACGTCCCGGGTTCGCAGGTCGTGCCGTCGCAGCACCCGGTCGGACAGAGACCCGCGTCGCACGCGGCGACGCACTTGCCGCTTTCGCAATGCTGCATGGCCCCGCAGGTCACGCAGGCCGCGCCGGCCGTGCCGCAGGCGTCGTCCGCCGTTCCCGGCATGCAGCTTTTCCCGTTGCAGCACCCTTTGCTGCAAACTTCGGAGTCGCAAATGCAGTTGTCCGTCAGGTCGCTACAGGCGACCGTGCTCGAATACACTTGGGCGTCAAACAACGTCCAGTCGCACTTGCCCTTGGGGCAAAGCAAGCCGGTGAACTCGACGATCTCCAGGGCGGCGCTGATATCCGTATTGAGCTGCCAACTGCACGGGGTTTCCGTGCCGACCGTTTCCACATAGGGCCCCAGCGTCAGGGCCGCGGAAACCAGAGTGACCACATCCGGGATCCCGACTTCCGCGGAGACGCCGATATTGACGGTCGTCTTCAGATTCGCATCGGCTTCGGCGCCGTAGCTCGGGTCGAGGTTGTTGAAATTGCCGGGGGACGAGGCCCAAATGGGCTCGACATTCCCTTCCTGAATCTCGACGCCCGCCTGGAACCCGTAATTGAACGCGACGCCGCCGCCCAGGCACACCGCGCCGTCCGTCACCAGCGTGGTCGGCAGCGCCACGGTCACGTCGACCGTCGCATAACCGACCGAGAAAACAGGGATGCTGATATTGATCAGATTGAAGTCATAATTGAGTTTTCCGCCCACCAACGCCGTGTAGTCGATCGTCACCGCCAAATCCGAATCGAATTCCATGAGCAGGTAATCGATGTCGGGCGGCAGCACATTGAAGTTGTAGCCGAGGTCGAGGCTGCCCGAATACTCGATGATCAGGTTGTTGGCGATGAGGGTCACGGGCACGCCGTCGATCGGCAAATCGAACAGCGTGATGTTTTGCTCGTTGATGATCGGCACGTCGAAAGGCCAGGAATCGTTCCCGACAAACTGGTCCTTGTCCTTGTCGCCGCGAGCCCCGGCCGGCTTTTCCATGACCGGCGCGGCCAAATAGATGGTTTCCGGGGAAATTTCGATGCTGCGGATCTGCCGCGACTGCGTATACGGGCTGATCAAATAATCGCCGCGCCGCATCTCCGCCACGACCGCCAGGATTTGGCTGTTGGGCCGAATGACGATGCCGGCGTCCGTCACATCCGTAAATTCCCACACCAAGCCGTCTTCCAGAATGAAGAGCGCCTGTTTATTGAACCGAATCACTCGCGCAATTCCCGGAAAATTCTCCACAAATGCCGACATCGCATCCGTATTGATCACGGAAACGGCAACGCCGTCCGGAACGGCGGCCTGGACCTTGGCGGCGCCGGGGAAAATCACCAGCACTGTGCATAGAGCCAGGAACGCAACGTATTTGCTGAAGGAACGCATCGGCTGACCTCCGCTTCTCGCCGGCTGACTAAGGACGGCGACTCAAGGCTGCGCGAACCAGATACCGTGACAAGATTGTACCAAATGTCGAACGGATTGTCGAGTGCGGCGTCGGCGAAAGATCGGTTATCCCGGCGTATTCGGGCGGCGCCCCGGCTGCATCACGCACCGCGCGTAGTGGCTGGAGCCCTGCGTGATGCCGCCGTAGACGTAGCCGGTGGTGAAGCCGATGCCCCACGCGTCGCCGCTTTGGTCCGCGACGGCCGAGGACGACCAATACCAATCGAAGGGGTCGCCCGTGATCGCCGGCGGCCAGTAGGCGCCGTCCGACCCCGGACCGCCCAGATAGCTGCAACCCGTGCACGTGTCGTTCCAACAACTCGCATCGCTCAGGCAACTGTCGGTCACGCCGCACGTGCCGCCCGTGTACGTGGCGGCGCACCCGCGGATCAGGCTGCGCAGCGCGTCGATGTCCGGCAAGGCCCAGCCGGTCATCCCGCCCCAGCTCAGGCCCTCGCAGTAACTCTGCGCGTCCAGCCAGTTGTACGAATTGGCTCCGACGCCCCCGCCGTTTTGCCAGATCAAACCCGTGCTGGGATCCGTGCAGACGCTGCCGTCGTTGTTGCAGTTGAGCCCCGCGGCGGAATCGTCGTCGTCATCGTCGTCGGTCGGCGAGGAATCGTCGTTGTCATTGTCGTTATCGTCGTTGTCATCGTCGTTATCGTCATTGTCGTCATTATCGTTGTCGTCGCCGTCGTTGTCGTTGTCGTCGTTGTCGTCGTCGTCATCCGCCGGCGACGTGTCGTCGTCGTCGTCCGTCGCCGTGTCGTCGTCGCTCGGCGAGGAGTCGTCGTCCGGCGCGGCGTCGTCATTATCGTCGTCATCGGCGGCGGCGCTGCTGCTCGATCCGCCGAATGTGCCGCACGATGCCGCCACGGCGACGGCCAGCCCGAGAAGAAGCGCCAGCGCCCACAGTGAAACAGCCCTCGCCTTCATCCTGCCCTCCCTTTGCCAAATGCTTCGGAATTGCTTGGATAATCCGCCCGGGCTCGGGGCAAAGTCAAGGCCGAAGGCCCGGCCTGGGCCTGCGTCGGGAAATTCGCTGCAAAGCGCGACCCCTCCCCGGCCACGCTCGGAGCGTGGCCTGCCCCTCCCCGACGCGGAGAGGGGCTCGCGATTGGTCGGCAAACGCCGCCCAATATGTGATTCGCGCCGTCGCGCGACTGATGAACCAAAGGGCGTACCCGCATTCGCGCTGCCTTAACATCCGCGATGCGTCGAATAGCGCCGCTTGCTGAGCCTGTATTTTTTTCAAGAGGTTCAGGATTCACGGCATTCACAGAATATGGCGCTTGCCGATCCTGTCTGTCCTGTCGAAATCTATCACCGGGAAACCGAAGGTTAATGATCAACTTTCCAGGCGCAGCTTCTTCCGCAGTTCGCGCGTGCGCTCCTCGCTGAAGCCCGTTTCCTGGCCGGCAATCATTTTCTTGATCGCCGCCGCCTCGTCGGCCGAAATCCGCGCGCCCTTTAGGATGTGATTTTCGAACGAGTCCCACGCCCACGGCGTGACGATTTTGACGATTTCGGCCAAGGCTTTGGCGTACTCGCGGATTTCGAGTTGCGCCTCGTCGTCGAGCCGCAGCCGCAGGAAGTGAAACAGATTGTGCAAGTCCATCTGCCAATAAAACTCGGTGTAGAGCGACAGCGGCAGCGCAATGCGCGCCACTTCGCGCGAGATGTCGTTCTTCAGCATGAAGCGATAATGCTCGTACGCCTGCTTGTTGTGCTCTTCCATCCGGCTGCGAACGGTCGCGCGCACTTCCAACGGGGCCAGCAGCTTTTCGTCGCGGCCCTGCCGGTTGTCCTTGTTTTGCAGATGAATTTTCTCGTCCTCGGGCACGTAAAACTCGTCGGGCATCTTGCGGTAGCGCCCCGACACCTCGTTGATGCGCGCGGTGCGGTGGCGAATCCACTGCCGGGCGACGAAGATCGGCATTTTCACGTCGAAGGTGAACACGACCTGCTCGAACGGCGAGGTGTGGTCGTGGCGCAGCAGGAAGTCGATCAACTCGCGGTCTTTTTCCTCGCCCTTCGAGCCGCGGCCGTAGGAAACGCGCGCGGCCTGCACGATGCGCAGGTCGCCGCCGAGGTAATCCACCAGGCGGACGAAACCGTGGTCGAGCACGGGGAACGTTTGGTCGAGAATCTTTTCGGCTGCTTCGTTGACGACGTGGGCCATGCGCGCTGCGCCTCCGTGGGTCGCTCGTGAATTTCGCTCAAGATTTGCGGAACGGCAAAAATTCATTTTGGTCTTTGTCGGCCGCGTGTCAAGCGAAAGCGAATTCGGCTTGCTTCCGCGGCGCGCGCGTGCAAAATCTGACCGGCGCATTTGCCGCCTTCGCCAACCAAAAAGGAGCGCTTGGCGCACCGGCTCGATTGCGACGATCGAGCGGGCCGCGCCGAGTTCAAACATGGCCGCCGCCAACCCGCCGGAAGGTGTTATTGCCAGGCTGAAATTCGCCTGGCGCGCGATGCGTTCGCGAAATTATCGCCTGTTTTTCGCCGGCCAGGGCCTGTCGCTGATCGGCACGATGATGCAGCGCATCGCGGTCAATTGGCTGGTGTACCGGATGACCGGCTCGGCGTTCTGGCTGGGCCTGGTCAACTTTTGCGGCCAATTTCCGGGTTTTCTCGCGGCGCCGTTCGCCGGCGTCGTGGCCGACCGGGTCGATCGCCGCCGGTTGCTGATCGTGACGCAGGCCGCGTCGATGATCCAGGCGCTGATCCTTGCGGCCCTTACCCTGACGGGCGTCGTGCATGTCTGGCACGTGCTGGCGCTGAGCTTGGCGCTCGGCCTCATCCACGGCTTCGATTCGCCGGCGCGCCAATCGTTCGTTTTGCAAATGGTCGACGACCGCGACGATCTGCCGAATGCGATTGCGCTCAATTCGTTAATGTTCAACTCCGCCGCGCTGATCGGCCCGGCCGTCGCCGGGTTGCTGATTATGACGCTGGGCGAAGGCGCGTGTTTCCTGCTGAACGGCCTCAGCTACGTGGCCGTGCTCGCGTCGCTGTGCGCGATGCGGATCGCGGCGCGCCCCGCCGCATCGGCAACCAGTCCGGCCTTCGTCGAATTCCAAGCGGGCGTTTCCTACGCGTTCCACTCGCTGCCGATCCGCTCGGCTCTGTTGGTGCTGGCGCTGACCGCCCTCGTCGGCGTTCCCTACGACGTGCTGTTGCCGGTGGTCACGAAGCAAATCATCCACGGCGACGCGCAGACGTTCGGTTTTCTGACCGCCGCCGTGGGCGTTGGCGCGATCGCGGCCGCGCTGGCGCTGGCCGCGCGCCGCAACGTCGTCGGTTTGGCGACCGCGATCGGCGTGGCGATGGGCGGCTTCGGCGCGGCGCTGGTCGCCTTTTCCTTCTCGCGCAGTCTCTGGTTGTCGCTGCCGATCCTGACGCTGGTCGGATTCGCGGTGATGACCGAAACGGCCGCGTGCAATACGGTCCTGCAAACGGTCGTGCCGGACGAGAAACGAGGGCGCATCATGGGCTTCTTCGCGATGGCGCTGCTCGGCATGTCGCCGCTCGGCTCGCTGCTGGCCGGCTCGCTGGCCGCAACGATCGGCGCGCCGCGGACGCTGCTGCTCAGCGGCGTGGCGATGCTTTTGGGCGCGGCGTGGTTCGCCCGTCTGACGCCCCAAATCCGCCGCGCGATTCGCGGTGCGTGAGACTTTGCGGCGATTTCTTGAGGATTTTTTTGACAGGATCAACAGGATCAGCGAACAGTGAACAGTGAACAGCGAAAACCATCGTTCGCGTTGATCCGACCCGAGACCAGCGGTTGCGGAAATGATCCCGTTGATCCTGTCAAAAAAACCTGAAATCCATCCTGTCGATTCTGTCAAAAAGCCGTGCGCGCGAGGGCCGCGGCGCCCGCTTGTCTTTTTTTGCGCGACCCGCGAATATCTCGGCGTCTTTCACTTTCAGCAAGGAGCACAGGCCGATGGCAAATCTGGCAATCGAAAAAGAAGGTCCGGTCGCGGTGATGGTTTGGCGGCATGAAACGCAGAACCGCTTCACGCTCGATTTCAACCAGGAAATCTTCGCCGCGCTCGACGAACTCGCGGCCGATCGCGAAGTGCGCGGCGTCGTCATCACCTCGGGCGTCGAGAAGTTCTTCTCGAACGGCCTGCACCTCGAATGGATGATGCAGACCGCGATGGCCGACAAAGGCAAGGTGCTCGAATTCCTCAAATCGCTCAACACGTTCATGCTGAAAGTCACCGCGTTCCCGAAACCGATGATCGCGGCGATCAACGGCCACGCCACGGGCATGGGCGCGATCATCACCTTGTGCATGGATTACCGCTTCATGCAGGGCGACCGCGGCTTCCTGCGCCTGCCGGAAATCGAAATCAACATCCCGTTCCTGCCCGGCATGGTCGCCATCTTCCATGAAGTCACTCCGCCCCCGGCCTTCCGCGACATGACCTACAACCCGCAGAAATACACCGCCGACATGGCCAAGGCCTGCGGCTTCGTCGACCGCGTCTGCTCCGCCGAAGAGCTGCGCCCCGCCGCCGTCGAGACCGCGAAGAAGCTCGGCAGCTACAAGCTCTCGACCTTCGCCGCGATCAAACAGGGCGCCCGCGCCAAGGCCTTCGAAATCATGAAGAACGACGATCCCGCCGCCATCGAAAAGATGTGGGGCGAGATGAACAAATCGTTCGGCGGGGCGTGACGACGCCGCGTCATGGCTAGGGGGTAGGAAGGACCGACTTGCGTCGGTCCCCCCCCCTGCCTCCGAACCGTGCGAGCGGATCTCCCGCCCACGGCTCTCCGGTTGGTGGTTGTACCTTTTCAAGGAGTGACATTCTTTGGCGTAGGCTGTGGCAAGAGAGTGCAGCCCAAGCCCTTCAAAGAAAGCATTCGGCCAGCCGGGCGCGTTCTCGTCCCAGCAGGCCCGCCCCGGTTAGATTTACCTAGCGGATCGCGCCGTCGGGCGCCAAAGTGAAATAGCCCACGGGAGCGAAATCGTAGAGTTCGGCGTAGGCGTTCCGCCCGGCCGCGATCTCAGCCCGCGACGCAATCAACTCCTCGTTCTGCATCTCCAGTTGGATCTGGCGGACCTGCAATTCGTGAAGCGGCATGTTCACGTCCGCCTCGCCGGGCTGCGCGGCGGCGCCGGCCTGCTTCTCCCGCAGCTTCTCCTCGGCGCGGCGGCGCATCTCGACGGCATCGAACGAAGCGTGCTTTTTTTTCTTCATGGCGCGGCGACCACTGGAGATAGTCCGTTTGAAATCAACATCCGGTCTCGGTCTGAAAATCCAAACATAATCCTCGTTTATATGTGGTCCAGTCTACGGCTGTAAAGTTATTACCCGCTCCCGAAGCGGCTCCAAATGCCGGTGCGGCGGCGAATGTTTTCGGCCGTCAGCGGCTGAAGTGGCCGATCTGCGACTTGCGGCGTTCGACCGGTATCTGGCCCTTCCCGTCGCACGCCCAACACGGACGATCCACGGATTCGGCGGCGCCGTGTTCGCTCGATTTGATTCGCTCATGCCAGACATTCGCCTCGCGCGCCGACATGCGGACAGTCGAGACGCCCTTGCAGACCGGGCACGCCACCGTCGGCAGCGGCTGGGTTCCGATTCGACGTTCCTTGTTGCGCCCAAACACTCTTCATCCTCCGCCGGACACCAGGTGGTCCGGGCCTTCGCCGCGTTCGCAATTCTCGCACGACGAAGAGAGCCTTCTATCCTATTCAAAGGGGCAGCGCAAGCGAAACAACCGTGTGGGCCAGGGCAACGGCAAAGTCGATTTAGGATCTCCGAGCAATGCGAAAGCGTGGCC
>CAZHPN010000122.1:0-19317 GCA_964534375.1 uncultured bacterium | reverse complement strand
AATCGCCGTCACGACGATAAAATTCACTTTATAGACAGTCTCTATAAGACCTATAAGACCCATAAGTCCTATAGGTCCTATGGCGCCCCGGAGTCTGCGGCGAGGCCGTTAGCGGCGGCGGAAAATCTTTGCGCCAAAACAAGAAATCGAGCGACAGTAGTACAGCGCGGCAGAGCCGCAACCAAATTTCGGATTGCGGATTGCGGATTGCGGAATGAACCGGCGCGGGGCCGGCGTGGTCTTATCGCGCGTGGTTGACGAACGGACACGGCGCCGATAGTCCCATGAGTCCCATCGGTCCCATACGTCCCATTATTCCCAGTCGAAGCAACGGCGCGACGAAAATCTTGGCGCAGAAACAAGAAATCGAGCGATAGTAGTAAAGAGCTTCTTTCGCCTACGACGCCGCGCGCACGCAACGGACGTTGGTCGCGGCGTTTTTCACGGAGCGCTCAATGACGCTGGCGTACGAGTAATCGACGGCCCAGAAGTAGAGCGCATCGGTCTCGTCCGGCGTCTGGGACCAATATGGCGCCGCGCAATCGCCGCCCAACTCGGCCGGCAAGTAGCAGCCGTTTCCGCCAGGACCGCCGTATTGTTTGCAGCCGTCGCACGAGCTGTTGTGGCACGTTTCTTTCGTGCAGGAATCCGTGACGCCGCAGGCGCCGCTGGTTTCTGTGTCCGCGCAGCCGGTCACGATCGTCCGCAGTTGGTCGATCGTCGGCAATTGCCAATCGCCGAAGCCGCCTGCCGAAAGGCTGTTGCAGTACGACAGCGCGCTGGTCAAATCGCGATCGCCGCTCTTGCTGACTTCCCACATCAAATGCGTAGAGGGGTCGGTCCACGTCTCCCCCGGCGACGCATCGTCGTCGTCGTTGTCGTCGTCATCGGTCGGGCTGGTGTCGTCATCGGTCGGGCTCGTGTCGTCATCGGTCGGGCTGGCGTCGTCATCGGTCGGGCTGACGTCATCGTCGGCCGCGGGACTGCTGCTGCTGCTTTTGCTCGCGCAGGCCCAGAGGCCGAAAATCAGGGCCGCGGCGCAGGCCGCGAGCACCAACGCAACGAGTTTCTTGTTCATGCTTCTTTCTCTCCTTTGCCGGTTGACGCAAGGGCTTTCGAAATCGCCCTGATTGCTCTTAATAACCAGGCGATTCACCAAGATCTACTAAAGTGTTCGCCGATTGTATGTCGGGCGCCGCCGCATTCGCACATAGGGCGCAACCCTATGGGCGAACTCGCGCGCGCCAGTTACCGCACGCAACGCACGAAGGCGAAAACGGCGTCGCTATAGACCGCGCCGGTCGCGAAATCGATGGACCACCCGTTCGGCGCCGCGCTGCCCGCCGCCGCCGACGAGGACCAATACCCGCCGCCGAGGGCGAGGCTGCCCAGGATTTCCGGCGGCCAATACGCGCCGTTCGTCCCGGGCCCGCCGGAGGCGGAGCAGCCGTTGCAAGCGTCGAGCCAACAGGTGGAGGGGCTCAAACACGTGTCCGTCACGCCGCAGGAACCGCCCGTCACGGTGGCGGCGCAGCCGCGCAGCAAGCTGCGCAGCTCCGAGATCGTCGGCATACGCCAGCCGCCGAGGCCGTCCCACATCAGGCCCGTGCAGTAGGTGTTCGCCTCCACCGGCAATAGCGAGTCGCCCCCGACCGGCGCGCCGTTCTGCCACGTGAGCCCCGACGCCGGGTCGGTCCAGACGCTTTCGGCGGCGAGGTCCGCGGCCGGCGAATCGTCGTCGTCGCCGCGGGAGGCGCAGGCGGCGGAGAACAAGGCGGCAAACGCCGCGGCCAGAATCGCGAACAACAGCAGCGAGCTTGTTTTCATTGGCTTCAAATCCCCTTGCCGCTAGCGCACGCAACGCGCGCCGAGATCGCTGACGACGCCGACCGCGTCGACGCCGGCGGCGCTGAAATCGACGCTCCACGCGAGATAGCCGTAGTCCGCCAGCGACGAAGACGACCAATACGCATGGGCGCCGGCCTCGCCTGAGATTTCCGGCGGCCAATAGGCGCCGCCCGACCCGGAACCACCTGATTCGGAACAGCCGTAACATAGCGCATTCCAACAAGCTTGGGAACTCAGACAATCGTCGGTCACGCCGCAAGAGCCGCCGGTAATCGTGCCGGCGCACCCGCGGATCAAACTGCGAAGCTCGGAAATTGTCGGCAGTCGCCAACCGGTGAGGCCGCCCCAGTTCAGGCCCGCGCAGTAGCCGGCCGCCGCCTGCCAATCATAGGCGACGGCCCCGACAGTTGCGCCGTTCTGCCACGTCAGACCCGATGTCGCGTCCGTCCACAGCGCGCTCGCATCGTCGTTGTCATCGTCGTCGGGCGACGTGTCGTCGTCAACACGATGTTCGCCGGCGCCGAATCCGCACGAGGAAAACAACCCCCCCGCCAGGATCAGCAGCGTCGCGATGGCCGCTGGCCAAAATATCTTGGCGTTCACGCGATGGACGACGGTCAACGGAACGGCCTCCCTTGCTCAACGTCAAGTGTACAAGGGTTTGCGCGCCCGGAGCAACTTCGCCCCGCGCCGAAACCGCCCGCCGTTCCGGCCAGCCAAAAAATTCAATTACGAAACGTAACCGGCCCCTTCATTTCTTCGGTTCGCCCCGCGACGGGCAATCGTGCGGACGGCGCGTAACTATTTGAAATCGCGCGATAATGGCAGAGAACACCACTTGGCCTGATCCTTGAAGTATTTGCGTCGGGAAGAGAAAAGGAGAACACCGATGCTGAATCTCGCAATGAATGTGGCCGTGGCCACAGCGATCTTGATCGGCTTGGCCGCGATGCGGCGGCTGAGCGAATCGGCCGAAGCCAAACGCCGCAGCGAAGACGGCGAGCGTTTCCAGGAATTTATCGACAAGAAGGCGGCGGAAGCGCCGGGCGAGGCGCGATTCTACCGGAAACCGGCCGCCGGCGGGTCGGCCGCCGCCAGCGCGGTCGACGACGCTCCCGCGACGGATGCGCGACTTCGTCCGCGGCCGGGCCGCGCGCCGAGCGCGGCGACACTGCAGACGGCTGGCGTTCGGGTGGGCCGCGAAGCCGCGCTGGCGTCCACGTATCCGGCGCACCGGCGGCCGCCGCAGTTGCGCGTCACCGCGACCGAGTAGGCGCCTTCCGCTTCCGGCGGTCGCCCGCTCGCCGTTTTGGCGAGCGCGGTGGCCGCGATTTTTTTCTTCCAATCATGGCGCGGGTTCAATAGAATAGGGCCGTGAGAGGACTCAAGCCCGGCCGTCGCCGCCCAAAAATCGGGGCTGGATCAAAGAAGACCGCAGTTCGCGCCAGCGCCGGCGCGGGGGCGACCCGATCCATCGTGTGCCCGCGTCAACAAGGGCTTAAGGAGGATTCCCCATGAAAGACACGGAGAAGATCGAAAAACTGGCGGAGTTGAAATGGCCGAAGATCAGCGCCGCCGCCTGGATCAGGACGGAGGGAAAGTGCGCCTATTGCGGCGCCGACATGCTGGCCAACGCGACCGCGTATTTCACCGGCTTCACGGAACACATCCTGCCCACGTGGAAATACCGGAACCGCTACGCCGATCCGTTCAACGCCACGCTCGCCTGCAAACACTGCAACGAGGCGAAGGGCAAATGGGATCCGAACGGCGAGGGCGAGCAGCGCATCGTCACCGACGCGCACAGAGCGATCACCCAGACACAGCACGACCGGCTGATCGAACGCGTCAAGGAACATATCAAAGAGTACAAGGACGCGTCGGAGAAGAACTTCCAGACCGTCAAAGGGATCATCCGGCCGTGAGCCGCGGTCGATCGCCGATGCCCCGAAAATTTCTTGGCGGCGCCGCTGCCACGTAGCGCCGCCCGGAAGAACGACGCGACCGCAGCGCTTGTCGCCCCGGAGGAACGGATGCCCGGTCCGAATATCAGCGAAGAATCGCCCCGCCGGCAAGACACGGAACCCGTCGCGCGCGAATTCGTGTTCATGAACGGCGTCTCGGTGCTGGCGGGCCTGCTGGTGCTCTATATCCTCGCCCAGTGCGGCGTGCTCTTCTTTATGGATAATCGCGGCTTTCTTGAACGGCCGGTGTTCGTGTTTTCGATCCTGCTCAGCGTCGCCACCGTGGCCTTTCTGGCCTATACGGTGCGGCGCTTCCATCGCCGGCCGCAAACTGGCGCGCCCGACAAGGAAACCTACCGCTTGATGACCGCGGTGATCGCTGGGCTGCTGTTTGTCAGCATCATCCACGCGCACCTGATGGGCAGCCAGAATTCGCTGCACGAAATGCTCGTACTGGCCATTCTGCTGGTGGTCGCCTGGTTTCTGCGTCCGCGGGAATTTGCCTTGTTCTTCGTCTTCGGCAATCTCCTGTGGGCGTTGTTGGTCCTGTTGGAATTCAAGCGCGTTGTCGCGTACGCGCCGCTGTTCACCGAGCGCGAAAAATTGTTCAGCGTCTTTCTCGATTGGCGCATGATCGTCGGCCAGTCCGTGAATTATCTGCTCGTGCTGATCGCCTGCACCTTTCTGGTTTGGCGCATTCGCGGTTCGCTCGACCGCACGGAAGCGGCGCTGCGGCAGAACAGCGAGGAACGCCGCCGCGCGGAAGAGGATTTGCGCCGCAGCCGCGACCGTCTCAACCTGGCGTTGGCGTCCGCGCAAATGGGCGCCTTCGAATGGGATATCATCAACAACAAGCGCTTTTGGGACGACCAGACCCATCGCCTGCTCGGATTCGAGCCGGGCACATATTCCGGCGAGGCGGAAGATTTTTTCAAGGTCATGAGCCCCGACGACCGCGCCGAAGTCGAGGCCGCGCTGGCGCGAGCGGTCGAGCAGGGCGCCGCGTACGAAACCGAGTACCGCGCGGTCTGGCCGGACGGCAGCGTGCACCACATCGTGGCGCGCGGCGACGTTTCCTATGACCACGCCGGCCGCGCCGCGTCGATGACCGGCGTCTGCTGGGACGTCACCGAGCGCAAGCGGGCCGAGGAAGAGAAGATCCTGCTCGAGGCCCAATTGCGCCATCAGCAGAAGCTCGAGTCGCTCGGCACCTTGGCCT
Organism: uncultured bacterium; assembly: GCA_964534375.1. Lineage (GTDB taxonomy): Bacteria > Lernaellota > Lernaellaia > Lernaellales > Lernaellaceae > CAZHPN01. Next base: position 14,286 of record CAZHPN010000122.1, on the reverse strand, counting down.
CCGGCGTCGCGCACGAAATCAACAATCCGCTCACGGGCATCTTGAATTTCGCGGAACTGATCAAGATTCGCGCGTCGGACAACGATCGCCTGACCGACTACGCCGAGCGCATCGTCATGGAAACGATGCGGGTGGCGCAAATCGTGCAGAATCTCCTCGCGTTTGCGCGCGACGAAACGTCAGCCTGCAGCCCGGCGCGCCTGATCGACATTGTGGATGACACGTTGACGTTGACGGCGGCGGCGCTGCGCCAGGACAAGATCGAGTTGACGATCGCCATTCCGGACGACCTGCCGCGAATTTGCTGCCGCCAGCAGCAAATTCAGCAGGTGCTGATGAATCTGCTGACCAATGCCCGCGACGCGCTCAACGAACGTTACCCCGGAGTCGACGCGGACAAAACGCTCACGATCGCGGGGGCCCGTTTCGCCAAGGACGGCAAGCCGTGGGTGCGCCTGACCGTCGAGAACCATGGCCCGGCGATCCCGCCGGAGATCATCGACCGGATCTTCGATCCGTTTTTCACCACCAAACCGCGCGATCGCGTCGCCGGCCTCGGGCTGTCCGTCAGCTATGGCATCGTCGCCGAGCACGGCGGTTCGCTGACCGTCGAGAGCGACGAGGTCCGCACGCAATTTCACGTCGATCTGCCGGCGGAAGACATCGCGCCGCCGGCGGCCGCAACGTAAGATTTTTTGCTGCAGATTGCGCAGCGCAGCCCTTGGCCCCTGCATCTGCGTAAATCCGCGCAATCTGCGGCTGCACGGTTTCGTCACCAGCGCATGAGCAGCGCGCCCCAGGTAAACCCGGCGCCGAAAGCGGCGAAACCGACAAGCATCCCCGGCTCGATCAACTTCTTTTGTTGCGCTTCGCAGAGCACGAGGGGCAGGGTGGCCGCGGTCGTGTTGCCGTATTTGTCGATGTTGTTCCACGATTTTTCCGGCGGAATGCCCAGGCTCTCGCAGACGAATTCGTTGATGCGCAAATTCGCCTGGTGCAGGATCCAAAAGTCGACGTCCGCGACGTTGACGCCGGCCTTGGCGCAGCACGTTTGCATCGTTTCCGGCATGCGCCGCACCGCGTGCAGGTAGACCAGCCGGCCGTGCATTTGCGGGTAAAAGCGCGGCTCCTCGATCATCTTGTGCGTCACCCGCGGGTGGAAGCGGTGGCCGCTCGCCTCGATCCACAGCGCGTCGGCGTACTTGCCGTCGCCGTGCAAGTCGAGCGCGAGCACGCCCCGGCCCGGTTCGTCGGTCGCCTCGGCGATCATCACGCCCGCGCCGTCGCCGAAGAGAACGGTCACCTCGCGGCCGCGCGTCGAGTAATCGAGCGCGGTCGAATGAATCTCCGTGCCGGTGAGCAGAATCGTTCGGTACAAGCCCGTCTTGATCCACGCGTCGGCCACCGCGAGCGAGTACAAGAAACCGGTGCACTGGTTGCGAATGTCCAGCACCGCGCAGCCGTTGAGGCCGAGTTTGTCTTGAATGAAACTGGCCATGCCGGGGGAAAGGTGATCCGGGCTGAGCGTCGCCGAAATGATCGCTTCGATCGCGCTCTTCTCGATCTGCGCCTGCGCCAACGCGCCCACGAAGGCCTTCTCGGCCATGTCCGCGCCCGACAGGCCCTCGGGGCAGTAGCGGCGCTGCCGGACGCCGGTGCGCCGCACGATCCACGCGTCGCTCGTGTCCATCAAGATCGCCAGGTCGTCGTTGGTGACGACCCGCTCCGGCACGTACATGCCGGCGCCGGTGATCTTCATGTTCGGCATCGGGCCGCTCCGGAACAGTGAACAGTGAACAATGAACAGTGAACAGTGAAAAATGAAGAAGTGCAAGGAAGGAATTATTGCCAATTGAAAAAACACGTTTTTGCGTTGTGTGGTTTACGGAGAAAATCGGCAGTCGCTATGGGACCTGTGGGACGCATGGGACGTATAGGGCCTATTGGACCTATTGGACCTATGGGACCTATGCTCTCGCCGCCCGCGAACCCGCGCGACCCGCTCTGCGCGCGGACGGGTCGCCCCACTCACTGTTCACTGTTCACTGTTCATTGTTCACTGTTCGCTGTTCGCTGTTCACTGATAGCGAAGCGTCAACGTGCCGATCACGCCGTTGAGCGCGCCGAAGCTCTCGTATTTTACGCCGTCGGTGGAGACCGCGGTGCGTTTGACGAGATATTGCAGGAAATACGACGCGTCGAAGCTCACCGGATACCGCATGACGCTGGAGTCCCGCAGCGTGTAGCCCAGGCCGAGGCCGCCGATGTGCTTCGAGTTGTCGAGTATCATGTTGGCGCTCGACCCGCCCTGGGAAACGGGCGTTTGCTCGTAACCGTAGCCGGCGCGGACATTGAAGCCGGGCAGGGGCGTGAATTCCACGCCCAGGTGCGGCACGTACGTGTCGTGAAAATCGAGGCCCAGGTTCTGCCGCGGCTCGTCGTTGCGCCGGATCGCCTTGTTGAACGCGCCCCAGTTCCACCACACGCCGTCCGCCGCGGCGCTCACCCAGGGCGCGATGCGCCAAAACACGCCGAGGCTCACGCGCTGCGGCAGAAAGGTGTCTTTGTATTTGAGCACCATCGGAATCGCGGCGAGCGTGGCGCCGCCGACGGTGACGACCGTGTTGTCGTTGATCGGGCCGAAGATGCCGCAGGCCGAGCCGTGGTACGCGACGCCGAGGTCCGCCGGGCCGGTGCGGAAAAACAACGAGGCGATCGGCGCGAGCGCGACGTTGGCGTTCAGGGTGATGTTCTGGTGCGCCGTATGACCGTTGAGGTCGGTTTGGGCGACCGACGTCGACTCCGAATGCAGCATCGTCAGCACGCCAGCGCCCATGTACATCCACGGCTGGATCCGCCAGCCGAGCGCGTTGCTCAAGGTGAAGGAGGCCGGGCCGTAGCGATAAAACGTGCCGTAGCGGTTCGCCGAATCCGCGAAACGAATGAACGCGCAGCCCCCGTCGTCGAGCGCCAGGGCGACGCCGAGCGCGAGGTCCCAGTCCGTCTTGAACAACTTGTTAAGCTTCTGCGCCAGGTTGAATTCGAATGGGTTGTTCGCTTCGCGGAACCGCCGCAGGTCGCCGACCGGCCCGCCTTGGAATTCCGGCCGCGCGTACAGATAGCTCAAGGCGATCTGCGATTCGGCCATCGCCGCCATCGCCGCCGGGTTGAAAAACGCGGTCGAGGCGTCGTCCGGCAAGGCCGTGTACGCCTGGCCCAGCGCCGCGCCGCGCGCGCCGAAACCATACATATACGGAATCGTGCCCAGACCGGCGTGCGCCGCCGCGGGCGGCATCGCGCCGCACAACAACACGAAAATGGCGATCCGCCGCGCGGCGCCCCGACCGCGCGACGACGGCTCGCGCGTCGTGCGCCCAAACGCGGCAATCGCGTGCCTGTCTTGCGTGACGTTGCCCTTTGGAAAGTTCCGGAAAGGCTGCTCTTGATTAACTCGATACGCTGGCGGTTTTGAGTTGTCAAGATATTTTGCCGCCGTTGGGCAATAAACGACGAAGAACGACCGGCCTGCCTCGAACCGCGACCCGTGCAGACCTGTCGTTCCTTGTTCGCGGTTCGAGCATTTTGCGTAAATACGCGTCCATTGCTCCGCGGGTCGCGCAGACCCCTCCCCCGGCCACGTCCAGCGTGGCCGCGCCCCTCCCCGCCGCAGGGAGGGGCGGCCGGACGCCCCCTTGGCGGGCGGACCTGAATTTACGCAGCGGACCACGAGGTTGTCAGTGGCCCGCAAGCCTACGGAATCGCCTGGGCACACGCAAAGAAAGCGACTCTTGCAGGCGCCGTTCGCTGTTCACTGTTCTTCTCTTGCCGAAGCCGCCCGCGCCTGCCAGACTGGCGCGCGTTGTCTCAATCATAAGCCGGTCCGTTTGACGGTGGATGTTCGCGATGACGCTTGACTACGCGGTCCAGACGTATGGCTATTGGGCGGTGGCGGCCGGTTGCGCGGTCGATCTGCCGGCCGTACTGGCGCTCGCGGGGTACGCGGCGCAGCGCGGCTACTTGCGGCTCGAATTGGTGCTGCCGATCGCGTTCGCCTGCGCGTTTGCCGGCGACCAAACGTTCTATTGGCTAGGCCGTTGGCAGGGGCCGCGGTTGCTGGAAAACCGGCCGGTCTGGCGCGCGCGGGTCGAGCGCGTGCAGGCGGCGCTGGGGCGCGCGGCGATTCCCTTGATGATCGGTTTTCGTTTTTTTTACGGTCTGCGCGTCACGACGCCGGTGGCTGTCGGCCTGAGCGGCATCCCTGTTCGCCGTTTCGCGCCGCTGAACCTGCTCGGTTCGGCGATCTGGGCGCCGGTCGTGACGCTGTTTGGCTATTTCTTCGGTCCCCGGATTCAGGATTTGCTGGGCGGGGTCAACAAAGTTCAGATGGTGTTCTTGGCGGCCGTCGCCGCACTCGCGCTCGCGATCGTCCTGGTGCGCCGCAGACGGAAAAGAATAACGTAACGCGCTGCCCAAAAATTTTCGGCACAGCCGCGCGTGCTGGTCTTATAGAGTCTGTCGATAAAAAACGCATCCCCGCGCAATGGCGAATGGCGAATGGCGAATGGCGAATTTCGGGCGGCGTCGCCAATTCTCCATTCGCCATTCAACATTCCGATTTGTGCTCCTCCAAAATCTTAAGTTCGCAGCTATCAGTGGTCGGCGGTCAAACGTGTCATTTATCGAAGCTCTCGACGCGTGGGTTGCCTGTCACCCTTCCCGCCAGACTTTGGCCACTGTTCGCTGTTCGCTGTTCGCTGCTCGCTGTTCACTGTTCGTTGTTCACTGTTCACTGTTCACTGACGCGGCTCCGCCGTAATGCAGAATCGCGCCGCCCCAGCCGACGGCGAACACGTCCGTGGCCGAGGCGCCCCAGATGGCGGACAACGAATCGGTCGTCCCCGTTGGCATCGCCGACCACGACGAGCCGTCATAGTGCAAGATCGTGCCGAAATAGCCCGCGGCAAACACGTCCGACGCGGAGCTTCCCCAAACCCCGGAGAGATAGCTCTTCGTCCCGCTCGTCATCGGCGCCCACGCGGAAACGTATTGCAGGATCATGCCGGCGTAGCCGACGGCGAACAAATCCGTGGGCGAGCTGCCCCAGATGCCGGACAGCGGCCCCGTGGCGTTGGTCGTCATCCCCTCCCACAAAAAGCCGCCGAAGTGCATGATTGTCGCCTCGTCGCCCACGGCGAACACGTCGAGCGCCGAAACGCCCCCAATCCCGGTCAGAAAATTCGTGGTCCGCGACTTCATGACCGACCAGGCGTCGCCCCGGTAGCGCACGATCGATCCCGCGTCGCCCACGGCGAAAACGTTGGCGGCGGCGCTGCCCCAGACGCCGTAAAACGCCTCCGACGTAGGGCTGGTCATCGGCGTCCATGCGGCGCCGTCGTATTGCAGAATCGTGCCGGCGTCGCCCACGGCGAACGCGTCTGTGGCGGCGCTTTCCCAAACGCCGCGCAGCGCCAGCGTCGTCCCGCTCGCCATCGCCGACCACGAGGAGCCGTCGTAGTGCAGGATCGCGCCGGCGTCGCCCACGGCGAACACGTCCGAGGGCGAGCCGCCCCAAACGCTGTACAGATAGGCCGTCGTCCCGCTCGTCATCGCCGACCACACGGGACTGGCGTCGTCGTCGACGGGCGACGTATCGTCATCCGCCGCGCTCGGAGCGCGACTGTGGCCGCAGGCGACCAGCGCGGCGAGCAGGACGAGCAGCGGCAGGAAACGGCAGAAACGCGGGCGGTCTTTCATCACGGCGCCTTTATGTAAAACGACCGCGGTGGACGAGCCGGCGCCGCCTTTCCGAGGTCGCGATTCATGATGGACAGCGCGCCCGGAACTTGTCAAGCTTGCAGGGTCAATCATCGCAGTTTCGCTTGGACAAACGCGATCGTCCAACCGGCGGCTGCTTGGGGAGAATTATCTTGGCGACCGGTTTTTGGCGCTTTGTCGCCGCCCAATTGCGACGCCCGTCGGGATTGACCGGCGGCTGGCTGCTGCCGCGCCTATGGAACCGACGCAATCGCGCCTTGAACGACGCCGCCTTCGCCGCGCTGGCGCCGTGCGCGGGCGACCGTGTCTTGGAAATCGGTTTCGGCGGCGGATATTTGTTGGCGAGAATCGCCGGCGCGGTCGGCGACGGCCGCCTCGCCGGCGTCGACGCGTCGGCAGCCATCGTCAACCACTGCCGCCGCCGGTTTCGCGCGCTCGTGCGCGGCGGAACGATGTCGCTCGAATGCGCCGACGTCGCAGCGCTGCCGTTCCCGCCCGCGTCTTTCGACAAGGTTTGCGCGGTCAACACGATCTTCTACTGGGACGACGCGCCGCAAGCGTTCGCCGAAATCGCGCGCGTCATGGCGGCCGGCGGCGCGTTGATTCTCGTCTTCACCGACAAAGCGGCGCTGGACCACCGGCCGTTCGCGGGCCCGGGCGTGGCGACCTACGCGATCGACGAGGTTCGACAGATGCTCGGCCGCGCCGGCTTCGGCGATGTCGCCGCCGCCCCGCAGGAAGACCGTTATCGCCGCTTCTGGCGGGTCGTCGCGCGGCGGCCGGGGTAGCGCCGGCCGCCGCCGCAATCCGGCAATCCCGCAATCTTGACGGCGCGACGCGGCGGGCGTAGTTATGAATCCGACAAGTGTTTTCCCGAGGGCGGTCGACGGAGTTGGCGACGGGCGTAGAAATCGTGTAAATTTCGCCAACGTTCGACCGCCGAAAACGGAGGGTTCGTCTTGAAACGCAGTTATTTGTTTTTGATGTTCCTCGCGATCGCGGCGCTGTTTGCCTGCGCGGCCGCGTGCGGCCATTCGACCAGCAGCAGCAGCGAACCGAGCGACGACGATGGGTCGCCCGCCGCCGACGACGACGACGACAACGACGACGCGTCGCCGGATGACGATGCGTCGCCCGACGACGACACGTCGCCCGACGACGACACGTTTCCGACGGACGACGACTCGTGGCCCGACGACGACTCGTCGCCGAACGTCGACGATGACGACAATGACGACGTCGCCTGCGGGCCGACCACGTGTTCCACCGGCTGCTGCCTGGACAACAACTGCATGGCCGGAAACGTGAATTACGCTTGCGGCACGGGCGGTGCGGCCTGCGTCGATTGCCTGACGCAGTCGCAAATGTGCGTCAGCAACGTGTGCGTGTCCGACGACGACGACGACAACGACGATGACGACAACGACGACTCGGCCCCGCCGCTGAATTGCAGCGGCGACGGCACGGTCTGCACGGATCCGGCGACGGGCCTGATGTGGCAGAGCGGCGCGACGGTCGGCGTCACGGGCTATCAGCAGTCCGACGCCGCGAGCTATTGCTCGGGCCTGAGCTGGGGCGGCTACAGCGGTTGGCGTTTGCCCAGCATCGACGAGTTGCGCAGCCTGCTGCGCGGCTGCGCCGCGACCGACACCGGCGGCTCCTGCGGCGTGACCGACGGCTGCTTGAATTACCAGGGTTGCTGGAATGCCTCGTGCGAGGGCTGCTCCCTCGCGGGCGGCCCCGGGTCCAGCGGCGCGTATTGGCCGCCGGACCTCACCGGCGTCATCGAGTGGTATTGGTCGTCTTCCCTGGTTTCGGGCGGCAACAGCGGCGCGTGGTACATCAATTTCGACTACGGCATGGTCGACGACGGCAACGTCGGCGACGCCACCCCCGGCGCGCGCTGCGTCCGGTCGTAGGCCGCAGTTGGGTCCGTCGCGGACATGACGGGCCTGGAGCTGATTCTCGCCGGCGGCGCCGCGGTGGTCGGCGGCGCGGTCAACGCCCTCGCCGGCGGCGGCACGCTGATCACCTTTCCCATGCTGGTGGCGGTGGGCGTGCCCGCCGTCGTCGCCAATGTCACCAATACGGTCGCGCTGTGCCCCGGCTACCTCGGGGCGATGTTCGCCCAGCGCCAAGATCTGCGCGGCGCCGGGCCGCGGCTGCGCCGGCTCGCTCCGGCCGCGACGCTCGGCGGCGTCGCCGGCGGGGTCCTGCTGCTGCATACCGCGGAGCAGACGTTCCGCACGCTGGTTCCCTGGCTGATTCTCTTTGCCGCCGGACTGCTGGCGCTCGAAAATCCGGTGCGCAAATGGCGCACACGCGGCGAGGGCGGCGACGTTCGGACCGCGCGCGAGTCATGGACCGTCATCCCCATTTTTTTCGCCGCGATCTACGGCGGCTATTTCGGCGCGGGGTTGAGCGTCATTGTGCTCGCCGTGCTGGCGCTGGCGGCGCACGATTCGCTCACGCGGCTCAACGCCCTCAAGCAGGCGCTCGCCTTTTGCGTCAACATCTCGGCGGCGATCTTCTTTCTCTTCTCCGGCAAGGTGGCATGGTCGGCGGCGCTGGTGATGGCGATCGGCGCCCTGGCCGGCGGCGCGCTCGGCGGGCTGCTGGCGGGCCGGGTTCCGCCGCAGACGCTGCGGTGGATCGTCGTGGCGGTGGGCGCGGCGGTCGCGGTGGTGTATTTCGTGCAGTAGGCAGGAAACCATGATTCCCAGCGGATTTATCATGACAATCATGGGAAGTGTGAGGGGGGGGAGAGCCTACCTCCGCGAAAGCGGAGGGTGCTCGCGCAAAAACGCGACGACGCGCCATTTTTGATATCGGGCGCGGCAAACGGCGCCCGTTTCACCGACCCTGTTTCGATGCGAACGGGCGTCGAAAGAAATGTCACGAGCGCGGCGCCGCCGCGCTCGCTCCGGCGCCGGGGCGCCGCTTGTTGCACCCCCATCTGTAGGAGCGCCTTTCCTGGCGCGATTCGTCAGATGGCGCCCGGAAGAGCCTGCCCCCGCGAAGGCGTGGGGGGGACGCTCACAGAAGATTATCCGGCGACGCGCATTCGGGGCGCGCGATCGCGCGCCCCGAATGCGGGCCGCTGCGCCCCCTGTGCTCTCCGTGCTTCCCCTCTGTGGCCTCTGTCTTTAAAGTTCCGGTCGCCGGCGAAGCACGGCTTGCGGCTGGCGCCCACTTTATTTCGTCTCGGCCGGAGTCGGCTCGGGCGTGGGCGCCGGCGCCGCAGCGCTACGGCCTGCCACAAAAACCGTCTCGTTTTTCGCCGCGGGCGAAAAAATAACGACGCCCAATTGTCTCGCCCTGCAAAGACGGCCCGGTCAAGCTCGCCGCGATGGATTTGGAGCGATTCTAGGCCGCATGCGTTCTACGGAACTGATTTTACTATACGGAAACCAAGATCCGAACGTCGGGTTTCGGGAGCGTTGCCGTAACGATTTGCCGAACGGCAATGGTCGGCGCCAGTTTCATCGCTGCCGCCTCGAATCCCCTTGAGCCCCCCGCCGAGCCGACCATTCGGCGGGCCTGTAGGATCCGTCGTCGCTCCTGAAGGGTATTTGCCCCACCAATCCCAAACCCATTCCTCGACATTGCCGTGCATGTCGAACAGCCCCCAAGCATTTGGTGGATAACTGGCCACCGGCACGGGACCGTCGGGACGCTCGCGGTTGCCCTTCGGGCAGTGCGCCGCCGGAAAAGAAGCAAGATAATTCGCTTGGTCCTCGGGAAGGCAATCGCCCGTGTTGAAATGGGTCGTAGTCCCGGCCCGCGCCGCGTATTCCCACTCCGCCTCCGTGGGCAGGCGGTAACCGGCGCATGATCGATCCCAAACGATCGATTTGGCCGTTCCGCTGTAACAACGCGACAAGCCTTCGCGGTCGGATAGCCGGTTGCAAAATTCAACCGCGTCATTCCAGGACACCCGGTCCACCGGGCAGTTCTCCCCGCACTCGCGATATTCGCTCGGATTAATGCCCATCACGCTCGTCCATTGTCCCTGCGTGATTTCTGTCGCGCTAATAAAAAAGCGTCTGCTGATCGTAACTGCATGTTGGATCTCTCCTTGCCGCCGTTCCGGCTCCTCCAGCGGAGAGCCCATTTGAAAATTGCCCGCCGGAATTTCCACGATCTTGATCGCGACCGGCGCACTTTCTTCTCCCTTACCAGGCGCCGCCTTACGGCCGACCATCACAGCGCCGTTCGAATCGTCGCGGGCGCAACGAAAACCGATAAGTTGGTCGTTGAAGAAATTGCGCCGCGACGCACGGACGCGTTCACGCGGTTCGTTGCACGCAGCGCCGCGATACATATGTTTCCGAATAAAACTTGGTCGTTCCGGGCCTTGCGGGTTGTCAGAGGGGGAGCGTTGGTAATATTTGTCGTCCCACCAATCGGCGCACCATTCCTTGACGTTTCCCAGCATATCGTAAAGGCCATAGGCATTCGGCTGTTTTTTCGCCACCGGGTGAGTTCCCCAGCGCCCCATCGTCGGCCCGTACCAAGCGATGTCGTCGATTTTTCCATAGCGAGGGCCCGCTGTGCCGCCCCGCGCGGCGTACTCCCATTCGGCCTCTGTTGGCAGCCGTTTTCCTACCATCTCGCAGTAGTTTCGCGCATCCGGCCAATCCACGCTCTCGACGGGACGACTCCGGCCCTTGAACCTGCTTGGATTCCTGCCGATCACCCGCTCAAATTGCTCCTGTGTGACTGGCGCTGTGTCCATCCAAAAACTGTTCACCGTCACGTAATGGGCGGGTTCCTCGGCGCCAAGAATCAACCACCACCCGTTTGGATGTCTCGTTTCTTCGGCCTCCCGAACCAAATGGCGGGAGACAGAATCCGAAAAGCGAGGGCTGCGCAGATCGCTTCCAAGTTCGCCGCAATCGATGTCCCCGGGCGAACACCCCATCATAAAACCGCCGCCGGAAATTTTTACCATTTCCGGTCGGGTCATCGCCTCCGGTAATCGATCATCCAATTTAGTGATCGCCGCGGCGACGGCAGCCTCCAGGCCGAATGAAACGATCGGAAGTGCGACGAGAAGAAACCCCAGCGCTCTCAAATGCGACAGGCCGGCTGGCGAGACCGCGGCTTTGTCGCCGATCGCAATGCCGGTTTGGCGTTGTCTTTCGGCGGCGGATGATTTCGCCAAATAACTAAACCCGGCGGCGCAAGTAAGGAGAAAACTGATCGCCACCAACGACACAAGCGCCAAAAACGCCGTCCGATCGATAAAAATGTTCCAAAGATTGAAAGTCGCACATATGCCGAACAATAGGGCGTACGACAAGAAGGGCCCCCGCACGCTCCACGGATCCTTCGTTCCGCGCACCGCCAGCCGCAATAGGATCAGCGCGCACCACAACGCGTCTCCCCAAAACCCGCTGTATCCGAGCAACTGTTCAATGAAATCATTACCAGAATAAAAATGCCAGCAGTCCATTGCCAATCTTGAGTGCGGAAAAACGGCCAACGCGATGAGCGCCGCCACGACGCCAACGGACCGCAGCGTAAATCGAATCAGCATCACGTCCCCCCGACCGAAGACCTTCGAAAGTCCATCAATGAGCCCTTGAGCCTTTCTCATTCGCCCCCGGTGGAGTGAAGAGGATCGGCCATATCCCCCAATATCTCTACGAGGGTGCACATGACGCCGCACATGGTATCGCAGACACCCCGGTGAGTGTCGCAATACGCTTCGCATATCCAACGATCGCGTTCCAAGTGGCATTGACCGGAACCGGGGTCCTTGCAACACCCCTCCATAGAGGTGAACCACGCGCCGTCGCAGCGGTGAAAACAAGCGTCGAGACAGTGTCCCCTGCCCGTCAAATCAACTTTATTCAGCGGTTGATTTCCGACATATTGGTAGGGGCGAACCACGCGGAACGCGCGCAGCGATCCATCATCGTTGGAAAGCGGATCCGCCTGCAAATACCTCCCCGCAACCGGGTCGTAGAACCGGCGCCAATTGTAATACAACCCGGTCTCCTGGTCAAAGTACTGCCCCGGCCGCCGAATGTTCATCGTCACATGCGTGCCGGTATTGCCGGGATCGTCATTGAGGTCGGCGGTCTCGCCGAAGGGCGCGTACCAGGTTTGCCAAACGACGCTGCCGCTCGCGTTCGTCATCGCGATGGGCGAGCCGAGGTTGTCGGTGTGTACCCAATACGGCGTGTACGTCGGCTGCACGAGTACCCCTCCCCACGAACGGCCGGCGAAGGCCCCCAAGCCAACGGTCGTTACGACCGTGATGCCCGCCACCACCGTCAGCCGGATTTTGCCGCGCGCATCATACCGCCGCCAGCGCGGCAGGATCAAGCAACCGGACATCGGCAAGGTGAATTCTAAACACAGAGGGCACAGAGAAAGCCACAGACACAGGGGGCACAGAGTTGACGCGCATTCTTGGCGCGTGATCGCGCGCCACGGATGCGCGCCGTTGCGCCCTCTGTGCTCTCTGTTCTCCCTCTCTGTGGCCTCTGTCTTTAAAGTTCCGGTCGCCGGCGAAGCACGGCTTGCGGCTGGCGCCCACCTTATTCTGGCCCGGCCGGAGTCGGCTCGGGCGAGGGCGTCGGCGTCGCGGCTGCCGGTGGCTCCGACTTGGCGTCGGAAATGTCACGCACGCAACGGAAACCGATGAACGATGCACCCTTTTGTGCTCGCCGCGAAACCCGGACATCCTCGGGCACGTCGTCAAACGCGGCGCCGCGCACCACGTGGCCGTCGCCGAAATTCTTGTCGCCTGGCGCAAGGGCCGGCGGCGGTCCTTGAGGATTATCCGAGGGCGATTCCTCGTAATACCGCGGGGCGTACCAATCCGCGCACCATTCCCTTACATTTCCGAGCATGTCGTAAAGGCCAAAGGCATTCGGCTGTTTCTGCGCAACCGGATGCGTGCCCGTTCGATCGACCGTCTTTCCATACCACGCAATGGCACTCAATTCGCCGTAACGGGCTCCGGTTGTGCCGCCGCGCGCCGCATATTCCCACTCCGCTTCCGTGGGCAAGCGTTTTCCCACCTTTTGGCAGTAGTCGCGGGCGTCCTCCCAGTCGACTTCGTCAACCGGGCGACCCCGACCCTTAAACTGGCTCGGGTTTTTCCCCATTACTTTTTTGTATTGCGCCTGCGTGACCGGAATCGTATCCATCCAAAATCCATTCACTGTCACCCAATGGGCGGGTTCTTCAGGAGTGAATTCCATCCACCAGCCGATCCTATGAATCACCTGGCCCCTTCGCTTCATTGAACGGAGGGCATTTACGCATGAGGCGGTGTTGCAGTGGGGGCCGCCGGAGTCGCGGCCCATCTCGTAACAATTCGCGTCGCCCGGCGAACAACCCATCATGAAACTTCCGCTCGGAACTCTCACCATCTCCGGCATGTCAACTGCTCCGCGAGACCGGTCATAAAGTTCGGCTATCGCGAAGCGAGCGGCCGTATACATGCCTGTCGAAACGGCGGGGACAACGAGAAGTACAAATCCCAAAGCCCTTACATACGACCACGTCGCCCCGGAGCCCCGTGCGCCGTCGACCGGCGTGATATCCGCCGGAGTCTGTTTTTCCGCAGCAAAGGCTTTCTTTAGAAAGAGGTACCCGCCGGCGCATGTTAATAGAAAGCTGATCAATTCCAGCAGTAGAAGGATCTGGAAAAGGACTCGGCCGATGTCGAAACCTCGGAATTCAAGAATCGCGCCCAATCCAAACAAGGAACAATAGCAAATAAGAAGCATCCGCAGAATCCACGGATCTTTTTTTCCGCGGACGGCCAGTCGCAATAATATTATGACGCATGCGAAAAACTCCCAAGAGATTCCATGAAGCTCGTGAAGCCGGAAGAGACCCCCGGTCCAAATCGGCATGTCGAGATTGCCGCCCGGATGGAAACTGTAAAAAACGAGAGCCAAGAAGGCGTGCGGCAACGCCAGCAACGCGACAAGCCCCAGCAAGACGACAATGATTCTAATTGTGCTTCGGACTCTCATTCAATCCCCGTGAACGCCGCCGTTTCAGTTCTAGTCGCCCGGCTTTAGAACATCGCCCATGTGGTGCGGAAGGAAATCCATGTAGAAATTAAGAATCGACTTGATAAACACGTTGCAGGGATGCCCCAAGTAGTTGCACGCGTCGTTGCATTTCAGGGCATCATAATAGCAATGAAGGGGACCTTTGTCGGGGCTTTCTTTCCAGCAAGCGTCTTCGTTCTTAGCACAACTCGCGTCGCATGCGTCCTGGTCGCCCTTGCATTTGTCGTGACACGCGGTGCAGGCATCGCCGTTATTAAGTAAGCCGCCGACTTGGTCTGATTTTTCTTTTAAGTCTCTCGCAGTCTCGAGCGGATCGTAACCTGTGAAATCAAAAGCGTTCAATGGACGGTTTGTGCCGTACACGTATGCAGGAATCAGGTGAGAGATGTTCGGAAAACGGCTGTGAATCGAAATCGGATCCGCCTGCAAATACCTCCCCGCGACCGGGTCGTAGAACCGGTGCCAA